>NZ_CP124836.1:3142875-3514312 GCF_029964055.1 Arthrobacter sp. EM1 | reverse complement strand
CCGTGCTCGGCTGGATGGTGCCCTGATGGCTCCCCTCGATTTGGCTGGCCTCCGCTCGGCAGTGCAGGACCCCGCCCAGGTGAAGACCCGGGCGATCGACCTGCACGCGAATGCCCATGACGCCTCGCACTTCCTGCTGATCCCGCAGGCCGTCGTCACGGCCGGGAGCGCCGCCGACGTCGGCGGTCTGCTGCGCGCCAGCGCGGCCCAAGGAGTGCCGCTGACTTTCCGCTCCGGCGGCACCAGCCTCAGCGGGCAGGCAGTCACCGATGGCGTGCTCGTAGACGTCCGACGCAACTTCAGGGACATCGAAGTGCTCGACGGCGGCGCCCGGGTCCGCGTCCAGCCCGGCGTCACCGTGCGGGCGCTCAATGCGAGGCTCGCCCGTTACGGCCGGAAATTCGGGCCCGATCCGGCCAGCGAGGCAGCGTGCACTATCGGCGGTGTGGTCGCCAACAACTCATCCGGCATGAACTGCGGCACAGTGGACAACACCTACCGCACCCTGGAGTCGCTGACCGTGGTGCTGCCCTCCGGCACCGTGATCGACACCGCGGCGGCCGACGCCGACCAGAAACTCCGTGCCCTCGAGCCGGAACTCCACGAAGGCCTGGCCCGGCTGGCCGCGCGGGTCAGGAACAATCCGGACTCCGTGCAGCGGATCCGGCAGCAGTTCTCCATGAAGAACACCATGGGCTACGGCCTGAACTCCCTGCTGGACTTCCAGACCCCCGTGGACATCATGGCCCACCTGATTGTCGGCAGCGAAGGCACCCTCGGTTTCGTGGCCGAAGCGGTCTTCCGCACCATCCAGCGGCTCCCGCATGCCGCCGCAGGCCTGCTGGTGTTCCCGGACCTCGAGGCCGCCAACGCCGCCCTGCCCGCCCTCGTCGCGACGGGGGCCGCCACCGTTGAGCTGATGGACGGGCTGTCCCTCAAGGTGGGCCAGACGCTCAAGGGAACACCCGCCGTCGTGCAGGACCTGGTCGTCCGGGACCACGCCGCCCTGCTCGTGGAGTACTCCGCCGGCAGCGCCGCGCAACTGGAGGAACTCCAGCGCCATGGCGAGGACATTCTCCCTGGCCTCGGGCTGTCCGCCCCCGCCCGGTTCACCGGCGACTCCCGGGAACGCGGCCAGCTCTGGCAGTTGCGCAAAGGCCTCTACGCCTCGGTCGCCGGAGCGCGTCCCCAGGGAACCACCGCGCTGCTGGAGGACATTGTGGTCCCGGTCCCCGTGCTGGGACGCACCTGCCGGGAATTGATCCGGCTCTTCGATAAATACAGCTACAGCAACAGTGTGATCTTCGGCCACGCCAAGGACGGCAACGTCCACTTTATGCTCACGGACGGCTTCGCCACCGCGGCCGAACTGGACCGCTACGGCGCGTTCACCGAAGACATGGTGGACCTGGTCCTGGCCGAGGGCGGATCGTTGAAGGCAGAGCACGGGACCGGGCGAGTCATGGCCCCCTACGTCCGACGGCAGTACGGGGATGAGCTCTACGACGTCATGCGCACCGTCAAGCGGCTCTTCGACCCCGCCGGGATGCTCAACCCGGGCGTATTGATGGATGAGGATCCGCTGGCGCATCTGCGCCATATCAAGACGGCGCCGCCCGTCGCGGAGGAAGTGGACCGCTGCGTCTCCTGCGGCTACTGCGAGCCGGTGTGCCCCAGCAAGGACATCACCCTTACGCCGCGGCAGCGCATCGTCACGCTGCGCGCCATCGAATCCGCGCGGCTGGCCGGGGACACGGTGCTGGTCAAGGAGCTGGAAAAGGACTACGAGTACGAATCCGTGGACACCTGCGCCGTGGACGGGATGTGCCAGACCGCCTGCCCCGTGGACATCAACACCGGATCGCTCGTGAAACGCCTGCGGAAGGCCGACGCCGGTCCGCTCGCCAACGGTGCCTGGAACGCCGCCGCCAAGCACTGGGAGGGCGTTACGCGCGGCGCCTCCCTGGCGCTGACGGTCGTCAACAAGCTCCCGGCCGCTGCCATCGCCGCACCCAACCACGCAGCGCGGGCAGTGCTCGGGAAAGATACGGTGCCGCTGTATTCCGCCGAACTGCCCGGCGGCGGCCCGGTGCGCAAGCGTCAGGCCCCGGCGGGGGAAGTTGACGCCGTCTACTTCCCGGCCTGTGTTGGCGCTATGTTCGGACCGGCAGGAGCCGGTCCTGACGGTCAGGGACGCGGCGTCCAGTACAGCTTCGAACAACTCTGTGCCCGGGCCGGGCTCACCCTCCTCGTACCCGAAGGCATCGATGGCCTGTGCTGCGGCACGCCCTGGTCCTCGAAAGGCATGGCGGCGGGCCAAAGAACGATGAGGGAGAAGACCCTGGCCGCCCTCCGGGAGGCGACCCGGGAGGGGGAGCTTCCAATCGTGTGCGACGCGTCCTCCTGCACCGAGGGCCTGCGCCAGGCGGTGGAATCGGACGCACCCGCGGCAGGGCAGCGCGCCCTGCGGATGCTGGACGCCGTGGACTTCGCCGCGGAACGGATCCTGCCCCGGCTGCCCGGCCACGAGAAGCTGGAGTCACTGGCGCTCCATCCCACCTGCTCGTCCACCCGGATGGGCCTCAACGATGCCCTGGGCGCCGTCGCCGGCGCCGTGGCGGACCGGGTTGAGATCCCGGAAAACTGGGGCTGCTGCGCGTTCGCCGGGGATCGGGGCATGCTGCACCCGGAACTGACAGCGTCGGCGACCGCGAAACAGGCTGCGGAAGTGGCCGACATGGAAGCCGCCGCCCACGCCTCCTGCAACCGGACCTGCGAACTGGGCATGACCCGGGCCACGGGTGCCCAGTACAGGCACGTGCTCGAGCTGCTGGAAGAGGTCACGCGGTAGACAGAACGCTCCCTCCTTTCCTGCACGTTTTGCGCCAACGCTCTCTCACGGGATGGGAGAGCGTTGGCGTTTTTCGTGCGAAAGGTGAGAGAGCGTTGGGCTATTTGAAGGTCTTGCGCTTGGTTTCGGTGCCGTCCGGGGCGTAGGTGATCCATTCGCCAGTCTTCCGTCCGACGTCGAAGGATCCCTCGTCCAACAGCTCGCCGCTGCGGTGCCACCGCTGCCAGAAGCCGTCCTGCTGCCCGTCCCGGAATGCCCCCTTCTGCAGCAGTCCGCCTCCTTCGCGGTACCAGACGCAGTCGCCGTTGAGCTGTCCGCGACGGTAACCTGCCTCGGCTTTGACTTGGCCGCTGCGGAAGTAAAAGACCCACCGGCCGTGGCGTTCGCCGTCGAGGTACTCCCCGGCGCCGGAGACCCTGCCGTCCGTAAATAGTTCTTCAGCCATAACGCCAGAATACATTTGCGCAAGGAGTGATCAAATGATCACGCTCGGTTATCATTTGTACATGGGGACTGAGGAGCGCCACCGCCGCATCGGAGCACTGTTGCGGCACCAGGAGCATGTAACGATCGATGAGCTGATGGGCGCCGTTGGTGCCTCCGGTGCGACGATCCGCCGTGACCTGGATGTCCTGGCCCGGCACGGCGTTCTCCGCCGGGTCCATGGCGGTGCCCGGAGCCTCGTTCTGGGGGGCGGATACCCTGAGTACGGCCAACGCGAAATCGAGGACCACGCCGTGAAGGTGCGGATTGCGGCCGGCGTCGCCGCACTGCTGCCGGACCGCGGGCACGTCTGGGTGGACAGCGGCACCACTGCCACCGCGGTGGCCCGCCAGCTGAGGCTGCGGCAGATGACCGTGATGCCGATGTCGTTGCAGGCCGTCAGCGCGTTGACCGAAGGGGGCCCAGCTGCCGGCCGTCATCCCGACCTGCTGCTGCCCGGCGGGAGTTTGCTCGCCGGCGAACGGTCTTTCCGCGGACCCATGACGGAATCGAACATCCGTTCGCTGCGGTTTGATGCAGCCGTCCTCACGCCCTGCGCACTGAACCTCCGGGATGGGATGATGGCCCACGACCTCGACGACGCGGCGGTAAAACGCGCTGGAGTGGAGTCCGCGGCCCGGGTGATCGTGGCCTGCTGCGCAGCCAAATGGGACGCCACCGCCGTCGCACTTGTCGCGTCGCTGGACGCCGTGGACGTCCTCGTCACGGACCATCAGTTCAGTGCCGGAGACCTTGACCAGCTCACCCAACACTCGGTGGAAGTAGTGATCGTATGACCAAGACGGCAACCCGCCCGCAACTCAACGCCGCCGCAGCGGCCACCTTCCTGATCTTCGGAATTAACGGGCTGGTATTCGCCAGCTGGGCCGCCCGCATCCCGGCGGTGACGGACATCCTTGGCATCTCCTCCGGGCAGATGGGGACCCTGCTGTTGTGCGTGGCGGCGGGATCCCTGGTCGCCCTGCCCACTGCCGGCCACGTGGTGGGACGGATCGGGACGGCGAATGCCGTGCGCGCCGCCGGCCTGGTCGCGGCTCTTGCCGGCGTCGGTGTGGCGCTGGCGCTGCTGGCCGGCTCCGTGCCGGGAACCGCCGTTGCACTGTTTTTCTTCGGTGTCGGCATTGGCCTGTGGGACGTGTCCCAGAACATTGAAGGCGCCGACGTCGAACACCAGCTCGGGCGCACCATCATGCCGCAGTTCCACGCAGCCTTCAGCGGCGGCGCGTTCCTCGGCGCCCTGATCGGCGCTGGCCTGGCGGGTCTGGGTGTCGGGCTTCCGGCGCACCTGCTGGTGATCGCCGTCATCGTCGCCACACTGACGGTTGTTGCGCCGCGCTATTTCCTGCCGCACCTCCCGGCACCAGCGGCGGTAGCCGGGGAGCGGACGGAACCCAAGGGGCACACGGCCTGGCGGGACGGTCGGACACTGCTGATCGGCGTGGTGGTGCTCGGGGCGACACTTACCGAAGGCGCCGGCAACGACTGGATCGCGAAAGCCGCCGTCGACGGCCTGAAGGCCACAGATTCCACCGGTGCGCTGCTTTTTGCCGCCTTTGTGCTGGCCATGACCGCTGTGCGGTTCTTCGGCGGCCGGGCGATTGACGCCTACGGCCGGGTACCCGTGCTCCGTGCCAGTATGGCGGCGGCCGCCGCAGGGCTGGGGATCTTTGTGCTGGCCGGGAATCTTTGGTGGGCCACGGCCGGCGCGGTGCTCTGGGGTGCAGGGGCCGCCCTTGCGTTCCCGATGGGGATGTCGGCCGCGGCTGACGATCCCAGGCATGCCGCCGCCCGTGTTGCAGTGGTTTCCACGATCGGGTACATCGCATTCCTGGCGGGGCCGCCGCTGCTGGGCTACCTCGGAGACCTGGTCGGCATCCGGGTGGCACTGCTGACCATCATGATTCCAATTCTTGGGGCACTGCTGCTCGCCGGCGCCGCGAAGCCCGCGCGCGCCAGCTGATAAGCCGGCGGGCATCTCCATTTTCCTGAATGCAGATGTTCCGGCAGGACAGCCAGAGCAGGAGCACCACCGGGACGGCCAGGCATATGCTGCCGACCGTGTCCACGAGCCAGTGGGCGGACAGATACGTGCGGCTGACCATCATGGCCAAGACGCCAAGACCGGCAAGCACCCCGGCCCAGGCGCGGCCCAGCAGAATTGCCACCACCACCAGGAAAGCGGCTGTGCTCGCAACGTGGCCGGAAGGGAATGATCCCGTGTCGGTCAGGACAATGGTGTTGGCGGGCCGCTCGCGGAGGATGGCCGCCTTGAGGATCTGGGTAAGACCAAGGACAACTATCCCTGCTGCGGCGGCGAAAACTGCCGTCCGCGCCCGCCTTCGCAGCAGCAGGACCACGACGAGCAACCCGTGCAGCACCAGGACGCCCCGGTAGCCGGCCAGGTTGAGGAAGCCATTGAGCCCGTCCCAGAACGGAGCGCGCAGGGCGGTGATCGCGCCGGCCCAGCCTTCGTCCAGGGACTGAAACGGGGGATGCTGGACGTCCGTGAGCAGCATCCCCGTCAGTACTGCGCCCAGGGTGAGCAGGGCCGTACTGGCCGCAAGCACGCGGCCCGCGGACAATCGCTGAGGGTCCAGCACTCGGGTCATCGTCTCATCCTAGCGAAGGGATCGTCCCGCCCGGGCAGTAAGGTGGTCGGATGCGAAGCATGCTGAGGAAGGCGCCGGGGCGCGTGGGAAGAGTGGACCGCCGAATTGTCCGTGCGGTGGCCGGCCTCCCCGGGGGAAATTACGACGAGTTCTTCCGGCGGCTTTCCGCGGCAGCGAATAACGGCAGGTTGTGGATAGGCATCGCCGCCGTGATGGCACTGTTTCCGGGGCGGACCCGTCGTGCTGCCGTCCACGGGGTGCTGGCGCAGGCCGTTGCCTCCGCAGTCACGAACCTCGGATTCAAGACGCTGCTGCCGAGGGCACGTCCGCTGCCGGAGCACCTTCCGGCCTTCAGGTTTGTCCACCCCCAACCCAAGAGCTCGTCCATGCCCTCGGGCCACTCGGCCTCTGCCGTCGCGTTCGCCCTTGGCGTCGGTATGGTCCGGCCGCCCCTCGGAGCCGCGCTCGCGCCGCTTGCCGCGGGCGTCGCCTACTCCCGTGTTCATACCGGCGCGCACTGGCCCTCTGATGTGTTTTTCGGCTCGGCGATCGGGGCCGGGGCCGCCCTGGTCGCCCGGAAATGGTGGCCTGTCCGGCCGCCCTTCCCGGCCATCCGCCGGAGCGCAGCGACAGTCGCCAAGCTTCCGGAGGGTGCAGGCCTGGGTATAGCTGTGAACACGCTGGGCGGCTCCTACGCGGCGGAAACCGCGGCGGCCCTGCACGAAATATTCCCCAAGGCGCATATAAAGGAAGTTTCCCAAGACGAGGACCTGGCGGAGGAGATTGCGCGGGTCGTTGGCCAGCCCGGTGTTGTGGCCCTGGGCGTCTGGGGCGGTGACGGAACCGTCGGAACGGCGGCGGCTGCCGCCGTCGAGCATTCCCTGCCGCTGCTGGTCCTGCCGGGCGGAACCCTGAACCATTTCGCGCGCGACGCGGGCATTCCAACCCTCTCCGAGGCGGTGGAAGCCGCGACCCGGGGGGAAGCGGCCCGGGCGGACCTGGGCTTGGTGGCAGTGGAACGGGGGCTTCCCGGTAACCCCGAGCAGGTGCACGTGACGATGCTCAACACGGCGAGTATAGGCCTCTACCCGAACCTGGTTCGCCGGCGTGAGCTGTTGCAGCCGGCGCTTGGCAAACCCTTGGCCGGCATCGTCGCGATGTTCCGGACCTTCGCGGCCGGGACCCCCACCAGCCTGGTCGTCGACGGCGTACGGCACAAAGTCTGGATCCTGTATATCGGCCGCGGACGTTATTATCCCCGCGACCATGCCCCGCTGGTTCGTCCGGTCCTTGACGACGGCGTCTTCGACCTCAGGATGATCACGGCCGACGAATCGTTTGCCCGGTTGCGGCTGCTGTGGGCTGTTTTGACCGGGACGGTCGCCACCTCGCGCATTACGCACCTGTCCGAAGCCACCCGGATCCGGGTGGAACCGTTGGATTCGACAATGGTCCTAGCGGTCGACGGCGAGGTTATGCCGGCGGTCCGGACCGTCGAGTTCTCGGTGCGGCCGGCCGCCCTGACGTACTACTCCCCGCTGACTGAACGCTGACGCATTTACCGGCCCGCCCGGCATGGACCGGCGTAGTCTGTGAGTGAGTCCTGACCGGCCTGAAGGGATAAGCCATGCAGCCAGTGCAGCAGTCCTCCGTCCAATCCGCAGACGGCACCAGCATTGGCTTTGAGACCGCCGGGGCCGGCGAGCCGCTGATTTTCGTCACCGGCGCCTCGAATGACCGGATGACCGCGGCGCCTCTGGCGGCGGCGCTCAGGGACAGTTTTACCTGCATCAGCTACGACCGGCGGGGCAGGGGCACCAGCGGGGACACCCGGCCCTACGACATCCGCCGTGAAGTGGAAGACCTTGAGGCGCTGTTGGGGCTCTACGGCGGCCGCGGCCACGTCTTTGGGTACTCATCCGGCGCCATCCTGGCCCTTCGGGCTGCCGTGGACGGCCTCGACTTCCAGACAATTGTGCTTTATGAGCCTCCGCTCTTTATGGCCGGCGGTACTCCGGCCTCCACCGTTGAACATGTCCGGCGGATAGAAGAGCTGGTGGCCGGGGGAAGGCCCGGTGACGCCGTCGAATATTTCCAGACTGTCGTCGTGGGGATCCCGCCAGCGGCTCTGCACGGCCAGCGCAAGGCACCCTTCTGGCCGGGAATGGAGGCCATCGCCCAGACGCTGGCTTACGATCAGGCCATCTGCGGCGACCCGTACGTGAGCGTAGAGGCACTGTCCCGGGTCTCGATCCCCAGCTATGTCCTGAGCGGCGACGCAACTTTCCCCGGACTGGCCGAGGCTGCGAAGGCCGTAGCCGCCATGATTCCCGGCGGCGTCTGGCGCAACATCGCCGGCCAAGGACATGATTTGTCGGCGGAAGCCCTGGCGCCGGTTTTCCGGGAGTTGCTGGGCCGCTGACCGGCGTCGGGTCGACTCAGGGTCATCCTCCCGGACTACCCTGGGTGGACCCGGAATCATCCCTGAGACCGGTGAAACCGGCGGTTGGCCTCGGTAGCGTGGTGGGTACACCAACCACTCCTACGCAAAGGACCGCTTCCATGATCGAAGCACGAGGCCTGACGAAGGTGTACGGCGATAAAACCGCCGTCGCCGGAGTCAACTTCACTATTGAAGCCGGCAGGGTCACCGGATTCCTTGGCCCTAACGGCGCCGGCAAGTCCACTACCATGCGCATGATCATGGGACTGGACCGTCCGACGTCGGGCACCGTCACCGTCAACGGCACCCCGTTGGCGCGCCACGCTGCACCGCTGCGCGACGTTGGGGCGCTGCTCGACGCCAAGGCAGTCCACACCAGCCGCTCCGCCTACAACCACCTCCTGGCCATGGCCGCCACGCACAGCATCCCCAAAAAGCGCGTCCACGACGTGATCGAGATGACGGGGCTGGCGGACGTTGCCAAGAAAAAGGTCGGCGGCTTCTCGCTTGGCATGGGACAGCGGCTCGGGATTGCCGCGGCACTTCTCGGCGACCCGCAGACCATCATCTTGGACGAGCCCGTCAACGGACTGGACCCGGAAGGCGTTGTCTGGGTCCGCAACCTCGTTAAGTACCTCGCATCCGAGGGGCGCACGGTCTTCCTCTCCAGCCACCTGATGAGCGAAATGGCAGTTACCGCCGACCACCTGATAGTGATCGGCCGCGGCCGGATCATCGCCGACGCGCCGATCCAGGACATCATCACCGGCAAGGGCCAGGTCCGCACGCGTGTGCGCACGGACAGGCCGGACCAGCTGATGCAGCTGTTGGCCTCTGACGGCGTCTCCGTGGAACTGCAGGACAACGAACTCCTCGAGGTCTCAGGCCTGGATCCCCGCGGGATCGCGCGCGCTGCCCTCGACAGCCACGTCCTGATCTACGAACTCACCCCGCTTCGGGCCAGCCTCGAGGAGGCATACATGGAATTGACCAAGGATGAGGTCGAATACCACTCGCTGATCACCGCGGGCGCTGCGGCCCCCGTCCAGACCGGAGGCAACTAAGCCATGAGCTCAACAACCCTCGAACCCTCCCGCCGCGGCGCGCATGCAGGCGCCGGTGGCGTTGCGGCCGGCCAGAAGTCCAGCACCGGCCCGGGACCGAGCTTCTTCCGGGTCCTGAATTCCGAATTCATCAAATTCCGCACCCTCCTCTCCACCCTGATCCTGCTTGCTTCCACCGTCCTGGTGATGGTTGGCTTCGGTGCCCTGTCCGCGTGGGGAACGGGACAGTTCTCTGAGGCGGCCTCCCGGGACCCGCAAGCGGCAGCGGCATTTGCCGCGCAGGGCGGAGATCTCGCCGTCGGCGTCCCCACATCCGGCATCGCATTCGCCCAGCTGATCCTGGGCTCGCTGGGTGTGCTGCTGATGAGCTCCGAATTCACCACGGGTATGGCCCGCTCCACCTTCGCCGCCGTCCCCAAGCGGATCCCGGCCTATGCCGCGAAACTGCTTGTTGTTATGGTGACGGCGTTTGTGCTCACGGCGGCTTCCGTGTATCTGGCCGGCCTTGTGTCGCTGCCGATCCTTGGCAACTACAACCTTAAGTTGGACCTCGCCAGTTCGCAGTCGGTGAAGATGATGCTCGTCAACAGCGCCTACATCGCCGCGGTCGCCGCTATCGGCATGGCACTGGGCTCGCTGGTCCGCAACTCGGCCGGGGGCATTATGAGCCTGGTCGGGCTGTTCTTTGTGGCTCCGATCGCCTTCCAGCTGATCCCCGGCGATTTCTTCGTCGAAGCCCGCAAGTACCTCCCCGGCAACACGATCGACCCGATGATAGCCGTGCAGCACGTCCCGGACACGCTGGAAGCCTGGCAGGCTGTCTTGGTCCTGGGCGCCTGGGTCGTCATCCCAGTGGTCCTGGCCGCCGTGGTGCTGAAACGGCGGGACGTCTAGCCTCCGCCGGCCCAGCGTCTAGGCTCAGAACATGATCGATGCAGTTCCTGTGAAGGACGCGCCAGCCGGCCCGGCTGACGCGTCCTTCGCCGAAATCACCGACCGCCGCCGGGGGCGGTTCCGGCGCTACCTGTTTCAGCATCCGCGGGTGATGGATACCGCTGTGGTGCTTTGCTACCTTGGACTGGTCATTCCAGCGGGCGTCGAGTCAGCGCACGACGGCGTGTGGCCGGTTGTGGGACTGCTCGCGGCGGGCGCAGGGGCGCTCTTCTTCCGGCGAAGCCGGCCGGTGGCGGTCTTGGCCCTCGTTGCCGCGCTCGACCTGGGTGTGACATTGCTGCATCCTTGGGGTTCGAACGTCTCCGCCGGACTGTGGTTTGCGCTCTACTCCGTGGCGGTGGCGCGCAGCCGGCGGTTTGCCCTGTTATCCCTTATGTCGGCTACTGCGCCGCTGGTGATCCCCTACGTCCTGCTGGCGGTTGGGCCGCTGGACGGCAGGTTGCCGGACACGGGTGTGAACACGCCGGAGAACTTCCAGCTGATTAGCAGCATCGCCTCCGGCGTCAGCATCACACTCTCCAACGTTATTGCTACCGGGATCGGAATATCCGTCCGGCAGCGGCGCGAGCACGAACAGGAGATTGCCGCCTGGGCCGTCCGGGCCGCACGGCTCGGATCGGCCGCCGAACGCAACCGTATCGCCCGGGAAATGCACGACGTCGTGGCGCATGCGCTCACGGTCATGATCAGCCTTTCGGACGGCGCAGCCGTGGTTATCAAAAAAGACCCGGTGCGGGCGGTCGATGTCCTCGGGGAACTCTCCAGCACCGGGCGCACCGCCCTGGCGGACATGCGGCGCGTCCTCGGCGTGCTGCGTGACGAGTCGGCCACCGGGCAGGCTCCGCGCGAACCTCTCGTGACAGGTGACAACCTGGGCAAATTGCTGGCGGGATTCCGGACCGCCGGACTCCCGCTGCACTACACCCACACCGGTCCCGCGCTGCCCCTGGACACCGCGTTCCAGCTAACGGTCTACCGGATCGTGCAGGAATCGCTGACGAACGTGCTCCGCTACGGCCGGTCGCTGGGCCGGGTGGACGTGGTGATTGCCCGGGACGGCTCCACCGTCACCATCGAAGTTGTGGACGATGGCAAGGGCAGCCTGGACGCCGGCGGTTCGGCTGCGGCCCGGGGGATCCTGGACTCCCCCGGAACTGTGGGCACCGGCCAGGGCCTGGCCGGAATGCTGGAGCGGGCCAGATTCTATGCGGGCACCGTGGAGGCGGGACGAAGCGGAGAATACGGTTGGCGAGTGCGGGCCGTCCTGCACTTGAACGGCGACAACGGAAAGTAAGTGCATATGAGTCAAGGGGAACCGATGGGCGAGACTGCACCGATCCGCATCCTTCTGGTGGATGACCAGCCGCTCCTGCGGATGGGATTCCGGCTGATCCTGGAGGGCGAAGCCGATCTGGGAATTGCGGGCGAGGCGTCCGACGGAGCCGAAGCAATCCGTCAGGTCCGTGACCTTCAGCCCGACGTCGTGCTGATGGACGTGAGGATGCCGGTGTTGGACGGAATCGAGGCCACCCGGGCCATCACCGCGTCCGGAATCCACTCGAAGATCATCATCCTCACCACTTTCGACCTCGACGAATACGCTTTCGCCGGCCTCCAGGCCGGCGCTTCGGCCTTCCTGCTTAAAGACGTCGCTCCCGCTGAACTGATCAGCGCCGTCCGGGTGGTGGCAAGTGGTGACGCCGTGGTGGCGCCGCGCATCACCCGGCGGTTGCTGGAAACGTATGTCCGCAGCGGCGGTGCCGGCACGGGCGGCGGTGCTGCAGGCAGCGGGGTGGGCCCGGGCACACCCGGTGCGGGATCCGCGGCCGGGGCCCGTCCGGTCAAGGATCCGCTGCTGGAGGACCTAACCCCGCGCGAAAACGAGATGCTCGGGGCGATGGCCGAGGGACTCTCCAATGCCGAGATTGCGCACCGGTATTTCCTCTCCGAAGCCACCGTCAAAACACACGTGGGCCGGATCCTGACCAAACTGCACCTGCGCGACCGGGTCCAGGCCGTGGTGTACGCCTACGAGACCGGCCTGGTGGTGCCCAGCAACCCCGACTACTGAGCCCGCGGTGAGCGGCCGGCGGAGGCCTGTTTGCTTGAAGCAGTGGTTTCAGACACACGGGTGAATTGCCTAGGGGGCAACTTTCATTGCCTTCTAGGCCTTGGTGTTGGGGTAGTGCCCCGCCTGCCCACCCGTCATTTGTGGGATTGCACAGGACAGGCGGTCCTGAGTCCGGTTTAGGGTGAAACGTCAATGTGGTCCGCCACACAAATAGTTACTTGCCACCGCGGACCCGCACAATTCCCGAAGGACGGCGCCTTATGCAGGCTGACCAGCAGCTCTCCAAGTCCCTGAAACCCAGGCACTTGTCCATGATTGCCATCGCCGGAGTGATCGGCGCAGGCCTGTTTGTCGGCTCCGGTGCGGCAATCCAGCAGGCGGGGCCCGGGATCCTGGTCGCCTACACAGCGGCAGGGCTCGTTGTTATTCTGGTCATGCGGATGTTGGGCGAGATGGCCGCTGCCAACCCGGAAACTGGTTCGTTCTCGACCTACGCGGACAAAGCCCTGGGTCGCTGGGCCGGGTTCAGCATCGGCTGGCTCTACGCCTGGTTCTGGATCATCGTCCTGGGCATTGAAGCCACGGCCGGCGCGGCCATCATGCACCGCTGGGTGCCGGGGATCGACCAGTGGGTCTGGGCGCTGCTGCTGATGGTGCTCCTGACCTTGACCAACCTGGGCTCGGTGAAGTCCTTTGGTGAATTCGAATTCTGGTTCGCCTCCATCAAGGTCGCGGCGATTGTGCTGTTCCTGATATTCGGCATCGCCGCCATCCTGGGCCTTATACCGGGCGTGCCGGCTCCCGGCGTGAGCAACCTGCTCGAAAACGGCGGCTTTATGCCCAACGGACCGGGTGCCGTGCTGGCAGGCATCCTTGTGGTCGTATTCTCCTTTTTCGGTGCTGAAATCGCCACGATCGCTGCCGGCGAATCCGAAAACCCTGTCGACGCCGTCAAAAAGGCCGTGAAATCGACCGTCTGGCGCATTCTCGTTTTCTACATCGGATCCATTGCGGTGGTGGTTACGCTGCTGCCCTGGAATTCCGCCTCCGTGGCCAAGAGCCCGTATGTTGCCGTCATCGAGCTCTTCGGAATCCCCGGCGCCGGCACCATTATGGACATCGTGGTGCTGACCTCCGTGCTTTCCTGCCTCAACTCCGGCCTGTACACCGCCAGCCGGATGCTGTTCTCCCTCTCCCGCCGCGGCGATGCCCCGCGGTCCTGGATGCGGATCTCCAGGCGCGGCGTACCCGCCGCGGCAGTCCTGGCCTCCACAGTGGTCGGCTTTGTCACTGTTGGCCTGAACTACGTCGCCCCGGATACGGTCTTTTTGTTCCTGGTTAACACCTCAGGTGCCATCGCCTTGTTTGTGTGGCTCGTGATCGCCGGCTCGCAGCTGATCCTGCGCCGCAGGATGGGCGCTGCGGCCAAGGACCTGCAGCTCAAGATGTGGCTCTTCCCCTATTTGACCTGGGTGGCAATCATCAGCATTGTTGCGTTGCTGATCGGCATGGTGGTCCTGGAGTCCACCCGCGAATCGCTGCTGCTTTCCCTGGCCCTTGCCGCGGTTGTTGTTGGTATCGGCGTGTGGCGCTACCGCAAAAACGGCGGGAAGCCTGCAGCTCCCGCGGCCGACGAGGTCAAGATGGGAGCGTCTGAGGTACCCCTCGAAGACGCCGCTGCAGGGTCGCGCCCCGCCTCGTAGCACCGAAAGCCCCTGCCTGGTGCTGGTCCGTGGGCTGGATGTGTCCCGCGGGCCAGCACCGCGGGACATGTCCAGCTCTGCCGCTCACGGGTGGACATGATGGACATATGTACACCGGGCCTCGCCACGGGAGGGCATGCCCACCGGCCGGGGAACCGGCGCCCGGAACTTCCCGCGGAGCACGCTGAGACGGGACAATGTCTCGGCGACGCCGGCGGCATTTACCAACTGGCCACCATGACCGGGTCAGTGTCCGGCGGCTACGCGGCCGGCCTGAACGTCGCCGTCTACCGGCAGCGCCAGGACCACGGCATTAGAATCGGAGCCATGCCTTCACAGCCCAACGCCGCAGCCCACATCCAGGACCTTGGTGCGTACGTCACCGCGTCGCCGTCGAGCTTCCATGCCGTCCACGAAGCCGCCCGCCGGCTGAACGGAGCAGGATTCACGGCCCTTGACGAGCGGGAGCCCTGGCAGATGCCCGCCGGCGCAGGGAAGTTCTACGTGATCCGCGACGGAGCCATCATCGCCTGGGTGGTGCCCGGGACAGCCCATCCCACCACGGCCTTTAACATTCTGGGCGCCCATACCGACTCCCCCTCGTTTAAGCTCAAGCCCAAACCCACGACGGGCAAGTTCGGTTGGCTGCAGGCCGGCGTCGAGGTCTACGGCGGTCCGCTGCTCAACTCCTGGCTGGACCGCGAATTGCAGCTCGCAGGGCGCCTCGTGCTGCGTGACGGCAGCCAGCATCTCACGGCCACCGGGCCGCTGCTGCGTTTCCCCCAGTTGGCCATCCACCTGGATCGTGCCGTCAACGAGGGGCTGGCCCTGGACAAGCAGCAACACATGAACCCGGTGTATGGGCTCGGCGATCCGGCAGGGGAAGACCTGTTGGGCCTGCTCGCGGACCGGGTTGCCGGTGCCGACGTGGACGCTGCCCAGATCGGCGGCTACGACGTTGTCATTGCGGATACCCAGGCCCCGGCAGTGTTCGGCGCGAAAGGCGAGTTCTTCGCGTCCGGCCGGCTGGATAACCTGTCCGCAACCCACGCCGGACTCACGGCCCTGATCGCCCACGCCGCCGCGTCACTCCCGGCCGGGTCGCCGATTGCCGTGCTGGCCGCGTTTGACCATGAAGAGATCGGCTCCGCCTCCCGCTCCGGTGCCAGCGGGCCCCTCCTTGAGGACATCCTGGTGCGCATTTCCGACGGTCTGGGGGCTTCTGCGAGCCAGCGGCGGCAGGCCTTCGCCGCGTCATTTTGCGTCTCCGCCGACGCCGGTCACGCCGTCCACCCCAATTATGCTGAACGGCACGATCCGGCCAACCGGCCGGCGCTGAACGGCGGCCCGCTGCTGAAGATCAACGCGAATCAGCGCTACGCAACGGACGCAACCGGCGCAGCTCTTTGGTCGCGGCTCTGCGCGGACGCCGGCATCCCGTACCAGGAGTTCGTCTCCAACAACGAGATGCCCTGCGGCTCCACCATCGGTCCGTTGACCGCCACCCGACTCGGTATCCGGACGGTCGACGTCGGTGTGCCACTGCTTTCGATGCACTCGGCCCGGGAGCTCTGCGGCGTGGACGATCCTTACCGGCTTGCGAGGGTGACGGAATTGTTCTTCCGCACCGCGGCGTAGTCGCTCAAGGTGTAACCCTGTAATCCTGCGGCCGTTAGGGCAGGCAGGAAGCGGCGGCCCCGTTGATTCGGTAGAGGTGGACCGCGTTGCCGTCCTTGAACGTGTCCCGTATGGTGCCGTTGCTGACGTGCACCGTGCGGTCCTCGTCCAGCACCGCGGCGGTGAAATCCGCGCCACGCAGGCACCCCAGAGTGAGTTCAGCATGCTGTGCCTGTGCCTGCGCCGAGCCCGCGAAGATGTAGAGGTCGCCGTCGAGTACTTTCACGGCCGTGTCGACGCCCGCAGTCCGGGTCAGGGCACCGTCCAGGAACGGCGCGTTGAGCACCGGTGCCAGGACGGTGATTTGTTGGTTGACGGAGGTCACCCAGGGCCTTATCTCGTCACCGCATGATTCCCGGAGGATGTGGAAGGATTGGCACGGGCCGCCGAAGCTGTGGTTGAAATAGACAATTCCCCGTGCGCCGTGGATCAGGCTGCTCCAGACGGCGGCCCTGATTTGCGGGCCGGTGATGGTGGGGGCTTTGGCCTCGCCCGCCGGATGCCCTAGTTCCACAAAGGCCCACACCGGTTTGCTGCCGGCCGGCCGGACCAGGGATCGGACCCGGTCAACTGTCCAGCCATAATTGGCGCCCAGCCGGCATTCCAGGTCCGTCAGGTTGCGTCCCCCGCCCAGCCTTCCGCCACCCTCCCCTTGGCCGCAGATGTTGGGGTCGGTGAACCAGTAGTTGTCGACCGAAACCACGTCCTGGAATTCATTGACGAAGACCGACGCTTCTTCATCGGTCTCCCAGAAGCTGACGCCCTTGCCGTAGTTGGCATACGTCATGGTTCCGTCGGCAATAGCTGCAGAGAGCTTCCGCTGCACAGAATAGCCACAGGGCACTCCCGCGGGGTTGCAGACCTCCCCCTGCCCGGGCCACTTTCCGGTCCATTTGGAGGACCCCGGCCCCGCCCACATGTCGGGTTCGTCGGCAAGGACCAGGCCCGAGCTCCATGGCGAGGGTTCGCTCGTCACAGCGTGGACACCGCCGGGCTGCAGCAGGGCGGTGTCGGAGTTCGCAGTCAAGTTCACGTAGGTGTTCAGCCCGACGCTTTTGTCCATTTCTATGTCGCCCGGCTCCAGGACGCTTTCCAGCCAGACACCAAGCGGGAAGTAGTCCGGGGTGGCAGGCAGTGGGTTCTCGAATCCGCCGTAGAAACCAGCCCCGCCATCGACTGCACGGAGGCCATTGGCCGCAGCATCATCCGCGGGTGTCGTGGCGTTCGCCGCCAGAGCTTCCCCGGGTGGCGCTCCACTGCCGCTGAAGAGCAGCGCGATCGCCAGACAAAAGGCGGCGGTCAAGACCGCGTGGGAGCGTTCTGGGCTAATTTTCACGGGCTATACCCCTCGGATGAGTTGGGCCAGGATTGCGGCGCTGCGGGTGCTGTCAAACCGCTCCGCCACGCGCTGCCGACCTGCAGCGCCCAGGCGGCTGGCCAGATCCGGGGAGTTCAGCACAAGGGCGACGGCGGCCGAGAGCCGGACGGCATCGTTGGCGGCGACCAGAAGGCCGCTCTGCTGGTCCTGCACCAACTCCGGGACGCCCCCAGCGCCGGTAACGACCACGGGGACGGACCATGACATAGCCTCCATGATTGCTACCCCCAGCGGCTCGGCATGGCTCGCGAGGGCAAAAACGTGTGCCTCCTCAAGTCCGGATCGGATGACTTCTTCGGATACGGCCCCGAGGAGCGTGATCCTGCCAGCCAAGTCCAACTCGGTGATGAACCGCTCAAGCTCAAGCCGGTATCCGGTTCCGCCAACTTCGTCCTCGCCGGCAACCACGAGCCGTGCGTCTATTCCCGCGTCCGCCAGCAATCGGACCGCGGCGACGAGGTCTTTGTGGCCTTTGCTGGGGTTGAGCCGCCCGCAACTGAATATCCTGGCGGGTCCCGCGCCCGTCCAGGGTTCATAAGGGGTCCGCCTGATGAAATTTGTGGTGTCGACCCCCATGGGCGCGATTTCAACCCTGCCTGGAAGCGCCGCGCCGAGCTGCTGGCCAATGTCCCGGAGTAGCCCCTTGGTGATGACCACGGCGAAAGCGGCATTTTGCCACTTGTCGGCTTGATTGGGCCCGTAATCGGCCAGCGGACCGTGAAGCGTCAGGCTGTAGGGGAGGCCTGAGAGGCGGTGGGCAAAGAGTGCTATCTGTGCGGCGTCCGCGCAGGAGTGGACGTGGATATGCGTCCAGGCCCTGCTCCGGGAAACCCGGACCAGATCGGCAGCGGCAAGGACAAGCGCGGCCAGGTAGAGTGCGCCCATGACCTGCCGGCGCAGTCCGACCGCCGGTGCACGCCCAGCTCGGTATTCCCTGACCGACCACCGGAGGGCGGGCGCCCGGCCGGACATCAGTCCTCTTAGCAGGGTTGCTGAGGCAAGGACGAGGGTTGCCGGTGAGGGTGGCACGAGGTAGTACGTCTCATTTTCCGCGCCCCCGGCCCAGCCATGGCTCACCCTCCCCCCTTTGGGGCGGCGGGTGGAGATCAGTTCCGGCTCCATTCCCAAGGTCCGCAGTGCGGCCACTTCACGCCAGAAGAAACTGTGGGTCTGCCCCGGAAACTCAGGGACCAGATATCCGAATGCCATGGGAACCCCTTCAAACTTTGAAGGTCTTCGTGGGGAAGGTCCGGCAGGGCGGGCCTGTGCGCCATCCTACTAAATTACTGCCTCCGGCACAGCCGGAATCGGTAAAGACGTTTTCGGAAAAGTACTGTTTCCGGCGCGGCCCAAGGGCTAGTGTCAGAAAAGACGGGCACTGGCGTTGTGACCCGGCGGTCCTCTAGGTAGGTTGGGGAAGTGAATGGCCGGTACTGTCCGAATCCCGGAGCAAAGATCCGGCGCGTCACCACGCCAATCCTCCGCGCTGGCCGACTTCGAGATATCCCCGGCGCCAAAGGGCCACCCGCCGCTGCTCCTCCGAATGGTCGCGTTTGGCGTGTTTTTCTTTCCCTCAAGCATGGTCTTGGGCGGGCTGGGGGCGGCCGGGACCGTGCCGCTGTTGCTATCGGCCGGGCTCTTTGTGCTGTGGGTGGTCTCTTTCCTGCTCGGCCTGCATGACCCCGTGGGCTTCCGGCATCCGGGACGGCTTGCCCTGGGCGCGCTGATCCTGGCGTCGTGCCTGTCCTATATCGGGCTCGTATCCGGCTGGACCGGGGGCAGCACCCCTGTTGTTCGGGCTTCGGCGGACAGATGGCTGATCCTGTTGGCAGCCAGCGCAGGGATCGTCCTGGTCACCACCGAACAGATCCGAACCGTCACCCACGCATTGGTGCTGGTCAGGGCCCTGCTCGCGGGCGGCGTCTTCTGTTGCCTGGTGGCCGTGGTCCAGTTCTACTTCCGGGTGAACCCGATGGAATGGATCCAGGCCGCCATGCCCGGCTTTACCTACAATGGCGGTGATACGCCGTTCCAGGCGCGAGGCGCCCTGATGCGGGTGTCCGGCAGTACTTTTCACTCCATTGAGCTCGCCGTGGTCACGGCGATGCTGCTGCCGCTGTCGATCTGGCGCGGGCTCTACGATCCCGTCGGCCGCAAATGGATCCATTGGGGAGTCACTGCGCTCCTGGTCTTTGCTGTGGCGTCCACGGTGTCGCGCTCAGGAGTCCTTGGCCTGACGGTGGGAATGTTGACGTTCCTGCCGTTCCTGCCGAGGGGGGCCCGGCGCTGGCTGAGCCTGATTCTGCCGGTGGTGCTCGCGGGACTCTTCCTGACCGTTCCTGGTCTGGTCAGTACGATCAGCGAGAGCGTCAGCGTCGGTGAGTCCGACCCCTCGATCAGCAACAGGACCAATAACTATCCCCTGGTGGCCGCCATGTTCGAGGAGCGTCCCATCTTCGGGACGGGACCCGGAAACTACGTGCCGCAAAACGCTGTATTCATTCTCGACAATCAATACCTGAATACCGCGGTAACCCTCGGATTGGTGGGACTGCTCGCAGTGGTCCTCTACCTGTTGCTCCCGGGTCTGGCCGCTGTGCAGGCAGCCCGGGTTGCCCGGACCCAGTCGCTGAAATGCCTGGCCGGTGCCATCGCGGCGGCGGGACTCGTCGCGGGTGTCTGCTCTTTGGGGTTCGACTCCCTCTCATTTCCGGTCTTTGCGCTTGTCTACCCGCTGTTCGTTGGCCTCGGCGGAGCCGTCTGGATCCTCGTCAAGCGCGAGACAAAGGTTCTGGCGGTCGTTGACGTCGCGGCGCCACCGGATAGTTTGCCCAAGAACGGCCCAACTGCGCGAAATGGAGACAACTAATGGATCCCCTGGCTGTGCTCAAAACGTTGTGGCACCATAAGTTCTTCGTCCTTCCTGTTGTGCTGCTTACGCTCCTGGCCGCGGGATATGTTTACCAGTTCGGTCCGAGGTCGTATGAGGCGAGCATGAGCTACGCGGTGGTGAATCCGATCGTCCCGACGAGCGAAGACATCCAAAAGAAACCGGAACTTGGACTCGTGAATAAGGACAATCCCTACCTGCGGTCGGCAGACCCTGCCCTGGTCATCGATGTGCTGATCACCAGGCTCAACTCTCTGGCCGTGGGGGACAAGCTGCAATCGGCAGGGCTCGGCAATGAATACGCCGTGAGCCGCGGCCTCGGGGGCAACGGGTTTGTGGTGGACATCAGGGGCGTTGGCGACTCAGCACAGCAGGCCGTCGCGACCACCGAAGCCCTGGGCCAGCTACTGGAATCCAATCTCCTGGAAATGCAGAGCATCAATGGGGCGGACAAGACTTATTACTTCGCCCCGCTGATGGTCTCGAAGCCGGACCGTGCCACCGAGCTGTACTCAAACCGCCTGCGGGCAGCGATCATCGTTTTTCTGGTGGGCGCGATTCTGGTCTTCGGCGCGGTGTCCCTCGCCCGAGTGGTGGAGGTGGCGGGAAGAAAGCGGGCCGCCCGCAAGGCAGCGTCCCCAGCCGCCGGGGACGGGCCAGCCGGGCCGCCACCAGCGGACGGCCTCCGCATCCCTGATCCATCCGCTGGCATTCACAAGGCCTCAAGGGGCCCGGAGAGCACACGAGTACCAGGGCAGGGCCGCGGCCAGGCACCCGCCACCCGCGGCCAGGCGCCCGCCACCCGCGGCCAGGCGCCCGCCACTCGCGGCGGCAGGAGACGTTCAGCCGGCAGCCCGGAAGGGAGCACTGAACCGTACGCGACGTCAACGTCCGCGAGCCAGAGTAGCGTGGGCGGGCCCCACAGCGCTCCTTAGCGGCGGCCGGCGAGGGCCCCGGCAGGACCAGTGCGGCCGGCTTATGTGGCGTTCAGGTCTCCCCTGCACGCCGATTCAAGACTGTCCGCCACCATCGCCTGGGTGTGGTCCCAGCCCTGCCGGACCCCGGGCGCAGCTTTCCACTCCGGACCTGCGACCAGCAAAGAGAGTGCGCCGGCCAGGGCCGCCGGGGTTGGCCGGGCCCAGACGGCACCGGCGCCGGGAAGATCGGCTTGTGCCATGGCGGAGTCATTCAGGACGGGCCTGCAGCCTGCAGCCAGGAGTTCTTCGGCAGCCAAGGAGATATTCGTAAACGACATCACCAGACCGGCTTTGGTGCGGTTGTAGAGTTCATTCAGTTCAACTGGCAGAAGATTCCCATGACTCGTGACAGGAATACGCCAGTTCGCCACGCGGTCGCCATAGACATGGATCTCCACCTCCGGGTGCATATGGTGGAAGAGTTCCAGCGCCAACTTGCCGAGAACGTATCCCCTGCGGTCGGTGTTCCGCTTGGCGTAAAAAACCACGCCGCTTCGCGGCCGGCCGCGGGCATCCTCCAGGATCCGGTACACCCCGGTATCGCAGCCAAACGGGACCGTCAACGCCGGCACGATGCCTGATTCGTGCTGAAGCTGCGCTGCTACCATGTCGCCGAGCGCAATCAACTCGAGGCCCAGGTGGTATGACATTTCTGCGAGGGTGTACAGCGAACCGCGAGGATAAAAATAGGGTTCGTAGTCCTGTACAAGGTAGAAGAGGCGAATCGGGCCCCGCACCCGGGACGCCACCACATGAGCCGTCTGCCAGGAACTGGCCACAACCGCGTCGACCCCGTCGATGCTGGGTGTAGCTGACCTGATGGCTGCTTTCATCCCGGGCCAGCACCGCCGAATAACTTCCTCATGGCGAGCGACGTCGTCGGCGTTAACGTCGTAAAGGAACAGGGTGCAGCTGTGTCCGCGGCGCTCCAATCCTTCAACCATGCGGAACAGGGTTGTGTGCCCGCCGGATCCGGCCCCGGGCGGTGTGCAGACCCAGCCGATTTCAAGGGCGCCGTCCCGGACGGGATAGTGGGAAGGAACCCGGCGGGTTTCCGGATCCGTAATGTCCTCTGTCCGGAGGGGGAAATCCAGCTCGGCCCACCCCAGCCGGTCGCCGGCCTTCTGGGCGATCTTCCGTGTTCCGCGGCGAAAAACTTCGCCGGGGCCGTCCCGCTTCAGCCTGGTGGCCAGCTGGGCCAGCCGCCCTGTGGGCCGCATCATCAGCCCTGCTCCCGTTCGCCGGCCAGTGTCCCCCGGACGTTTGCAACGGCTTGGCGGCGGTGGTGGAGCCTGGTTCCCGACTTGGCCGAAATCATGATGGCAAGATCGTCGGAGCTGACCGCTGCCAGCAATTCAGCCAGTCCGGCAGGATTCAAGGGGCGCTCTTCCGAGTAGACGACGCTTTTCATCCGCGAGGTCGTTGACTCCGCACCTCCGAGCACCTCGTCCACATACACTCCGTAGAGGATCATTTCGGAGAAGCGGAGTTGACTGCCGATTGCAGTGGTCCAGTTCAGACCCGTGTTTTCTTCCACTGCGGACAACAGGTCCCGGACGATTGCGGGGTTCCAGAGGCACGGCCAGCTGATGTAATCCGGAAGGTTTTCGGCCGGCGGCGGTGCCAGTCCCAAGAGTGACCGGGAAGTTTCGTGCCAGGTGCGGTGCAGGGGCAGCCCGGCGTGGACCGCCCCGGGGTTGCGGTACATTGCAGGCCTCCCGTTCACCATAAAGGACTCCAGGGACGTCCTGCGGATGAGCACCATGTCGGAATCCACCAGTAGCACTCCCCGGGTGGTGAAGGAGGCGGCAGCGGACAATTTGACCAGTTGCTGGGCGATCCAGCCGCGCACTGGTGGCCAGGGGCGCAGGGCGTTCACCCAGGCGTTGGCGCCCGGTATCTTGACCAGGCGGCGCGGCAGGAACTCACCGACATCGTGGACAAACGTCCGGCCCCCTTCCATGCTGCTGAAGTGTTTCCGGTCCCCGCACGGGACAACGATGTGGTGTTCGACGTCGTCGGTCAACTCCATCACGGACCGGTTCAGGTCAGCGCACAACTCCGCGTCGGGTCCGTAGCTCGGGGTCAGGACGGTCAGCTCGGCTCTGGCGGCATCCTCAACAGTCATCAGTACACTCCAGTCCTGTGCCAGCGCCGCCATTGGAGCTCGGATCTCAATCGCGCCGCTATGCGCCGGGCCAGTGCGGCAGCGGTGAATCGCGCGGACCGGGAAGTCTGGCCCGGGCGCAGCGCCAGACGAGTCCATGCGGTGGTGCCAACCACTCCGGGGGCCAGTTCCCGGGCGAGCTCACGGCTGGACCGGAACAGATCTGTCTGTCCGGCGCCTCGGTCGAGTTCGCGTCGAGCGGTCTTCAGGGCTTCCTCGACCAGCGCCCGGGTGGCGCACCGCCGCAGCTCGCCGGCTTCGGCGATCGAGCCGGCAGGGCCGGCAAAAAGTACGTCGAAAGCTTCCCGTCGCTCCTGCAGATCCACGAAGACGTTGACCTCGCGGGCGGAGAGGCTTTCGCTGTGCTCGCGATGCCAGGCCTGATCGGCCCCGTGGATGTAGGCGACGTCAGCGAAGGCGGAGAGGCGGAACCAGAGCTCCATGTCATGGGTGTGCCGGAGCTGTGCCTGGTAGCCGATTTCTTCCAGTACCGACCTGCGCATCAGGACCTCGGGCGAGGTGATGACGTTGATGCCGCTGCGGCAGCGGTCAGTCAGCCACTCCCGGCCCGGCCAGATGGTCCAGGCGGATGCGAGTAGCCGGGGCGGCGGGAGTACATTGGCGGAGAAGTGGATGGGGTGTCCGTAGACCAGCCCTACCGAGGGGTAAGCGCGGGCCACCCGAGTGGAACGGCCAAGTGAGCCAGGGGTCAGCATGTCGTCAGCATCGAGCCGCACGAGGAACTCGCCTCGTGCGGCTTTGGCACCATGGTTGAATGTTTCGACGACGCCACGGTTGGTGTTGTGGGTCAACACCCGGACGTTGCCATGTTCGGCGGACAGCAGTTCCGCCACGTCCCGGCTGTCATCCGTCGAAGCGTCATCGACGATGATCACGTCAACGGTGACGTCGTCCTGGCTGACGGCGCTGAGCACCGCGGCACGAAGGAATCGGCCGTAGTTGTAGCAGGAAATGACCACTGTGACAGTAGCCGGGCCGTCGGCCCCCGGCGAGGGGCGGGTTCTGATCTTCTTGCTGATCGTTGCCGTCACAGTGGTCCCGCAGCCGTCGTCGTCTCCGGTGCGGGCGCCGGAGACGGGGCCGCGCCGGCGTCGGCCGGCATCCAGCCCCTGAGGTCGCGGATCTGCTGCCGAAACCAGCGGCCCAGCAGAAGTGAGTAGACGGCCGTGCCGGTCAACCCCCCGGCGAGTAGTCCCGTGAGTGGTGTGGGGGCCCAGCCGAGGGCTGCCATAGCGGCACCACCCGCCGGAACAGCAGCCGCCAGGGGTGGCCACAGGCGGGCGGCCACGGCCCGGAGATCGGCCCCGCTGCGGCGAAGGGCCACGGCATAGGCGGGACACACCACGACGGCGGCCGTCGCCAGGTGCGCGATCGCCACGCCGGGGGTTCCTCCGGCCTGAATGCCGAACAGGACAGCAGGGATAAGGGCAGCGATCCAAAGGATTTGCACAACGAGCACCGGTCTTGAGGCGCCTCTGGCCAGTAGATACGACGCGGCCAGGTCGAACAGGGTGCGCAGGGCTCCGAAGAGCCCGAGCCAGGCAAGGATAGGGACAGCGGACAGCCAGACGGTCCCGTAGACCAGTTCAATGACCGGTTGCGCCAGTACCGCCAGCATAAGCCCGGCCAGCAGGGACACTGCCCAGGTTGGACCCAGGACCGCCGCGAAACTCTTGTCGGTATTCCCTCGGGCCAATCTGGCAAACGCAGGTATGGAGATGGAGCGCACAACTTGGCCCAGCGCACTCATCGGCCAGTTGGAGACGTTGAATGCCAGGAAGTAGAAGCCAAGTGCCACGGGGCCGGCAAGACGGGAGATTGCTACGTTGTCGACGTTCAAAAGCACCCAGGAGAGCATGTTGGCACCGGCAACGGGGAGCCCAAACGCCAGCACTTCCGGTGCTACGGACCGGTCGAATCCGAACCGGACCTTTTCTCCGGCGAGGATGAACTGCAAAACCAAGGCGACACTTTGGGAGACAAGCCGCCCGACAGCAAGACCCATTACGCCCCAGCCGGCCAGAATCAGGATGATCGTTAAAGCGGTGCCGACAACGAAGTCCGAGACCGCAATTCCGAACAATTCTTTCTGCGCGAACCGGCGTTGCAGTGCCGCGTAGGGCACCACTCCGGCCCCTGCCAGCAACAACGAGACCGCCATGACCGAGATCACCGGACCGGTGTCCGGGCTGCCAAGCAATTCGGCTACACCCTGGCCCGAAAGAGCCATGGTCACGGCCAGCAATGCTCCCGAAGCAATTCCGAGGCTGGCTACCGTTGGCGCTTTCCGTGCGGGCTCCGCCGAGCGGATCAGATCCGCGCTCATGCCTAAATCGGCGAGGGTCATAAGGATGGCCTGTACGGTTAATGCGATGGCAAACGCGCCGAACTGTTCAGGTGCCAGCAACCGAGCCAACACGATTCCAACGGCAAAACTGCCCAGCCGCAGCACGAGGCTGTTGATGCTGCTCCACGCGAGCCCGCGGCCGATTTGCGGCCCAAGTCCGGGCTGGGCGGCCCTCATGCCGGTGACTTGCGGGGGCTGAGTGGCGGTTTGGGCTGCCTGAAATTCATCACGGCACGGAATTTCGCCACCCCATAGCCGGTCCGGACCACGGAGCTGTTGAGCCGGGCCCCCGGCGGTGCCAGCAGCAGGCGACGGTAGGTGGCTTCAAGCTTCCGTGCCGCTTGATCGAGGCCGAATCTTTGTTCAACCAGTTCGCGACCGAAGGCTCCGAGCTCCGAACGCAACTGCTCGTTGTCCAAGAGGAGGGCGAGAATCTGCGTCAAGTCCGCCCCGCCGCCACCGCCGTGGCCGAACCATCCGTCCTGCAGGAACCGGGGTGCCGTCTCCGGGCTGGCGAGTTTCCAGAAACCCCTTGTCCCCTGCACGATAAGGGGTTTGGCATACGCCATTCCGCGCAACGCTGAGCTTCCCATCCCAAGAACCACATCCGCCGCGTCGTAGAGCGGCCGGGGGTCGCCGACGTTGCCCAAAACCCGAACCACTTCCCGGCCGCGCCGGCGGTTGACCGCCCGGGCCGCCGCAGCTACGTCAGCCAGGCCTTCGCCGTCGCCGGCGATCAGCAAGGTCACCGGCCGGCTTTCGGACAAATTGTCCATAACCCGGATGGCCGCCTCAACGCCCTGCAATTTTTCCAGGTCCGTTGTCAGCCGGCCAACTACGCTGACGACCAGCTGATCCGGCGGGATATGGAGCTGGCGCCGGGCATTAGGGACGACGGACGGCTTGTTCTGGGCAGTGTCGACCGGAGGCTCCATGACCTGAACGTGGGAGCGCCGGAGATTCTGCTGGACGGCGAGGGCATGCGTGCCGACAATCAGGGGAAAATGCCGCGGCAGGAAGTCCGGGACGTCCATCGAGAGCACTGTCATAACTGCCGGGGTTCCGAAGCGCAGGCCGGGCCCGAACGCTGTATCGATACTGGGTGCCCACTCATAGGGGTGGACAACGTCAATACCCCGCGACCGCACTGTGGTTGTCAGTTTTCGGATGGTCGCGGGATCCACGGCGAATCTGCGCCGCGGCGCTTCGACGTACTCGAGGTTCAGCATCCTCACCTTCTCGACCAGTACTCCGGAGGTGGCGAAGACCGTCACGTTGTGTCCCAGATCGCGCACTGCGCCCGCAAGCTCAAGTGCGTTGATCTGGCTGCCTCCCATGGCCAGCTCATGGGGGTAGACAAGAATACGCATGGCGGGGGTGAGGTCCTGCTCGCTGCGGCACACTTCAGGCATGCGGTCCCCGTCTGTCAAAAATGCGGCCGTTCGCTGGCACTCACACGCTCGGCACTCGCACTACAGCCCCACCGGAATTGCCCGCGGCAAATTCGGGGCTGCAGCTAGCCACCTAGCTACCCTGTCGTGGAGGGATCGTCCCGATGGTGATACTCACAGCCAATATATCCGTCGCCCTGCCGGGGGACTAGGCCGTCCGGATAGTCGAGTAGGGCATCGCCCGAAGTCGAGTAGTCTCGACGTCCTGTACTCGTTTTTCTACCCTGCAGGACCAGCCTCCGGGCCGCCACCCTCAGGCCAGGCTGATCACGAGGTTGATGGTCGTGGCCAGGATGACGGTGCCAAAGACGTAGGAAAGCAGGCTGTGCTTGAGCGCTTCGGTCCGGATGCGGTGGTTCTTCAGGGCAGTGTCCGAGACCTGGTAAGTCATTCCCAGGCTTGTGGCGAGGTACGCGAAGTCGGTGTATTGCGGGTTGCGTTCCTGATTGAAGTCGATACCGCCAACGGCCGCCCCGGCCTTCCCGTCCGGGTGGTAATACAGCTCGGCGTACCGCAGCGTGAACAGCGTCTGCACCAAGAGCCAGGAGAGGGCCACCGACGCCAGCGCCAGAAGCCCGCCGGCGAAGCGGGATCCGCCGCCGCTGGTATGGGAATCAACGACGACGGCGGCCACCGCCCCGAGGCTGGCGACGTTAGCGGCCAGGATCAGCAGGTCAGTGGTGCTCCGGGCGGGATCCTCCGCGGTCGCGTGCGCGCGCGTTTCGTCCGGGTCGAAACGGCCGATCACCAGCCAGACCCACACAACATAGGTTAGTGAGGCGCTGCCCCAGCCGACCGCCGGGGCCTCCACCCAGTACCCGGACAGTCCGGTCGCCGTGGCCCCGAGTACTCCGGCGAGCAGCATCACCGCCAGCCGCAGCCGGCCGCGCCGGACCGGACGGGAGTGGCCGCGGATAAGGGAACCGGTGTTCATTCCCCGATCATGGCACAGGGTTGTCCACATAGCTTCCGGACCGATCTCCGGGCCTTGCCGGTTGGGCCTACGTTGGACAGGGATGGAATCGCGGAATCCGGTCCCGATGCACTAAGCTATTGAAGTCTGTGCTGCGCCCTGCCCCCGTCCCCGGGGGTGTTGCACGCACACGGCACCGCAAATGAACCTCCTGTTACGGAAATGCCGTAACCGCTTAGCCCAAAGGAGGTGGGTTCACATATGCGTCCTTACGAATTGATGGTAATCATCGACCCCGAGGTCGAAGAGCGTACCGTTGAGCCAACGCTTCAGAAGTTCCTGAACGTCATCACGACCGATGGTGGAACCATCGAAAAGGTTGACATCTGGGGCCGTCGTCGCCTGGCTTATGAAATCCAGAAGAAGTCTGAAGGTATCTACGCCGTGGTGAACTTCACCGCTGAGCCGGGTACCGCCAAGGAACTTGATCGCCAGCTGAGCCTCAACGAGACCATCATGCGCACCAAGATCACCCGCCCCGAAGTGCAGAAGGTTGTTGCTGAGTAATTTCAGCGTCCACTTTTCACTCTTCATCCCGCAGGAACGAACAAGGAGGCAGTAGATGGCAGGCGAAACCACTATTACGGTCATCGGTAATCTCACCAGTGACCCCGAGCTGAGGTTCACACCGTCAGGTTCGGCCGTAGCGAATTTCACCATCGCTTCTACTCCCCGCACCTTCGACCGCCAGTCCAATGAGTGGAAGGACGGGGAAACCCTGTTCCTGCGCGCATCGGTATGGCGTGAAGCAGCCGAAAATGTCGCCGAATCCCTGACCAAGGGGATGCGCGTCATCGTTTCCGGTCGTCTGAAGAGCCGTTCCTACGAAACCAAAGAAGGCGAGAAGCGCACCGTTATCGAGCTTGAGGTCGATGAAATCGGCCCCAGCCTGCGCTACGCCAACGCCAAGGTCAACCGTACCCAGCGCTCCGGCGGTGGTGGTGCCGGCAACGGTGCCCAGGGTGGTTTTGGCGCCGGCAACAGCGGCGGCGGCTTCGGTGGCGGCTCTGGTGGAAACCAGGGCGGCGGCAACGCAGGCGGAACCTGGGGCGGCAACCAGCCCGCACAGCAGGATGACCCCTGGGCTACGCCCGGGGTCAGCAATGCAGGCGGCGGCTGGGGCAACGGCCCGGACTCCGAACCTCCCTTCTAAACAACATCTAAGGTTCGAGGACGGACACTGCCGGGATGCCGCAAGGCGAACCGGTGCTGTTCAACGTCGGATCACCACCATCCCGTGGATCAATATCCACGGGCTCCATCGAATAGGAGCTCCACGATGGCTAAGGCTGAACTCCGTAAGCCCAAACCAAAGTCCAACCCCTTGAAGGCCGCTGACATCACTGTCATCGACTACAAGGACGTAGCATTGCTGCGCAAGTTCATCTCCGACCGCGGAAAGATCCGCGCCCGTCGCGTCACCGGCGTCACGGTGCAGGAACAGCGCAAGATCGCCCAGGCAATCAAGAACGCCCGCGAAGTTGCTCTGCTGCCTTACTCCGGCGCTGGCCGCGGCTAAGGAAGGGATTAACTAACATGGCAAAGCTCATTCTGACCCACGAAGTAACCGGTCTCGGTGCTGCAGGCGATGTTGTCGAGGTCAAGGACGGTTACGCACGTAACTACCTGCTGCCCCGCAACTTCGCTCTGACCTGGTCCAAGGGCGGCGAGAAGCAGGTTGAGTCAATCAAGACTGCCCGCGCCGCCCGCGAGCACGCTTCCCTGGAAGACGCTCAGAAGCAGGCCGCAGCACTCTCCGCCAAGCCGGTCAAGCTCGTTGTCAAGGCTGGCGAGACCGGACGACTGTTCGGCACCGTCAAGCAAGGCGACGTGGCCGACGCTGTTGAGGCCGCTGGCCTTGGCCGCATCGACAAGCGCAAGGTTGAACTGCCGACCCACATCAAGTCGGTCGGTTCCTACCAGGCCAACGTCCGTCTGCACAACGACGTTGCCGCTGTGATCGACCTCGACGTAGTCGCAGGCAAGTAGCCCTCAACGGCTCTGCACTCCCGAACTACTGGAAGGCCTCCGCCTTCGGATTCCTTGTCGGAACCGGATGCGGGGGCCTTCTGCGTTAAGATTCAGTCCCGGTGCAATACGGTCGTGACGTAACGGTAACCGTCCCGAACCAGCCCGGTCAGCACTGCCTCGTCAACGTCTCGAGCATAGTGATGTAGAGACAGCCAGCCCCGGTTTTGTGCTTCCCCAGCTGGGCCCGCAGGCTGGCCGGCTCCGGCCCGCAGCTCGGCCCTAAAGCGACAGGCTGGCCTTTCGCGGCGAGAAGCCTACTGCGGGTGCGTCCCCTGCGCGGCCGGTCTCGTATTTGTAGTGGTACCGTCCGAAGCCCACAATCGCGGGACCCCACATCTGGGCAGCCTGACCTGTCGCTTCAGCCATCGCCGAGAGCAAGCGGAGCCCGTCCCGGCGCCTGACAGGATGTTCGATGGCGACCAGGAACTCCTCGACGGACGCGCCGGTGGCTGTGGTTTTGTTTGCGGGCTTATTCGCGGCCATGCGTGCAGTCTCGCAGGCCCCGTCCGCGTTGTCAGCTACCGGATCAGGATCTTCAGCGGCAGCGAAGAGTTCCCTTTTGCCGGGCACCCGACGCTCGGCTCGGCGGACGCCTGGCTCGCGGCTGGCGGTGAACCCCGGTAAGACGGGACGGTGGTCCAGGAGTGCGGGGCCGGACTGGTCAGGGTGAAGCGCGAGGGCGGGAGGCTGGCTTTTGCGGTGCCGCCGCTGACCCGATCGGGTCCGGTGGCCGAGGTGGTCCTCAGCCGTATTGCCGCCGGGCTGAGGCTGGAGCGGGAGGCGCTGCTTGACGCATCCTGGCTGGTCGATGGCCCTGAGTGGATCGGTGTGCTGCTGGATTCGGCGGATCTGGTGCTCGGCCTCAGGCCTGACTACTTGGCCCTGGCGGGACTGAAAGTCGGTGTGATCGGTCCCCACCCGGCCGGCTCCGAGGTTGGCTTTGAGGTGCGGACCTTTATCCCGGGGGACGCCTCGCCGGAAGACCCGGTCACCGGCAGCTTCAACGCAGGTGCCGCCCGGTGGCTGATCGGCAGCGGCCGGGCCCCGGTGTCCTACCTGGTGGCGCAGGGGACGGTGCTGGGCCGGGCCGGGCGGGTCCACATCGACGCGGTGGGGGACGACATCTGGATTGGCGGGAACACGGTGAGCTGCATTGAGGGGATGGTCCTGCTCTGAGGGGGCCGACCGGATGGCCAGGAGCGGCGGGGAATAAACGAGCAGGCACACGGCTTGACTAAGTAGATGCAAACGCATGAATTGGCGTTTGGTCCGGATATCAACTTGAGGAGTATTCGCGTGGAATCCCGCCGCATTACAGTTCTCTCTGCCGGACTCGGCGTCCCGTCGTCGAGCCGCCTGCTCGCGGACCAGCTGGCCGCCGCCGTCGAGCGCCAGCTCGCCGCCGCAGGATACGCAGTCGATATCGAGGTGCTGGAACTCAGGGACCTCGCCGTGGACATTGCCAACAATTTTGTGACCGGCTACGCCGCGCCAAAGCTGGCCGAAGTGATTGCCGGCGTCCGGGCCTCGGAGGGTATCATCGCCGTCAGCCCGGTCTTCAGCGCCTCCTACAGCGGCCTCTTTAAGTCCTTCATAGACGTCCTCGATCCCACGTCGCTTGAGGGCAAGGCCGTTCTGCTGGGCGCGACTGCCGGAACCGACCGGCACCAGATGGTGCTGGACTTTGCCATGCGGCCCCTGTTCACCTACCTCCGTACCCGGATCGCCGGCACGGCTGTCTTCGCCGGGCCCCAGGACTGGGGAAAAGACGGCGACGGCGAATCGCCGCTATCCGTCCGGATCGACCGGGCGGCCGGGGAGTTCGCCCGCCTCCTGGAAGTCCCACAGACGCTCCAGAAGCCGGATGCCCTGGCGACGCTGCCATTTGAGCAGCTGCTCGCCGGTATCTCGGCCCGCCGGTAGAGCGTTCCAGCCGGTAGAGGGTTCCGGCCGCTGCCGGAAACGTTCGGGCAGCTCCAAGCAGCGGCGCGTCCGGTAGTTGCTCACGCGTGAGTGCGCGGGGCGGCGCCGGACCGTTCGTCAGTCCTCCAGGAGTTCGATGAACTCGCGGGCCTGCTTGATGGAGATATCGGAGTGGCGGGTCAGGGCTTCCGCTGCGGCTTCGGGGTCGCCGCTTCTGGCCATGGTGCGGATTCGGCCGTAGATCTCGTCGTTGAGCATGTTGCTGCTGACCTCGCGGGTGACATCGCCCTTGCTGGCGATCGCACGGTAGCGGTACGCGAAACGCTGAGGCGCGTCGTCGTCGTCGTCCTCGCTGGGCTGCTGTCCCGGCACCTCCGGCCGGAAGGGCTGTGGGTGGGACGCAAGCGCCCCTACGGCGTCCCGGGAGGCCCGCAGGCCGTCCCCGGTAGCTTCGAGGTAGAGCTTGATGGCTCCCATTGCCTGACCCTGGGCGATCAGCGCGTAGAGGCGGCGGTGCTGCTCCTGGTTGAGCTTGGCCGCGGAGCTACGGGCCAGTTCCAGCGGATCACGCCCGGGCCGCGGGGCGGTTTCCGCCCGGGACCCGCTGGTCTTCCGGCCGACGGCGCGGGCGGCCAACAGGACGCCGGCGACGACGAGCGCCAGGATCAACAGGGGGATAAGCATGGATTCCATCAAGCTATAGCCGATCTACGTAATTCTTGGCGGTCAAAAGGTCTGACTGGGTTGCTTGCCGCAGCAACTTAATGGCCTGGATCTTTTTGCCGTTCCGGGCCAGGGACTGCAGCTGCAGGGCAAACTGGGGATTCAGCTGGCCGCCGGGCAGGACCGGCCCCTGGTAGCCGGGCTGCCCGACGGCCGGGGCAGATCCGGTCTGGGCCCGCAATGCCATGCGGGCATGATCGGCCTGCTGGGACTGCTGCTGTTCGTTTTGACTCGGACGCGTGGCCGCGTCCACCCGGGCCCGGGCGGCAGTAGCGGCCTGCACCTGGGCGGCGTAGTGGGCCTGTGAACGGACAGCGAGCTCCTGCTGGTAGCGATCCGCGTCGGACAAGCCAAAATCACGTGGTCGCAGGGCCGTCGTAAACGCCCAAAGTACAGCTGCCACGATGAGGGCAGGCAGTATAACTAGCAATACATCGCCCATGTGAAGAGCTTATGCCAGATCGCAGTTATCCACAGCACATTCTGCGGCCGGCATACCATCAGTGCCGGGAGGCACCCATCCAGCCCGCCAGGTGAGGAACATCACCAAATGCGCATATTTCCGCCGGAGTGTGGCCTCATGTGCCGATCGCTATCCCCAGCCGCACCTAGCGCACTGTGGATGAACGCCGGCCGTATTTCTTTTACGTCCACACGGCCTTTTTGCGTTTACGCAGGTCAGGGGCTGATTATGCGACAAAGAAATTTTCTATCCACAGCTGTTCCCACAGGCTGTGCACAAGCAGGGGGTGGTAGTGCACAGGTTATCCACAAGGGTGGAGACTCTTCGGGTTGGTGCCTGCCCGGACGGGGGATAACGTTGCTGGATATCGCGCCTAGGATCCTGGATTCCGATGCTGCCTTTCTTTCGATTCCGCCCGGCCGGGCTGGATCCGGCCTGTGGAAAACCGGCAGTACGGGAGGCGGACAAAATGTCGGAGCCGGTTGATAGGACTTAACCCGTCGGATAACGGCCGGGCCGAGGCCAACCCGCAGCACAGACCAAAAGGCATACACGCCGCCGGCGAACGAAGGTCCGCCGCGGCACCCAATGGAGGACGGCAGTTTTGTCAGTTACGCATCTGGACTCAGTCGAGGGGACCCGCGGAGCCGAAGGCAGCCGCAAGCCGCCGCAGGACATTCCCGCCGAGCAGTCCGTCCTGGGCGGCATGATGCTGTCAAAGGACGCCATTGCCGACGTCGTCGAGATCCTTCGTGGTGTGGACTTCTACCGCCCGGCACACGAGACGATCTACGAGGCCATCATCGACCTCTACGGCCGGGGCGAGCCCGCTGACGCCGTCACCGTTTCGGATGAACTGACCAAGCGGGGCGAGATCAACCGAATCGGCGGCCCCGCCTACCTGCACGAGCTCATCCAGACGGTTCCCACCGCTGCCAACGCGGGCTACTACGCAGAAATCGTCGGTGAACGCGCCGTCCTGCGGCGTCTGGTCAATGCGGGCACTAAAATCGTCCAGCTTGGCTACGGCCAGGACGGCGAGGTCGAAGACCTGGTAAACCAGGCCCAGGCCGAGATCTACGCCGTCGCCGAACGGCGCACTGCAGAGGACTACGTGGTCCTCAAGGACGTGATGGAGTCCACGGTGGACGAGATCGAAGCATCCGGCCACCGCGAAGAGGGAATGACCGGCGTTCCGACCGGCTTCTACGAACTTGATGAGCTCACCCACGGCCTGCACCCCGGTCAGATGATTGTCATTGCGGCCCGCCCCGCCGTCGGTAAGTCGACGTTCGCGCTGGACTTCGCCCGCTCCGCTGCCATCAAGAACAATCTGGCAACGGTGATGTTTTCGCTGGAAATGGGCCGGAACGAGATCGCCATGCGCCTGCTGTCAGCGGAGGCCACAATCGGCCTGCAGGATCTGCGCAAGGGCACGATCAAGGACGAGCAGTGGTCCAAGATCGCCACCACGATGGGCCGGATGAATGACGCTCCGCTCTTCATCGATGACAGCCCCAACATGTCATTGATGGAAATCCGGGCCAAGTGCCGCCGGCTGAAACAGCAGCACGATCTCAAGCTCGTTATCCTCGACTACCTGCAGCTGATGAGCTCCGGCAAGAAGGTGGAGTCCCGCCAGCAGGAAGTTTCCGAGTTCTCCCGCGCGCTGAAGCTGCTGGCCAAGGAACTGCAGGTGCCGGTCATTGCGCTCTCGCAGCTGAACCGTGGTTCGGAGCAGCGCCAGGACAAGCGGCCGATGGTCTCGGATCTGCGCGAATCCGGCTCCATTGAGCAGGATGCCGACATGGTCATCCTGCTGCACCGCGAAGACGTCTATGACAAGGAATCGCCGCGTGCCGGCGAAGCAGACATCCTCATTGCCAAGCACCGTAACGGCCCCACAAAAGACATTGTGGTCGCCTTCCAGGGCCACTATTCAAGGTTCGCGAACATGGCGGCGGATGCCGGTGGCGGCTTCTAGGAGCTAGCTGCCGCCACTGGGCAGCAGATGGTTGGGCAGCCGATTCCCGGGTGCCCGGCCGCGGATCTCCAGCAGTGCCAGGGCGTGGGCGTACAGCCGTTTGTCCTCCTCGGACACCGGCACCCATTGCGGGACCGGGACGGATGTGCCGTGTTCGTCGCGGGCCACCATCACGGTCAGGCAGTACGTTGTGAGGTGAAGCTCGCGTCCCTTGGGGTCTCCGGAGCGGACGTGCACCGCGATATGCATGCCCTTCGTTCCGGTGTAGACCAGCCGGGCCTCCACCTCCACCACATGGCCGATGAGCAGCGGACGATAAAACCTCACGCCGCCGGAGAAGACGGCTACCGTGTCCATGCCGCAGTAGCGTGAGGCACAGACGTAGGCCGCCTCATCGATCCATTTCATAACGATGCCACCATGGACCTTGCCGCCCCAGTTCACATCCGTGGGGGCGGCCACAAAACGGAGGACAACGCTCTCGGCCGTGCCGGCGTCGGTGTATTCCTGTCCGCTCATCGCCTGCACGATCTCCTCGCGGACCTTGATCCGGGCCACTGCGTGGTCGCGCTGTTCGATCCCGTCCGGTGCGGTCGGTTCAAACTGCGGCACCGGGACGGGCTTGCCGTCCGCGCCCACCGCCACGAAAATCACCAGACACTGGCTGCGCATCGTTGCCGGACCGCCTTTTACATCGCCCGAGGACACCACTGTGCGGATGTGCATGGAGGACCGGCCGGTGTAGACGATCGTGGCAGTGACCTCAACCATGTCCCCGCTGTTGACCGGGTTCGCGAAGTGGATGTTGCCCACGTAGGCGGTTACGCAGTAGGACTGTGCCCAGCCGACCGCGGCGGCGTAAGCCGCCTTGTCCACCCACTCGAGCACCGTGCCGGCGTCGACCGAACCGCTGTGCCCGACGTCGGTCGGAGCTGCAAGGAAGCGCAGGGTTACGGCGTTGGCGGCAGTCTCACTCATGCACAGAGTGTACTAACGGGCTGCGGAAGCGCCGCCGGATCCCGACACAAATGCTATCCGGGACGCCACACACCGCAAGCCGGACCGGGGTGGCGGGCAAATCATGCCGGAACTGAATTGACGCTGTTTCGGTCCGGGTGGACGCGTTGTGCTGCGAAGCGGTGCGACGCCAGGGGTGCCGTTAGTGTGGTTGCGTGCCAGCCTCCGCCCCGCCTCCTGCAGTGCTCCCGTCCCCGGCCAGCCGACGGCGCGAAATCCTGCGCCTTGCACTCCCGGCGTTCGGGGCGCTCATCGCCGAACCAGTGTTCCTCCTCGCCGATGCCGCCATCGTCGGCCACCTCGGAGTGGCCCAGCTTGCCGGCGTCGGGTTGGCCTCCGCGGTGCTGCATACAGTGGTGGGACTTATGGTCTTCCTGGCCTATTCGACCACTCCGGCCGTGGCGCGGGCGGTCGGCAATGGGCAGCTGTCCACGGCTCTCGCTGCCGGACGTGACGGCGTCTGGCTGGCGTTAATGCTGGGGGCATTCCTTGCCGTGGCGGGCTTCGTTGCCGCCGGGCCGCTGCTGGACCTGATGGGTGCCCGTGATCAGGTGCGGACCTTTGCTGTGGACTACCTGCGCTGGTCAATGCCCGGGCTCGCCGCGATGCTGCTTATCTTCGCCGGGACAGGCGTGTTGCGGGGGCTGCAGGACACGCGGACCCCGCTCTTTGTCGCGGCCGCCGGCTTTACCTTGAACATCGTGCTCAACCTCTTCCTGGTTTACGGCTTGCAGCTGTCAGTCACCGGCTCCGCCATCGGCACCAGCATCGCGCAGTGGGCCATGGCGGTTGTTTATGTGGTGATTGTCCGGCGGAACGCCCGCAACCACGGGGTCTCCCTGCGCCCCGAGTGGCGCGGCATCCGGGCGCTGACCAGGGTGGGCTCGTGGCTAATGCTGCGGACGCTGAGCCTGCGGGTGGCAATCCTCGCCACGGTCCTGGTGGCCACTGCCCAGGGGCCCGTGAACCTGGCAGCCCACCAGCTCGCCATGACGGTCTTTACTTTCCTCGCCTTCGCCCTCGATGCCCTCGCCATTGCCGCGCAGGCGCTGATCGGCAAGGAACTCGGTGCTGCCCGCCCGGCTGCCGCACGGGAGCTCACGGGCACTATGGTCCGCTGGGGCATCGGGTTCGGTGTGCTCACGGGAATCCTGCTGGCAGCTGCGGCGCCCTGGGCGGGGCTGCTGTTTAGCTCCGACGCCGAAGTCCGTGCCGCACTCGCGGTGGCGCTGTGGGTACTGGCGGCCGGCCAGCCGATCGCCGGATTTGTTTTCGTTCTCGACGGCGTGCTGATCGGGGCCGGCGACGCAAAGTATTTGGCGATTGCCGGCGTCGTGAATCTCGCGGTGTATCTGCCGCTACTTCTGCTTGTCGGGCACACGGGCGCTGGCGGCAGCGCTGGACTGCTCTGGCTGTGGGCGGCGTTTTCGCTGGGGTATATGGCGGCGAGGGCCGTGACGCTGGGCGCCCGGGCGCGAACGGACCGGTGGATGGTGCTCGGTGCTTCGCACTAAACTGGACGTGTGACTCTCCCCGCAGCCCCTGACGCGTCCACCGCCCTGCCCGCCGCGGCGGTTCTCTGGAAGCCCGTGCTAATCCGGGCGGCAATCGCCCTGGGATTTGGTGCCGTGACCGTCTTCTGGGCTGCACCAACCGCCATGGGCATGGGATGGGCCGGTGGCGCCTACCTGCTGGCAACCGGACTGGTGCTGCTGCGCAGCATCCACCAGACCGGGCTCCGTCCCGGGTCCGCCGCCGGAAAGGTGCTGTCGGCAGCCGGCGCCGTGCTGACCGGGACAGGGGCCGCCGTCGGGCTCATCTCCGGGAGCCTGGTCTTCGGTGTCCTTGCAGCGCTGGGGCTTGGCCTTGCCGGCGCCGCAGAACTCTACCTCGGCATCACCCTCCGGGGACGCTCACTCCTGGCGCGCGACTGGATCGCCTCCGGTGTGATCGGACTGGGCACGGCGGCGCTGCTGCCCTTTTTCATCGATCTGGGTCCGCATGCGCTGCTCGGCATCGCCGGCGGCGGCGGCATTATCAGTGGCGTGCTCTGGGTGCTGGCCGGACTGACGCTGCGGCACGATGCGCAGGCAGATTCGGCGGAGGCCGTAAACTAGGAAGCGAACAGGTTCTACCTGGTGTAGAACGATTGCGCTACCACAATTGCCACGCCCATTGCGTCGGCTGCAGGAGGAAAGCACCTTGGCACAGCAGAAATCAGGAGCCCCGCGCAAGCTGCGGACCTCGGTCAAGGGACCGCTAATGTTCTCCGCGTTCTGGGCTGTGCTGGCCTTCGTCACCACCTTGATTTTTGCCTCCGGCGGCAGCGCAAAGACGGCCCGCTTCGATCTGGCGTTCACGGCCGGCGGGAGTGCGTTCATTGTGATTCTGGTGGTGCTCGCCATGCTGTCAATGGGCCACAAGCCCAATGCCGAACACCTCGGCAAGGGATCCGGGGTCAACCTCAGCTCCCGGAACGCCGGCCAAGGCGGCCAGTCGGCGCAGCCTGAACCAGGGTCCGGCGCGCCAGGGTCCGGCGGCGACCAGGCACCCGGCGGCGACCGCTAGCTGTCCGACCGCCGCCGACCGCCGCCCCTCCGGCGCCGACCGATGGCCGGGGCTGCTGCTGGATCCGGCCGCCAGCGCCCGTGATGCCCTGCCCCTCCGCTCTGACGTGGCCTAGGAGGCTGCCTTGCGGGCCCGGTACGCCGCCACGTGGGCGCGGTTGGCGCAGTTCCCGGTGTCGCAATAGCGCTTCGACCGGTTTCGGCTCAGGTCCAGCACCACGGCGTTGCAGTCCTCGGCGGCGCAGACCAGCATCCGGTCCATTTCTTTGTTCCGGATGACGTCAACCAGGGCCATGGCGGCCTCCGTGCTCATCCTGTGCGCCAGTGGCGCGTCCGGGGTGGTGGCGTGCAGGTGCCAGTCCCAATCACCATGCCGGACGAGTTGGGGCAGTGCCCGCGCCTCCCGCAGCAGCCTGTTAACGGTGTCCACCGCAGCGGATTCGTCAGCGAACCACAAGGCCGCGAGTTCGCCGCGGAGGCGGTGCACTCCGGCAAGTTCGGCCTCGTCCCGGGTCCGCGAGCCGGTGAACCCCTCCGCCTCCAGAAACCGATCCAGGTCCGGCACTGTGGAAAGGTGCTCCGCACCGTTGGCCGCGGAATTGACCAGGCTGACAACCGACCGCAATGCCACCTCAGTGTCAGGGGCAAAAAGCATCTTGACTCCTTACGTAGGCGTGGCGTACTGTCATGACCATAACATCACTTTACTCCTGACAGGAGGCAGCCCTTGCCTGCCGATCGCTACCCGGCCGAAACGCCCGCCATGGCCGATTCCGGGTCACGATCCCCCGAAACGCCCGGCGCCCGCCGCCCCGGCGCGGCGGCAGGGTTCATGGCATCCGGGCTGGGTGTGGCCCTGTTTTCCTCGGCGGTGTTCGGCCTCTCCGGCTCCTTTGCCAAGGCGTTGCTGGAGACCGGCTGGAGCCCCGGGGCAGCAGTCACGGCCCGCCTCACCGGGGCCGCGCTCATCCTGGCCGTTCCCGCAGTCCCGGCACTGCGCGGGCGCTGGCACCAGCTGAGGGACAACTGGCTTACCGTCCTGCTTTTCGGGCTTATTGGGGTCGCGGCCTGCCAGTTGTTCTATTTCAACGCAGTGGCACGGCTTTCGGTCGGGGTTGCCCTCCTGCTGGAGTACCTGGCCCCCGTGATTATCGTGCTGTGGCTCTGGGCCGCCAGCCGCAAACGGCCCCGCCCGCTGACAGTCGGTGGAACGCTGCTGTCCCTCGCCGGGCTGGTCCTGGTCCTGGACCTCACCGGAGCCGTCAAGATCGACATCGTCGGAGTCCTGTGGGGGATAGCAGCGGCCGTTTGCCTCGCGATCTATTTTTTCATCACGGCCAAGGAAAACGACACCCTGCCGCCGATCGTACTGGCCTCGGGCGGGCTTATGGTGGGCGCAGTGACGATGTGGCTTGCTGCGGCAACCGGCCTGCTGCCGATGGCGTTCAGCACTGCCGATACCCGGCTGGGCCCTTGGGTGGCGCCTTGGTGGGTGGCTCTGAGCGGGCTTGTGGTCCTGGCCACGGTGCTTGCGTATGTCTCCGGCATTGTGGCGGCACGCGCCCTCGGCTCCAAAGTGGCGTCCTTTGTGTCGCTGACCGAAGTGCTCTTTGCCGTCATCTGGGCGTGGCTTTTGCTCGGCGAGCTGCCCGGCCCCATCCAGCTCCTCGGCGGGCTGCTGATTGTCGGCGGCGTGATCCTGGTCCGGCTGGATGAACTCCGGGCGCCGTCCCGCGCCGGCGAAGCCGGGTCGCCGGCACCGCTGGACCACGCGAACGACGTCGAACCGGTGCCGTAGGCACGAACTGACTAAGCCGGCCCGGACGCTGCTGCGTCCGGGCCGGCTTAGTGTCTGGAGTTTTTGCCTAGCGGGAAGCGCTTTCCTGCTCGGTGGCGTTGCGGCTCGCCTGCTTGCCGGCCTCCTGCAGTGCCTGGGAAACCTTGGCCAGTGCCGCCACGTGCTGGCCGTTCCATTCGCTGCGGAACTTATCGGCGTCCGGGCCCTTCCAGTCGGTGCCCTCGAGCACCTTGGTGAGCATCGACTTCTGCTTGTCGATCTCCGACGAACCGGCCTGCAGCTTCGTCCCAAGAGTCTTGAGCTGAGCAATATCTGCGCCCCAAATAGCCATTCGAAAATCTCCTCAAAGCTTAGAAACGGATCCGGCCCTGCCGGGTTCCGCTGCGGCTTCCGGCTGTTCCGGAAGATCCAATGCCCCCAAACTATCCTGCCGGCCAAAATAGTGTCGATGGGCAGCCCTCCCCATGCCCTCGATCCCAGGTTGATTGGGGCCTAGCATGGAGGCATGTGCCGAAACATCCGCACCCTCCACAATTTTGAACCCCAGGCCACTGACGCGGAGGTGGAAGCCGCCGCGCTGCAGTATGTGCGCAAGATCAGTGGGAGCACCAAGCCGTCGAAGGTCAATGAAGAGGCTTTCAACCGGGCTGTCCACGAGATTGCACATGCTACCGAGCACCTGCTGGCCGCCCTGGTCACCCAGGCTCCAGCCAAGGACCGCGGCGAGGAAGCTGCCAAAGCGAAGGCCAGGGCCGCAGTCCGCTTCGGCGCGGCCTGAGGCGGCGGGCGGACGGCGGCTTACTTGCCGAAGCCGCGGAGCCGCAAAGAGTTGGCCACAACCAGGACGGAACTGGCCGCCATGGCAGCGCCGGCAATCATCGGGTTAAGCAGGCCCAGGGCTGCTACCGGGATCCCGATGGCATTGTAGAAGAACGCCCAGAAGAGGTTTGTCTTGATCGTCGCGAGGGTCCGGCGGGACAATTCGATGGCCTGGGCCACCTGCCCCAGGTCGTTGCCCATGACCGTCAGGTCTGCGGCCTCGATCGCGACGTCAGTGCCTGAACCCATAGCGATGCCGAGGTCTGCCTGGGCCAGTGCCGCGGCGTCGTTCACGCCGTCGCCAGCCATGGCGACAATGGCGCCGGCGTCCTGCAGCTTCCTGACGGCCTGGACCTTGCCCGCCGGCAGCACCCCGGCGAAAACGTCTTCGGGAGCGATGCCGACGTCGGCGGCCACCTGGGCGGCGACGGCCGCATTGTCCCCGGTCAGGAGGATCGGCCGGAGGCCGAGCTCACGGAGCCGGCGGATTGCGGGGGCTGAGCCCGGCTTGAGCGTGTCCCGCAGGCTGATGATGCCTGCCGGCTGCCCATCCACGGCGAGCCAGATGGCTGTGGCCCCGGAATGTTCGGCGGCGCTGAATGCCTGAAGCTGTGTGGCGGTCGGGGAGATGCGGTTTTCGGCAAGCCAGCCCGTCCGGCCAGCCGTTACGACCTTTCCTGCAACCTTTCCCTCGACCCCGCCGCCCGGGGCCGACCGGAACCCGGTGACGGCAGGAAGGGTCCCGGCGTCGTTGGTGCGGCGTTCGGCGGAGAGCGCGGCCGCAGCGATGGCACGCGCGATCGGGTGCTCAGATGCGGCTTCGACCGAACCGGCCAGGCGCAGGACCTCGTTTGTGCTGAAGGCTCCGAAGGCCTCGCTGCCGTCGACAGCCAGGTGGCCGCTGGTCACGGTACCGGTTTTATCCAGCAGGATGGTGTCAACGGTCCGGGTGTCCTCAAGGACTTGTGGTCCCTTGATCAGGATCCCCAGCTGCGCGCCGCGGCCGGTTCCGGTGAGCAGACCTACAGGGGTGGCGAGGCCAAGGGCGCAGGGGCAGGCGATGACAAGTACAGCGACGGCGGCCGTGAAAGCCGCGCGCAGTTCGGCGTCGCTGATGGCCGGGCCGGCCGCGAGCAGCCAGGCGCCGAAAGTGAGGGCAGCGATGAGGAGGACCACCGGCACGAACACCGCGCTGATCCGGTCGGCAAGGCGGGCGATCGGCGCCTTGCCGGTCTGCGCCTGGGCGACCAGACGGCCCATCTGGGCCAAAGTCGTTTCGGCTCCGACGCGGGTGGTGCGGACCAGCAGCCGGCCGGAGGTGTTGATGGTGGCGCCCGTGACCGGAGTGCCAGGGCCGACTTCCACCGGTACCGATTCGCCGGTTACCAGCGAGGCGTCCACCGCGGAGTTCCCTTCGACGACGACGCCGTCGCTCGCGATTTTCTCGCCGGGGCGGACAACAATGAGATCCCCTACCCCAAGCTGATCGGCCGGGATCTGCTGTTCCCGGCCGTCCCGGAAGACTGTGGCATCCTTGGCTCCCAGATTCAGCAGGGCCTTGAGCGCGTCGCCGGCCTTTTCCTTGGCGTTGGCCTCCAGGTAGCGGCCCAACAGCAGGAATGTGGTGACCACCGAGGCAACCTCGAAGTAGAGTCCGCCCGAACCCATCGCCATGCTTTCCCCGCCCGCGTGCCCGGTCATCTGCGGGTCTGCGAATAGCTGCCAGGCCGAGAAGACGTAAGCGGCCGTCACCCCGATGGAGACAAGAGTGTCCATCGTGGAGGCCAGGTGCCGGGCATTAATGGCAGCGGCGCGGTGGAACGGCCAGGCGGCCCAGGTAACCACCGGCAGGGCCAGGGCCCCTGCTGCCCAGCCCCAGTTGGCGAACTGGAAAACGGGGAACATCGAAATCAGGAAGACCGGGATGGTGAGGACGGCAGCGGTCACCAGGCGCGGGCGGAGCTTGGCTGCCGGGTGGGCCGGTAGGTGGTCGCCGCGGGTGGCGCCACCAGCCGGCGTTTCGACGGTGAACCGGGGAGGCCGGACTGTCGCCTTGTACCCTGCTGCCGCTACGGTGGCGGTGATTTGGGCGTCCGTGATGGCCGCCGGCACTGTGACCTGTGCCGACTCCAACGGCAGGTTGACGCTGGCTGTCACGCCGTCAAGTTTGCCGAGCTTGCGTTCAACACGGCCGACACAGGAGGCACAGGTCATGCCCTCGATGTCGAGCTCGATCACCCGGTTTCCGGGCTGGCCGAATAACTGCTCTGTACTCACTGTGGTCCTGTCCAGATGGTGTGCGCGGCGTGGAATGACGGGCGGGTGGCGCTCAGGTCTCGTTGGCCACCACCAGGTAGCCCGATTCCGCAACGGCCTCGCTGATCTCGGCGGCGGACAAGGCCCCGCCGGAAGTGATGGTGACCGTGGAGACGCCCCCGGCGTTGAGGTCGACGTCGACCTTCTCGACACCCGCCAGGGACTCCAGTTCCTCGCTGACCGATGACACGCAGTGCGCGCACGTCATCCCGGACACGTTGACGATGGTGGATACGGTGCTCATGGCTCTCTCCTCTGGGGACGGGCTGTTGTGGTCCACGGCCCGGTGTTGTTGTAGATGGTGCCGCTACCGCAACAGGCGGCCGATAGCGTCAGTGGCTTCTTTGACCTTAAAATCAATCGCTGCGGCCCGCAGCGAGGGGTCCGGTTCTGCGGCGGCGCCGACGACGCAGTGCCCGATATGTTCCTCCACCAGCCCCAGGCTGACGGCGTGCAGGGCCTTGGTGGCGGCGGCGACCTGGGTGAGGATGTCGATGCAGTACTTGTCTTCCTCGACCATCCTCGCGATGCCACGAACCTGGCCTTCAATCCGCTTCAGCCGCCGCAGGTAAGCGTCTTTGTTCGCGGAATAGCCGTGCTGTTGGGGAGGTTCGGTGTCCGCGCCTGATGCGACAGCGATTTCGTGCTCGTCCATAACCCAAACATATACCCCCCAGGGGTATGGTGCAAGCGCGGTGCGGGCGCATGGTGCAAGCGCGGTGCGGGCGCACGGTCGGGCCCTGCGAAAGCGCCCGGGGACAAAAAAGCTCCGGAGTGCGTTATTGGGGGATACGCACTCCGGAGCAGTCTTTGGGGGCCGTCTCTGGCCCACGGATTCAACCATACTCGGCGGTAAGTGGAGAAAGCCAGCACCCCGAATAAGTACTTTCACTTTACTTACGGGAGGTTCGGTTGAACCCTTAGACAACGCGCAAACCATTAGCTCACGAGTCATGTTTTGTCTGGTGATGGACTGCGGGCCGGACCGGAACCACCAGGATCGGATGGTCCTGGTGGTGGCTGAGCCAAGCGGCCACCGAACCGTTGAGGGCCGCGGAGACGCGGTGCCCCAGCCCGGGTTCCGGCGTACCCACGATAATCATGGGGGCGCCGACCTCAGCCGCAAGCCTGCCAAGCGCCCGGGCCGGGTCCCCCGCCAGCGTCCGCAGGGTCCACGGAATACCCAACGGGTCGCAGGCGGCGTTGATCATGCTCCGCAGTTCCCGGGCCACTGCCCTGATCTCGGCGTTGTCCGTGTCCGGGTGCAGCGAGAGCCGGTGCGCGGACCGCGTCGGGTCCCACTCCACCAGATAGCTTTCTTCATCCACGTGGGCGCAGATCAGCTCGGTACCGAGGCCAGCCGCCAGTGCGGCTGCGGTCTGGAGCACCCCGGGGCTCTGCCCCGGGAGCACGCCGACAACAAGCGGGGGCTGGGCAATCTGGCGCTCGGCGGACATACTCCATTCTTTCCCCTGCCCCGCGGCGCGAACAGGGGCTTATTCCCCGGTCCGGGTTTCAACCCTGCCCACCATATCGACCACTGTCAATATGGTGCATAATGGAGCGATGACGACGCTGCAGATTGTTAAGCCCGCGGCCGCGGAAATATCCGGCACCTCGTCCGGGATGCCATTTTTGGCTGCGGATCAGGCGCAGGGCAAGGCCCAATTCTTCAAGGCCCTTGCCGACCCGAACCGGCTGCGGCTGTTGTCCATCATCAAGGCGTCCGACGGCGGCGAGGCTTGCGTCTGCGACCTTACTGCACCCCTTGAGCTCGGCCAGCCGACGGTTTCCCATCACCTTAGGATCCTCGTGGACGCAGGCCTGCTGCACCGCGAAAAGCGTGGCACCTGGGCCTACTACTCGATCGTCCCGGGCGCACTCGAACGGCCCGCCGTCGTGCTCGAGGACCTGTAGCCGCCAGGGTCAACCGGCTCTTGAACACCCCTGGGACGCGGCCTAACGTTGAGAAACTGAGGAAAGGGTGACCGCTGTGGAAATCTTTATGTGGTGGCTGGATCTGGATCTGGCGAGCAAGGAGTGGCTGCGGGAAAACCTTCGCGCCGCCGAGTTCCCGCTGCCGGTACTCCAGGGAATTGCCGAGGCCGGCGGCCCCCACCCGGCGGATGTTTCCGGGGTGCTTACCGGCGCCGATTGGGACTTCATCGCCACTCAGTCCGAATACGTGGACTGACAAAGCCGAACAAAAGCGCACGGGAAGACACCATTGCGGCCAGCAGCAGGTAGTGGTTGCATGGGGGCATGGCTACCGAAGAGAGTTATGTCCTGGCGATCGGCACCAAAAAAGGTCTCTGGCTCGCTACCAGCCCCGACCGCAAGGACTGGTCCCTTTCCGGCCCGCATTTCCTGATGAGCGAAGTCCCCAGTATCGGCATCGACAGCAGGGATGGCCGGACCCGGATCCTGGCCGGCGTCCGCTCGGAGCATTGGGGTCCCACGGTCTTCCACTCCGATGACCTGGGCGAGACCTGGAGCGAGCCCGAGCAGGGTGCCATCCGCTTTCCGGCGGGCACGGATGCTGCGCTCGAACGCATCTGGCAGATCTACCCCGATGCCGAGTCCCGCCCCGGCGTCGTCTGGGCCGGCTGTGAGCCGATCTCGGTCTGGAAATCGATCGATGGCGGTGAACACTTCGAACTTAACCGCGGGCTCTGGGACCACCCGCACCGCAGTGAATGGGGTGCCGGCTACGGTGGCGCTGCGGCGCACTCCATCGTTGTGGACCGCACCGGTGAGAAGGTTCACGTCGCGATGAGCACCGGCGGCGTCTACCGCTCGCTCGACGGCGGGAGCTCCTGGGAGCCGCGCAACCAGGGAATTTCGGCCTACTTTATGCCCGATCCCAACCCGGAGTTCGGTCAGTGTGTGCACAAGATTGCCGCCGACGCCTCGGTCGAAGGCCGGCTCTATGCCCAGAACCACCACGGTGTTTACCGCAGCGACGACAATGCCGAGAGCTGGACCTCGATCGCTGACGGTCTGCCCGCGGACTTCGGATTCGTGATGCTCACGCATCCGCGGCGGGCCGGGACCGCCTGGGTCATCCCGCTCAAGGCCGACGGCGAACGAATCCCGCCCGAGGGTAAGTTGGCGGTCCACCGCACAGTCGACGCCGGCGCGAGCTGGGAGCGCCTGGACGACGGGCTCCCAGAGGCTGAGTTCAACGCCGTGCTGCGGGACGCAGCCTGCGTCGACGCTGCGGAACCTGCCGGGGTGTACTTCGGTACGCGAGGCGGCAGCGTTTACGCCAGCGCCGACGAAGGCGCCCACTTCACCGAGCTGGCTTCGCACCTGCCCGACGTGCTGTGCGTGCGGGCCGCAGCTGTAAGCCCGGCGCTGGTGTCCGGCACGGCCACGCCCGGCATCCCGGCGAATGCCTGAGTCGCCGTGGCCGGGATCAGCGTGGTGTTGCCGAGTGTGCTCCATCCCCTTGCCGGCGGGCAGTCCTTCCTGACTGCACCCGTAGCCGCGGAGGTGACGGTGGCGGCTTTGCTTGACCTGGTCGCCGACGAATACCCGGCCCTGGCAAGGCGGCTCCGGGACGAAACCGGGACGGTCCGGCGTCACGTGAATATATACGTCAACGGGAATGAAATCCGGCGGCTGCAAGGCCTGGGCACCAGGGTGTCACCGGGTGAGGAGCTCCTGATCATCCAGTCCGTCGCGGGCGGCTAGCTGCTTGCAGCGACCCGCCAGAGGCTGCACTCGTCGGTGTTAATCGCCTTCCGGCTGCCCGATTGCCGGTCCATAATCCACACGACGCTGATTCCGGGGGCGGTTTCCTGGACGCATCCGCGGCGGATCACCACGTCGTCGTAATTAGGGCCGACCTTCAGCCGCGCCTCGATCTCGTCGCCGCGGTGCAACTGATCCAAGGCGCGGATGCGGGTCACGTGGGCTGTGGCTTCCTTCAACATGGCGGGACCTCCTGGACTGGAGCGTGATGCCTGCTCTTGCCGGCGCTTCCAGTGTGGCGCCCCAATGTTGCCACCTCGTTTCGATCCGGTAAGACATGGGTAAGCGTCCGGCGCCGGGGTTGTTGCCGTGCGGCAGCTGGCGGTCGCCGGGGTCCGGGCGGACAATAGGGCCATGCAACTGCCGCTGATGCCGCCGATCGCGCCGATGCTGGCAAAGGCCGTGCGGGCCCTGCCGGAGGGCCCGGTGATGTTCGAACCGAAGTGGGACGGTTTCAGGTCCCTCATCTTCCGTGACGGGGCCGAGGTGGAGATCGGCAGCCGCAACGCTAAGCCCCTAACGCGTTACTTCCCGGAGCTGGTTGAGGCGCTGAAAATGAATCTTCCGCGGCGCTGTGTGATTGACGGGGAGATCATTATGGTCGGCGCCTCGGGCGACCGGCTCGACTTTGATCTGCTGCAGCAGCGGATCCATCCTGCCGCAAGCAGGGTGCGGCTACTGGCCGAAGCTACACCGGCGAGTTTTGTCGCGTTTGACCTGCTTGCCCTCGACGACGAGGACCTGACCGACCGTCCGTTCGCCGAGCGGCGTGCCGCCTTGGAGCGTGTGCTCGCCGGCAGTGCCCCGCCAATCCACCTCACCGCCGCGACCCGGGACCGGGGAACAGCAAAGGAATGGTTTCACCGGTTCGAGGGAGCCGGTCTCGACGGGATCGTGGCCAAACCCCTCGACGGGAAGTATCTGCCGGACAAACGCTCGATGTTCAAGGTCAAGCACGAACGCACCGCGGACTGCGTTCTCGCCGGGTACCGGGTGCACACTTCCGGGCCGGACCGCGTCGGGTCGCTCCTGCTGGGACTTTATGACGCTGCCGGCAGACTCGCCAACGTCGGAGTTGTGGGGGCTTTCCCGATGCAGCGGCGCAAGGACCTCTACGGTGAACTCCAGCCGCTGGTGGCCGGCGGTGAGGGCCACCCTTGGGCCCGGACCCACCAGGATGAAGGGACCCGGACACCCCGCAACGCCGAGGGCAGCCGGTGGAGCGGTGGCAAGGACCTCTCGTTTACCCCGCTTCGGCCGGACCGGGTGTTGGAGGTGAAATACGACCACATGGAGGGTCAAAGGTTCCGCCACACAACGCAGTTTGTCCGCTGGCGCCCGGACCGGGAGCCGCGCTCCTGCACCTATGACCAGCTCGAGGTGCCGGCGGGCTTCGATCTGGCCGCGGTCCTGGGGAACGGAAAGGCGCCATCCTGACACCCTGACCGGACCGGCCCGGACCGGCCCGGACCGGCCCTGACCGGACCTGACCGGACCGGCCCGGACCGGCCCGGACCGGCCCTGACCGGACCTGACCGGACCGGCCCTGCCCGCAGCGGCCGGGTTACTTGAGGCCGAGCTCCTTGGTGGGAATTTTGAAGGATTCCTTGGCGGTCAGGGCCGAGACGGCCGCGGTGACACAGATGGCGCCGGTGAAGATGCTGATCTGGACCCAGCCGCCGGGCTTGATGCCGCCCATGGCCGCGACGATCGCCGGGGCGAAGCCTGCCATCAGGAAGCCGAGCTGGGTGCCGATGGCCAGGCCGGAGAAGCGGACCCTGGTGCTGAACATCTCGGCGTAAAAGGACGGCCAGACAGCGTTGGAGGCGGCGTAGCCGCGCCGGTCCATGACGGCCTCAAGGTGGTCGCTGCCATTAACGTGTCCCTGCACGCCCAATCGTTTGCCGGCCAGCCCGACCCGGCGGCCTACTTGGGCTCGGTGCGCGAGGCGACGGTTGCTACCGCCGAACTCATCTCCGCCGACCTGTCGTCCTGACGCTCGCTGCACTCAGTTGACGGAGTCCGGCGAAGGGGCGGTCGAGACCGTAATAGTGACCCCCGCGGCGTCGTCACGGATCTTAAGGTGGAGGTTCCTGCCCACCAGCGAGGCATGGATGTCCTCGCTGTCCGTCGGGGCGATCTGTTCTGCCAGCCGCGTGACGGCCAGCGCCATGGCCCGGCCCCAATCATGGGGATCCATGCTGGACGCCTCGGCCTCGGCCGAGAAATTCTCCTGTGCTTCCGACATGTGCTCCCGCTTCCCGCCCCTGGAACGCGTCCCGCCAGGCCGATCCTGGCGGGCGGCCTTCCCGGCAGGATTCCCATCCCGGAAGGCTCCAGTACTTGAGCATGGCCAGTCTAGTGACCGTGACACGCGGACGTCCACGGTTCGCGGCCCAGCCGCCGAAGTTAAGCACGGAATCCCGCTAGGATTTCAATCCGGGACACCCCACGCCCGCTATGTCTTGAAGGACGTTATGCCAGAGAACGATTCCGAGCCTGAACGCACTACACCACCCCGGCGCGCCGCCGTCGTTATCAACCCCGCCAAATCCGGTGGACCGGAGCTCCAGCGCGAGATCTTGCGGCTTTGCGAAACACAAGGCTGGGCTGAACCGCTGTGGCTCGAAACCAGCATCGAGGACCCGGGCACCGGCCAGGCCCGCCAGGCACTGGAGGCCGGGGTCGACGTTGTAATCGCGGCCGGCGGCGACGGGACCGTGCGCTGCGTCGCGGAGGTGCTCGCAGGCACCAAAACGCCCATGGGTCTGGTGCCGCTGGGGACCGGGAACCTCCTGGCCCGCAACCTCGGCGTGGACATCAGCGATCCGGTTGCAGCCTGCCGGGGCGTCCTCACCGGCAGCGAACGGACCATCGATGTCGTCAAGGCAACACTCGACCACTCCGATGAGCAGCAGTTGTTCCTGGTCATGGCCGGTCTCGGCTACGATGCGGCAATTATGGCCGACACCGTGGACGTGCTGAAGGACCGGATGGGCTGGGTGGCCTACGTGGAAGCGGGCATCCGTAAGCTTCCGGGCAAACCGGTTAAGGCGAAGATCAGCGTCGACGGCGGGAAAACCGTCCAACGCAGGATCCGCAGCGTTATGATCGGCAATTGCGGCCGGATCATGGGCGGAGTCGAGATTTTTCCCGATGCCAAGTTCGACGACGGTGTGCTGGACCTGTTGGTCCTGGCGCCCCGCGGCCGGTTTGGCTGGCTGGGCGTTGTCGCCGGGATCTTCGGCCGGAACAAGCGCGAGACCGAGTCAGTCGAGTACTTCCAGGGCAAGGCCGCCGAGATCACCTTGGAGCGCGAGCAGGAGTTCCAGCTGGACGGTGACCATCTCGGTGCCGGAACGCATTTGGCTGTGGCCATCGATCGAGGTGCTTTGACGATCCGGATGGCCGGCTGAAGTATCGGCGGGCGGTCCTCGGCGATACTTGACTTCGCATTTCCGGCACAAGCCGGGGTGGCTGGGCCCCGGCCATGAGTACTACCCGGGTAAGTCTCCGGAGTGTGGTTCGCAAAGGCGAGTACGAATCACTCGTGACTGCCGTATTCCTCCCAACCTAGATTGACTCAGGGATCACCCGATGCAGCCAATGCATTCTGGACGGAGTCACTATGACGCGCTGGTTGGCGTTCACACGGGATGTTTTTTCGACGGAACGATCTTCCCTGCGCCGGGCTCCCTTCCGCTGTGTGGATGAAAGTGTTCCCAAAGCTGCGGGCCACGGGTTTGAGGAACGCCGGTGACAGCGCGTCCGGAGTGGATGGCCCCGGGGCTGACCCCAGCGGCCCCGGGACACGGTGCCAGCCGCGCCGGCGGGACTATGGCCGACCTCGCATACGCCCCGCACCAACGCCACGCCGAACACGACGCACGCATCCCACCGGTAATTTTTCGACCCCAGCCGTTGCCCGCCGCAGTCCCGGCAGTCCGGGCCCCTGACCGGCTCTCGGGCCGGGAGTGGGCACGGTTCTTGCGGCGGGTACTGCGCGGCACGGACGCCCTGCTGGTCGCCGCCTGTGTCTTTGCCGGATTCCTGGTCCGCTTCGAGGGTGGCCAGCCTCTCACAGGAAGCCTCGCTGATCTCAACGCGGCTGTGATCGGCGCGGTCCTGGGCATCCTGTGGGTCGCCGCACTCGGTCTCTACCGGACCAGGGACACAAAGATCCTCGGTGCCGGGACCAGTGAATACAAGCGCGTGGCCGCGGCAAGTGGCGCGGTCTTCGGATTGCTCGCCGTGGGTCTTGTTGCTTTTCGTGTCCAGCCGGCATCGGCGTTCCATTTGGTCTCGCTCCCGCTGGGACTCGTCCTGTTGCCCGGTGGCCGCTGGACGGCGCGCCGATGGTACAACTCCCGTCAGGCCCTGGGGCAGTTCCTCGTGCGGGCGATTGTGATCGGCGAGCCCGAGGACGTGCGCTACGTGCTCAAGCGGATCTCCAAGAAGTCCGGGGCCGTCTACGAAATCCTCGGTGTGGCGTTGCCGGGCGGGCGGCGGGGGACAACCTTCGACGTCGACGGCCGCCGGGTGCCCGTGCTGTCCTCCACCGATGACGTTGTCCGGACCGTCGGCCGCTGCGGGGCGGAAGCGGTGATCGTGGCCGGACCGGTACCCGGCGGTAACCAATACATCCGTGAGCTGGGCTGGGGGCTGGAGGAGCACAAGGCGGAGCTGGTCCTCGCTTCGTCCCTGACCAATGTTGCCGGGCCGCGGATCCACTGGCGGCCGGTGGAGGGGTTGCCGCTGATGCACGTGGATGTGCCCCGGTACAGCGGCGCCAAACATGCCTTCAAGCGACTGCTGGACATCGTTGTGGCCTCGGCCGCCCTGGCCTTGCTGGCCCCGCTTTTTCTCGTCCTCGCGATCATCGTCAAACACGACAGCCCCGGGCCCGTTCTCTTCAGGCAGGAGCGCGTCGGGAAAGCCGGAAAGCCGTTCCGGATGCTCAAGATCAGATCCATGGTCACCGATGCCGACGCCGCGCTGGCAGTTCTTTCCGGCCAAAACGACGGCGCCGGGGTTCTCTTCAAGATGCACAACGACCCCCGGGTGACCCGCTGCGGGCGGTGGATGCGCCGGTACTCGCTGGACGAGCTGCCGCAGTTCTGGAATGTCCTCTCAGGAGCAATGAGCCTGGTCGGGCCCCGGCCGCCGCTGCAGCGCGAGGTGGTCGGCTACGAGAGGCACACGCACCGACGGCTGCTGATCAAGCCCGGGATTACCGGCCTGTGGCAAGTCAACGGCCGTTCGGATCTGCCGTGGGACGAAGCGGTGCGCCTGGATCTCTACTACGTGGAGAACTGGTCGATCATGGGCGACGTCATCATCATCTGGCGCACCTTCAGGGCAATGTGCGTGCCTGCGGGCGCGTACTAACGGAGCAAGGAAACTCAATGAATGATTCACGTTCAGATTACCTCCGTGGCCGGGATCTGGCGGCCACCGGCGGGCCGTTGAAGGCGGCCGTCATCGGTGCCGGCTACTGGGGACCCAACCTGGCGCGGAACTTCACCGTCAGTCCGGACTGGGAGCTGGCCGGCATCGTGGACCTGGACCAAGACCGTGCCGCCAAGCTCGCCGCTGCCCAGGGCGGGGTTCCGGTCTTTAAGTCCATCGATGAACTGCTGGACCTGGCCGACGTCGACGCCGTAGCGATTGCAACGCCCGCCCACACGCACCACGGCATCGCCCTGACGGCGTTGAAAGCCGGGAAACACGTGCTGGTCGAGAAGCCCCTGGCCGACAGCCGGCTGAGGGGACTGGAGATGGTTGAAGTAGCGGATGAGCGGGGGCTGGTCCTGATGGCCGACCACACCTACTGCTACACCCCGGCAGTGCTGAAGATCCGGGAGCTGATCGCCGACGGGTCGCTCGGGGACATTCTGTTCATCGATTCGGTCCGGATCAACCTGGGCCTGCTGCAACCGGATGTGGATGTGTTCTGGGACCTTGCGCCCCACGACCTGTCCATTCTCGACTTCATTCTCCCGGGTGGGCTGCGTCCGGTCGAGGTTGCTGCGCACGGCGCTGATCCGCTCGGTACCGGTCACGCCTGTGTTGGGCACCTGACGTTCGCGTTGCCCAACGATGCAATGGCCCACGTGCACGTGAACTGGTTGAGTCCGACCAAAATCCGCCAGCTTGTGGTCGGAGGCTCCCGGCGGACCCTGGTGTGGGATGACTTGAACCCCCAGCAGCGGCTCAGTATCTACGACCGCGGAGTCAGCCTGGACCGCAAGTCACCGTCAGCGGCAGCCAGAACCGCCTCGGCCATCTCGTACCGGCTGGGCGATACCTGGTCACCGGCCCTCCCCGAGTATGAGGCGCTCGGGGAGATGGTGGCGGAATTCGCCAACAGTATCCGGCAGCGGCGCCCTTCCCGAACCAGCGGCGCTTCCGGTCTCCGGGTGCTCTGTGTGCTGGAGGCAGTCAGCGACAGCCTCCGTGCCGACGGGAAGGCCAGCGTTGTGGTCGGCAACGAACCGAAACTTGAGGTCAGCAGATGAGCACACTCCAAGGAGCACACGTCCTGGTCACCGGCGGAGCGGGAACCATCGGGTCCACGGTCGTGGACCAACTGCTGGACGCCGGCGCCGGCAGGATCGATGTGCTGGACAACTTGGTCCGCGGCCGCCGGGCCAACCTCGATCCGGCCCGCTCCAGCGGACGGGTGCACCTGATCGAAGGGGACATCCGCGACCGGGACCTGGTCCATGACTTGTGCCGCGGCAAGGACATTGTCTTCCACCAGGCAGCCATTCGCATCACCCAATGCGCCGAAGAGCCTCGTCTTGCCCTTGAGGTGCTGGTGGACGGGACGTTTAATGTGCTCGAAGCAGTGTCCGCCCAGCGGGTCGGCAAGCTCGTGGCGGCGTCCAGCGCCTCTGTCTACGGCCTGGCGGAGACCTTTCCGACCGCCGAACGCCATCACCACCACAACAACGACACATTTTACGGCGCAGCCAAGTCCTTCAACGAGGCCATGGCCCGTAGTTTCCGCGCGATGCACGGCCTGGACTACGTGCTGTTGCGCTACTTCAACGTGTACGGTCCGCGGATGGACGTCCACGGCCTCTACACCGAGGTGCTGGTTCGCTGGATGGAACGAATCGACGACGGGCTGCCGCCCCTGATCTTCGGCGACGGACAGCAGACCATGGATTTTGTGCACACGAGGGATGTGGCACGGGCCAATATCCTGGCCGCTGGCAGCCCGGTGGACGCGGGCGTCTACAACGTCGCCAGCGGGGTCGAAACCAGCCTGCTGGAACTGGCTGAAGCACTATTGCGGGCCATGGGTTCGGAACTGGCCGTAGAGCACGGCCCCGACCGTGCTGTGAACGGGGTCGTCCGACGCCAGGCGGACACGGGCGCGGCCACACGCGAGCTTGGTTTCAGTGCCGAAACCGGGCTAGCGGACGGACTGCGCGAATTGGTGGACTGGTGGCGGCCGCTGCGCGCCGAGATTGCGGACGCCAGGGTCGGGGGCGCGCGGTGACGGCCGGCAAGAACCCTGTCCTGAGCCGGATCAACGTGATGAAGCCGTGGCTCGGAGCCGAGGAAGCCGAAGCGGTAGCCGAAGTGATCGCCTCGGGCTGGGTGGCGCAGGGACCACGCGTGAAGCGCTTCGAAGAAGCCTTCGCGGAGACGCAGCAGGCCGGCTGCGCCGTCGCCGTGTCCAGTTGCACAGCTGCCCTGCATCTGGCACTGAAGGTGGCCGGCATTGGGCCGCGTGATGACGTTGTAGTGCCGTCCTTCTCATTCATCGCCACCGCAAATTCTGTCACCTATGTCGGTGCCCGTCCCGTTTTCGCCGATGTTGAGCCGGACACGGGGAATGTGTCGGTGTCGACACTTGAGGCTGCCCTGACCCCCGCCACGCGCGCTGTGATCGTCGTGGACCAGGGAGGTATGCCGGTTGATCTGGATCCGATCCGTGGCCTGTGCGACCCACTGGGCATCACCGTCATCGAGGACGCAGCCTGCGCGGCGGGCTCAACGTACCGGGGCCGGCCAGTGGGGGCGGGAGCCGAGCTCGCGGCCTGGTCCTTCCACCCCCGCAAAATACTGACCACCGGGGAAGGCGGGATGCTGACCACCGACAACGCGGCCTGGGCCAACCGGGCGCGGACGTTGCGGGAGCACGCCATGAGCGTCTCGGCGAACGAGCGGCACTCCACGGTCCTGGCGCCAGCGGAATCGTATGGCGAGATCGGTTTTAACTACCGGATGACGGATCTGCAGGCGGCCGTCGGGCTCGTGCAGCTGGAACGCCTGGGTGAGGCGGTGTCCCGGCGCCGGGCAATCGCCAATACGTACCGCAGGGCACTCGCCGGGGTTGAGGGCCTGCGCTTCAGCCAGGACCCCTTGTACGGGACCAGCAATTTCCAGTCCTTCTGGCTCGAAGTACTGCCGGGCTTTGCCCTCGGGCGGGAGGAACTCCTGGCGCGACTGGCCCAGGACGGAATTTCCGCCCGTCGGGGAATTATGGCCGCGCACCGGCAGCCTGCCTACGCCGGGATGGACACCGGGAAAGCTGACCTCTCGGTGACGGAGCGGCTCACGGACAGCACCTTAATCCTGCCCGTATACCACCAGCTGACACCGGACGAGCAGTCCAGGGTGATCGATTCGATAGCCAGGTCTGCCGAGGAAAAGCCATGACAGAGCTCCTTGTGATCGGCGCCAGCGGCCTCGCCCGCGAGGTGCTTTCCTGCGTCCGCGAGAACGGACAATTCGACGTTGTCGGCGTCCTCGACGACGACGACGCCAAGGTAGGTTCTGCCCTTGATGGTGCCCCCATCCTGGGACCCGTCAGCTATGCCCTGCGTTATCCCGCAGCACGGGTCGTCGTTTGCATCGGCGCCGGGCGGGCGCGGGAGCGTGTTGTGGCGCGACTGGCCGGTTTGGGTGTACCGGCCTACCGCTTCGCAACCGTTGTTGATCCTTCGGTGCGGGTCCCTTCCTGCTGCGAGGTCGGCCCCGGAAGCATCCTGCTGGGAAATATCACCCTGACCGCCGCGATCATGGTCGGAAGCCATGTGGTGCTGATGCCTGGTGTGACGTTGACCCATGACGACGTAGTGGAGGACTTCGCCACCTTGGCTGCCGGCGTTTGTTTGGGCGGCGGGGTCAGGATCGGCCGTGCGGCTTACCTTGGCATGAACTCATCGGTCCGTGAAGGCACCACCGTGGGGTCGGGTTCTGTGATTGGCATGGGGGCCGCAGTCTTGGCCGATGTGCCGCCGGACGAGACCTGGGCCGGAGTGCCGGCCCGGGTGCTCAAACCCTCGGCTGCCGCGGCGGGCGCCCGGGGATGACGTTGCCGTTGGAAGCCAGAGTCTGCGTCCCCTTCGTTGACCTGGGCGCTCAGCAGGACGAGATCGCCGAGGAAGTCGACATTGGCCTGAAAGAGGTTTTCGCCCGGACTTCGTTCATTGGCGGCCCCGCCGTGGCGGAATTTGAGCAGGCCTACGCCCGTTTCCTCGACACCGGACACTGCGTCGGGGTGGCCAACGGCACGGATGCACTGGAACTGGCCCTGCGCGCGTGCGGGGTCGGTGCGGGCGGGGAAGTCATTCTCCCCGCCAACACGTTTATCGCTACCGCCGAGGCGGTGAGCCGGACCGGTGCCGTGCCGGTCCTCGTCGACGTCGACCCGGAGTACCTGCTGATCGACCCGGACCAGGTGGGGCAGGCTGTCACGCGGCGGACCCAAGCGATCGTGCCCGTTCACTTGTTCGGCCAAACGGCATTCGTTGAGCGCCTGGAACCGATCGCGGCCGCGTGCGGCGCAGTGATCATCGAAGACGCCGCCCAGGCCCAGGGCGCCTCCCGCTACGGCCGGTGCGCCGGCACACTGGGATTGGCTGCCGGAACAAGCTTCTATCCGGGCAAGAACCTCGGGGCGGCCGGTGATGCCGGCGCCGTACTGACCGCCGACGGGGACGTCGCCGCCCGAGTCCGGATGCTTGGCGCGCACGGGAGCGCACGCAAATACGAGCACGACGCGGTGGGTATGAATTCACGTCTCGACACCGTCCAGGCAGTGGTACTGAACGCCAAGCTGCGGAGGCTGGCGGGCTGGAACGAACGGCGCCGGCAGGCCGCGTCACGTTACCGGGAGCTGCTGGCGGACGTGCCCGGCGTCGAGCTCCCCCGCAGCGCCCCCGGCAACCTCGATGTCTGGCATCTGTACGTGGTCCGCGTCCCCGATCGGGACCGGGTCCGCGCCGAGCTGAACGCCGCGGGGATCGGCGCCGGCATCCACTACCCGGTCCCGGTCCATCTGAGCGGGGCTTATCGCGGGATGGAGCTCGGCCCCGGGAGTTTTCCGGTCGCAGAACGGGCCGCTCGCGGGATTCTGTCGTTGCCCGTCTATCCGCACATCACCGAGGCTCAGCAGCAGTATGTCGCGGAACGGCTGCAGGCAGCCCTGAGCGGCTCATGACAACGCCGCCGCACACCTGGAGGAACGCCGTGACATCCATCGCCGAAACTGCCGACGTGGCTCAGAGCGCCGTGGTGGGGGAAGGAACGCGAATCTGGCATCTGGCGCAGATCCGGGAGGACGCCATCCTCGGCAGTAACTGCAACATCGGCCGCGGGGCCTACGTGGGCCCCGGCGTTGTGCTGGGGAACAACTGCAAACTGCAAAACTATGCCCTCGTCTATGAGCCGGCCCGCCTGGCGGACGGCGTCTTCGTCGGACCCGCGGCCGTTCTTACCAATGACCTGCACCCGCGGGCCATCACGCCGGACGGAACGCTGAAGGACCCGGATGACTGGGTCGCCGTCGGCGTCACGGTCGGCCGGGGTGCTTCCATCGGAGCCGGTGCCATCTGTATCGGCCCCGCCTCGATCGGGGAGTGGGCGACCGTAGCTGCCGGCGCGGTGGTCACCAGGGACGTGCCGCCCTACGCCGTTGTGATCGGTGTCCCCGCCCGGCAGTCAGGCTGGGTGGGCGAGGCAGGACATCCGCTTAAACAGGCCGGCGCCTGCTGGCTCTGCCCGGCCACCGGCCGCAGTTACATCGAACGCAACGGGCGCTTAACACCGGTGGACTAGGGAGCAAGGAGGCAGCATGGAAAAGCTGGAAATATGCCAGGTCATTCTGGGCGGGACACCGGTAGACCTGATGGAATCCGAAGCAGCGGTAGAGCGGATACTCGCGAGGGTGCGGGAGGGCGGCGGAAATCCTCCGCTGGGGGTGGCGTCGGTCAACCTCGATCATGTGCACCATTTTGGTACCGGCGGCCGGTGGTCGGGCACCTTGCATGCCAATCCGGCAAGCAGGGTGGATTGGCTCTATTTCCTGGACGGGGCACCCCTGGTTTCCCAATCCCAACGTATTACCGGGCGCCGGTGGCCCCGGCTGGCCGGGAGCGACCTGGCAGCCCCGATCCTGGCACGGGCAGAGCAGCTTGGGCTGAGGGTAGGATTTCTCGGCGGCTCGCCACCGAATCAGCGGCTGTTGGCGCGGAAGATCGCGCAGGAGCACCCCGCGCTGCAGCTCGGCGGCATGTGGTCCCCGAGCCGGGAGGACTTGGCCTCCGTGCAGGAGTCCGGGCGTATTGCCCGTGAGATTGCCGATTCGGGCACCCAGATCCTCTACGTCGGACTGGGAAAGCCGCGCCAGGAACTCTGGATAGACGAGTATGGGCCGTCTACCGGGGCAACCGTTCTGCTGGCCTTCGGCGCGGCGGTGGACTTCCTCGCCGACCGGGTTCAGCGCGCGCCTGAATGGTTTAGCCAACACGGACTGGAATGGGGATACCGGCTGGCCCGTGAACCAAGGCGGCTGGCGGGCCGTTACCTTGTTGACGGGCCACCTGCTTACCTGACATTGCGGACAGGGTCCAGCGCCGTTCCCGCCGTCCGCACGGATTCGCTGTCCCATGCGGCCCCTGCGCCGCGGACTCCGGGCCGCTTCACCGGAGCGGAGGGTGCCGCGGACGCCGTCGTTGTTATTGTGACCTTCAACAGCGCAGGGTGCGTTGAGGGCCTGCTGGAAACCCTGCGGGAAGAAACGGCGGACCTGAGGCTGAGGGTTCTTGTGGCTGACAACTCGTCCAGCGATGGCACCTTGGATGTGGTGCGCCGCTGCCATCCTGACGTCCAGGCCTTCAGCACGGGCGGCAACCTGGGCTATTCCGGCGGCATCAACGCCGCCATGTTGCGGGCCGGTGATGCCGCCACCGTGGTGGTGCTCAACCCCGATTTAACGGTGGCACCTGGCAGTATCCGGACCCTGATGCACCGACTGAATGCTTCGCAGGCCGGGGCCGTGGTTCCACGGCTGGTGAACGAATGGGGGGTGGCCAGCCGCTCGCTCTTCCGGGAGCCGAGCATTGCCACTGCCGTGGGCGACGCGCTGCTGGGCCGCCGCGCGCCCAACCGGCCCGGCTGGCTCGCCGGAACTGACTACTCGCCGGAAAGCTACGCCCATCCCCATCCCGTGGATTGGGCTACCGGTGCCGCGCTGATGGTCCGGCGTTCGCTGGCGGATGCCCTGCCGTGGGATGAGTCCTATTTTCTCTACAGCGAGGAGACTGACTTTTTTCGGAGCCTGCGCACGATGGGTGAAACCGTCTGGTACGAGCCCGAGGCTGTTATGCGCCACACCGGCGGGGCCTCCGGCAGTTCACCGGAGCTGAACGCGCTCTTGTCCGTCAACCGTGTCCGCTACATCCGCAAATACCATTCCGGCGCCTACGCCGCCGTGTTCCGCGGCGCCGTTGTGCTCTCTGAAGTCCTGCGCCTATGGAAGCCCGATCGCCGCGGCGTGCTGCGGACGGTACTCAACGAGGGCAGTTGGACTGCCCTGCCGGGACCGGGAAAAAGCGCGGGCGAGGACGCGGACGCCGGGGCTTTCCCGCACGGTTCGGTGATCATTCCGGCGCACAATGAAGCGGCCGTGATCGCGCGGACCTTAGCGCCGCTGGCCCGGCTGGCTGCGAAAGACCAGCTGGAGGTCATCGTGGCCTGCAACGGTTGTGGCGATGAGACCGCAGCCATCGCCGGACGATTCGAGGGCGTGAAGGTACTGGAATTGGAGCAGCCGTCCAAGACGGCCGCTCTGAATGCCGGGGACGCCATCGCCTCGCACTGGCCGCGGCTGTACCTCGATGCGGATGTGCAGATCAGCGCCGGCACCGTGCGGGCCGTCCTCAATACGCTGCTCTCCGGGCGCATTCTGGCCGCCCGTCCCGCCGCCCGCCTCGACCTTCAGGACGCGCACCCGCTCATCCACTCGTACTACTGCACACGGCTGAATCTGCCCGCGACCCAGACGGGGCTCTGGGGCGGGGGTGTTTACGGACTGTCCAAAGAAGGGCGGGGGCGGTTCCTGAAATTCCCTGAACTCACCGCAGATGATCTATTCGTGGACCGTCTCTTTGAGCCGGCGGAAAAGGCCGTTCTGGACGTGGAACCGGTAGTTATTTGTCCGCCGAAAACGCCCAAGGATCAAGTGGCCGTGCTGCACCGCATATACCGGGGCAACGCCGAACAGGGCAGAAGCCACAGTACGGCGGCCCAAACACTGGCCCAGGTAGTTCGTACCATCCGTGGCCCGTTCTCCGCCGTCAACGCCTCGGTCTATCTGGGATTTGCCTTGGCGGGCCGCCGCCTCGCCGCGCACCCGGCAGTGTGGGAACGTGACGCCAGTAGCCGCCAAGCGGGTGCCGCCGGGGCGGCGGGCTGACCGGGGGCACGGGAACAGCCCAGCCGTTACGGGCGGCTGGGCGCAGACACCGCCGCTGAGCCCGGAAACGGCTGTTTTCGGGCCGGGCGCCTGCCGGTGGCAATTTCCCGCCGCCTCATTTCACGTGTCCCGGTTCGCCGATCCGTGCCGGACCGTGGCCGGACGGCAGACCCTGCGCCGGGCCGGCGAGTTGCGCCAGCAGGTCACGGATTTCGGCGAGCAGGGCGGTGTCCGCCGGGAGCGCTTTCTCTTCCGGCTCCGCGGTTGCGAGGCGCTTCTTGACCAGGCGGTTGATCCGGTTCATCGGAGCCACAAAGAGGAAGTAGACGACCCCCGCGGTGATCATAAACGTGACGAACGCCGTGATGACCCCGCCAAAGTTAACAAAGGTCTTCTCGTTTCCCGGCCAGATGTGGAATCCGAGCCCGTCTGTTTCGACTCCGCCGACCGCAGCAATGATGGGGTTCACGATGTTTGAGGTGAACGCGCCGACGAGGGCTGTAAATGCAGTGCCAACAACGACGGCGATGGACAGTTCGATCACGTTGCCGCGCAGGATGAAGTCCTTGAATCCTCTGAGCATGGGTCCTCCGGTGTGCTGTGAGATAAAAAAATCTGTGCGCCGTCCCGCGGGCGCGGGGGATCAACCGGTAGACGTTATCACTTCCCGGCGAGGTTCCATTGAACGGCTGGCAAAGCCGGTTCCAGGACCGTCCGGCGTAGCATCGCTCCTGGCTGCCAGCGCCGCCGTCGTAACCAATGGACTGCTGGAAAGGTGCCGCCAACCCGTGAAAATGCTTGCCGAGCTGTTCAGCATTGCGCCCGGCAACAAGGACCACCAGACCGCCGTGCGTTGCGCCATCGGTGTTTTTGTCCCGCTGATCACGCTGGTGTTCCTGGACCGCCTGGATCTGGCGATCTTCGCGTCCTTCGGCGCTTTCACCGGGATTTACGGCCGTAATGAACCGCACGCCAGGCGCTGCGGGCTGCAGCTGAAGGCCGGTGCACTGATGCTGGCAGTTATGCTGCTTGCTGCCCGGCCCGCCCGGGCCGGGGTCGCCTCTGCATTCACGGCTTCGGAGGCCCTCTGGCGCCAGGTGACCGCCACTGCCTTGGTGGCCGGAAGCTGCTCGCTGATCGTCGCCAGGTGGCGGCTTCGCCCCGCAGGCTCCTTGTTCCACATCTTCGCGTTCGCAGCGATCGCGGCGATTCCGCACCAGCCGCGGCTCTGGCAGGGCCTGCCGGCGGCCGTGGCGGCCGTCGCGTTCTCCGTCCTGGTTGGTATGTCCTCCCGCCTGGTCCGGAGCCGCCGGACACCGTGGGTGGCGCCCGCCACCGGCTCCCTTGTGGCGGCGGGCCTGGCCGGAACCCTCGCAACGCTGGTTGGACAGCTTCTGGGCGTTGGCCACAACTACTGGGCAATGGTGGCCGCCGTAGTCCCGCTCGTGGGCCACACCACCCGGCACCGGGTAAGCCGCGGGCTGCAAAGAATCGTTGGCACCGCGATCGGGCTGGTACTCCTGGCCGGGATCCTGCTCCTGCAGCCCGCACCCTGGCAGACCGTTCTGGTGATCGCCGCCTGCCAGTTCGGCGCGGAGATGTTCATCGCCCGCCACTACGGGCTGGCCCAGATCTTCGTGACCCCGCTGGCCCTGCTTTCGACCCTCCTGGCGGCTCCCTCGGCACCGGGCATACTGTTGCGCGACCGGATCATCGAAAACCGTCATTGGAGCCGCCGTCGGGGTCGCCGTTGTGCTGGCCCCGACGGTGCGGCTCCGTCTTCGACTCCGGCAGCCCCGCTGGCCGGGTACTGTCGGTGCCCCGGGCCGGACAAGGCTCCGGGTCTAAGGTCTCTGTCCGGTGCCTTGTGCAACCGGGAGGCTAGTCTGGAGGAGAACTAGGCTACGGGGGTTGCTGGTGGAAGCCGCACAGGCGCAAATCCGGGACGTGCTTGACGTCAGCGGACTGGTCAAACGCTATGGGGAGCTCACCGCCGTCGGCGGCGTCTCCTTCCACATCGGTGCCGGCGAAACCTTCGGGCTGCTGGGACCCAATGGCGCCGGGAAAACGACAATCATCTCGATGGTCGCGGGCCTGATCGCCGCCAACGAAGGAACCGTCCGGGTGGCCGGCCAGGAGATGGATCCGGCCCGGACGGAGGCCAAGCGGAACATTGGCCTGGTCCCACAGGAACTGGCCATCTACCCGGACCTGACGGCCCGGGAAAACCTGAAATTCTTCGGCCGGCTGCAGGGTCTCACCGGCAGCCGCCTCACCCAGCGCAGCAACGAAGTGCTGGAGCTGATAGGTCTCGCCGACAGGGCCGGCGACCAGACCAAGAAGTATTCCGGCGGTATGAAGCGCCGGCTGAACATCGGCATCGGACTGCTCCACCGTCCCACCCTGCTGATCCTGGATGAGCCGACCGTCGGGGTGGATCCGCAGTCCCGCAACGCCATTCTCGAGTCCGTGGAGAAACTCTCGGTCGACGGCATGGCGGTCCTCTACACAACCCACTACATGGAGGAAGCCGAGCGGCTCTGTGACCGGATCGCGATCATTGACGAAGGCCGGATTCAGGCAGAGGGCACGCGGGAGCAACTGATCACGCTCACCGGCGGCGTGGACCGGATTAATCTTCGCGGCGACGGCAGCATGGCGCGGGCGGCGGAGGTCCTCCGGGAATTGCCCGCCGTGCAGCATGTCGATAACGACGGGGCCGGACTGATGCTGACTGTCAGCGACGGCCCCACAGCGCTCGCGGGAATCGTCACCGGCGCCGCCAGCGCCGGGATGTCGGTAACATCCGTGGAAATCGTCCGGCCGGACCTCGAGTCCGTCTTCCTGCACCTGACCGGCAAAGCGCTGAGGGACTGAGATGCGGGGTCTGTGGGCCATGGTCGCGAACGACCTCCGCCAGCGAGTCCGGGACAAGAGCGTATTCATCTTTTCCCTCATCGTCCCGCTCGCACTGATGGGAGTGCTGAGCCTGGTCTTTGGTGGCCTCGGCGAGGACACCGTTGACCTGAAGCCGGCTACCGTGGTCGCCAGCGCGGACGACGCCGACCAGTTGGGGTCCGTTTTGCTCGGCGCCGTCGATGCACTCGAGATCATGGACGTGACCATCAAACGGGTCCCGGCGGCAGATGTCCGCAGCGAAACGAAGGCCACCGGCGCCGACCTCGGCATCATCATTCCCGAGGGCTTCAGCAATGCGGTGCTCACCGGGCAGGCCGCGCCGGTCCAGCTGGTCGAGGGCAACAACGGGTCGCTGGAAACCTCAGTGCTGATCACCGCCGTCAAGGGGGTTCTGGACCAGTTCGCCGCCGGAACGGTGACAGCGGCCGCCGGCGGCCTGTCCGGGCTGCCGGACCAGGATCTCGCAGCGCTTGCCCGGCAGGCCGTGGACGGACCGCAGTTACTCACCCTGACCGAAGGGAAAGCCGCCGCGGAGCAACTCTCGCTGCGCGGCACACTGGTGGGGGGGCAGGCCGGGCTCTTCCTGATGTTCACCGTCGGGTTCGGCGTGCTGGGGCTGCTGGCGGAACGGGAGCAAGGGACACTGGCCCGGCTGCGGTCGATGCCGGTCTCCGGCTTGATGATCATCACGGCGAAGGCCTGCACCGGCTTTATCCTGGGCGTGCTTGCCACAACTGTCCTGCTCACTGCCGGTTCCCTGCTGTTCGGCGTCTCCTTCGGCTCGCCGCTGGTGGTGGCCGCCCTGATCCTCAGCGTCGTGACCGCCGCGACCAGCCTGACGTTTGTTGTCGCGCGGGTGGTCCGGACGGCTGAACAGGCCAACGCGGCGCAGTCCGTCCTTGCCATGGTGCTGGGAATCGCCGGTGGAGCGTTTTTCCCGGTCCAGGGCACCGGGTTCGCCGCAACGCTGCTGGACCTCAACCCGATCGGCGCGTTTATCCGGGGGCTCGGGATCTCCGCCGGCGGCGGGAGCCTCGGTGACGTGACGGGGCCGATCGCCGTTATGCTTGCTTTCGCCGCTGCGGGGCTGCTGCTCTCAAGGGTTTTGCCGGACCGGGGGGCGCAGGCATGAGCGCCGTGATCGCGATCGCCACTGTGGAACTCCGGCGCTTCCTGCGCGACAAGTCGAACATCTTTTTTGTCTTCGTTTTCCCCCTTATGCTGATCCTGCTGCTTGGTTCGCAATTCGGGGCCGGCAGCGGCCAGGCCAGGGTGGCTATCTCAGGTCCGGCCAGCGAACTTTCCCGGGCCCTGACCGCGGAGCTCCAGTCAGCGGGCGTGGCGGTCTCAACAACGGGGGCTGACGCGGCGAGGTCGGACCTCAGCCGCGGACGCACCGACGTCGGGGTGTTCCTGGATAACTCCGACGCGGCGGCGTTCGACGCCGGACGGCCAACGGAGCTCGACGTCGTGATGGCCTCGCAGTCCTCCGCGCTGACCGTTATGCAGCAGGTCCGCACCGCCGTGCTGGCAGCCGGCCTGGAGCGCAGCCAGCTCGCCGCCCTGACCGGCGCCGGCATCCCGGCCGAGCGGGCCCGGACGGCCCTGGACCAGGCCGCCGTGCAGATAGCGGCGCCGACCGTGGAGATCGTTAATACCAACGACGTTGCGCAGGAGTTCCGCGGGCTGGGCAGGTTCGATCTCGGCGCCTCGCAGCAGTTGCTGCTTTTTGTGTTCCTCAGCTCCCTGACCGGTGCGGCCACCCTCATCCAGGCACGCCGGTTCGGGGTGGTGGGCCGGGTGATGTCCGCCCCGGTTTCCAGTGGCCAGATCGTCGCCGGGCAGGCCCTGGGGCGGTTTGCCATCGCCTCCGTCCAAGGCGGTTTTATCATGGCCGGCACCGCGCTGCTGTTCGGCGTCGACTGGGGCAATCTATGGCTGTCGGCGCTGGTACTGGTGATCTTTTGCGCCGTGTCCGCAGCAGCTGCGATGACGGTGGGCTCGGTGATGGACAACGACACCGCGGCCGCCGGCGTGGGGGTGGGCGGCGGACTGGTCCTCGGCGGACTGGGGGGCTGTATGGTTCCGCCGGAGTTCTTCCCGGAAGCGCTGGCCGCGGTCTCCTTCGCCACGCCGCACCGCTGGGCCTATGAGGCGTTCGCGGCCATCCAGCGCCGTGACGGCACCCTGGCGGATATCCTGCCGCAGCTGGGGGTCCTCGCGGGAATGGCCGCGGTACTGCTCCTGTTGGGCACCTGGCTGCTGCGGCGAAGCCTCAACCGGGCCTTGTAGGGGCGGTTCCGGGTGTCCCGGCCCCGGACGGCACCGGGGCCTGCGGCGTAGAGTGGAAGCAGAATCCATTCAGCGGAAGAGGAGTCCATGGCTAACTCCGGCACCGGGGACTCCGTGGTGGACCGTGTGGTGCGGCTGATAGCAGCCTTCCCCGCCGGCGTCACAGTTCTCCCGCTCTCCGAGCTGGCGCAGCGGGCCAGCCTGCCGCCGAGCACCGCCCACCGGCTGGTGAGGCAGCTCGCCGGACATGGACTCCTGGATGTGGGCAGCGGCGGTTCCGTCCGGCTGGGCTTGCGCCTGTGGGAGCTGGTGAACCGGAATTCGCCCACCGTGGCCCTCCGCCAGGCGGCCATGCCGTTTATGGAGGACATTCAGCAGGTGCTTAACCAGAACGTGAACCTGGCCGTGCTGGAGGGCTGGGAAGCGCTGTTCGTCGAGCGGCTCTCCCGCCGCGGCTCCGTCGCGAACCGGGCGCAGATCGCAGGCCGTATGCCGGTGCACGTTTCCTCTGCCGGGATGGCACTGATGGCAAACCAGCCGGCCGAGGTCCAGGCCGGGTATCTTGAGCAGTTCAACGATCCTGCCGGCAGGGTCCGGCGGGAGGAACTCCGGAGCCTGCTTGAGGAGACGGCCGGCCACGGTTTTGCGCAGCTGGCCGGAGTTGTGGACCCGGACACGTGGGGGATTGCAGTCCCCGTGCGTGATGCGAGGAACCGCACTGTCGCGGCGCTCGGCGTGGTTGTGCCGCTGCGTGAAATGCGTCTGCAGGCGCTGGTTCCTGCCCTTCAGACGGCCGCCCGCGGGATCGGACGGCAGCTTTCGCCGGCAGGGACGACGTCTCAATTCCATTCAGCGGAATTTCTGTAACGCCGGTCACGTGTCCGGGCGCACACTGTAGCCAGAGAGAACATCCGGCCCCGGACGCCCAGCAGCCCGGGCCCCGCAACGAAGCGAGGACAACATGGCACAGCGCAGAGTCATCACCACCCAGGTCGCGATCATGGGCGCCGGCCCGGCAGGGCTGATGCTCTCGCACCTGCTGGCCAAACAGGGAATCGAATCCACCGTGATAGAGATCCGCAGCCACCAGGAAATCTCGGAAACCGTCCGTGCGGGCATCCTGGAACACGGTTCCGTGAATATGCTCGTGGACAGCGGCGTCTCGGACCGCGTCCTGCGCGACGGCGACCGGCATGACGGGATCGAACTGCGCTTCAACGGCGAGAGCCACCGCATCGACTTCCAGGACCTCGTTGGGGAGTCGGTCTGGCTCTATCCCCAGACCGATGTTTTCCTCGATCTCGCCGCCCGTCGCCAGAGCGACGGCGGCGATGTCCGCTACGGCGTCACCGACAGCACCATCCACGACCTGGAGAGCAAGCCGAGGGTCTGGTTCACCGATGCCGAGGGAGTGGACTGGGAGCTGCAGGCGGACTTCATCGTAGGCGCGGACGGCTCGCGCAGCCACAGCCGCTTCCAGATTCCGGAGGCGCAGCGCACGTGGTATTTCCACGAGTATCCCTTCGCCTGGTTCGGGATCCTGGCCGAGGCTCCGCGCAGTTCCGATGAACTGATTTACGCCAACTCCGAGAACGGCTTTGCCCTAATCAGCCAGCGGACCGAAACTGTCCAGCGGATGTATTTCCAGTGCGATCCGAACGAGGACGTCAACAACTGGAGCGACGACCGGATCTGGGACGCCTTCCGCAGCCGGGTCAACGGCAACGGCTTTGAGCTTAAGGAGGGCCCGGTCATCGACAAGATGGTCCTGAAGTTCCGCAGCTTTGTGCACGCACCGATGCGGCACGGCAAGCTCTTCCTCGCCGGCGACGCCGCCCACACGGTCCCGCCGACCGGCGCCAAGGGCCTGAACCTGGCGCTGCATGACGTCAAGGTGCTGTTCGAGGGCCTCGACAGCTTCTATACCTCAGGTAACTCCGTGCTCCTGGATGCTTACAGCGACCGGGCCCTGGACCGGGTCTGGAAGGCCCAGCAGTTCTCCTACTGGATGACGTCCATGCTGCACACCCCCGTGGGGGCCGACGATTTCGCCCGCGCCCGGCAGCTCGGCGAACTCAACTCGCTGGTGGCATCGCGCCACGGGCGTGCCTACCTCGCCGAGGCGTACACCGGCTGGCCGGGCGCGCATTAGCCGTCCTGTCCGACGCGCCCTGCTTCGGCGCGGGACGCGGCTCAGGCCATGGCGGTGTGCGCGGCGGTGTGCGAGTCGATGCCCTTCGCATAACAATACGAGTGCTCCACGCCGACGTACGGGCCGAAGTTCGGCACCGGGACGAAGCCGGAGTTTTCGTAGAATTGCCGGCCGTCGGTCTGGACCGAGCCTGCCTCCGCGGTGATGGAAATGATGCCCAGGGAATGGGCCTGCGCTTCCAGTGCCGCAAGGATGGAGCTGGCCACCCCGGAGCCGCGGGTGTATGGGAGTACATAGAGCCGTTTGATCTCGGCGGTGTGCGCATCGAGGATGCGCAGGCCGCCGCAGCCCACCGGCTGGCCGGAGGCCTTGTCGTGGGCGACCAGGAACACGGCCGTGTCCGCCTCGGACGGCGGCGGGCCGGGTTCGTGGTCATCCCGGCCGAAGCGGGCATCGAGTTCGGCCTGCTGGGCGGCGCGGAGATCCGCACCCACCGGGTTGGCCCAAGTGACCTGCCGGATGTTGAGCCGCGGGTTGGTCTGCATGGCTTCCTCGCTTCGCCGAAGGGTTATGCAGATCAAGGCTAGGCAGTGCCGGTTTCGGCAGTGTTTCCTGCGCGTTAGGGTTCGAAGAATTTCGTTAGCGGGGGCGGCCGGTGGGGTCTTCCGCCGTCGGATCCGCCAGGGCCAGGCCGCCCACGGGACTGTCGTCCCAATGGATGAGCCGCCAGCCGGCGTCGGGGTCCCCTTCCAGCGCCACGATCCCGGTGTTGGCGAGGACATGGCGTGCGGCGAAGTCCGGCGCCACGTTCGCGGCCCGGCGCCCTGCCCAAGCCCGGATCGCGGCGCCGTGGCTGACCACGGCCACCGCCCCGGCGCCGCCGCTCGCCGCGGCCGCGTCGGCGATCCGTGCGATCGAGGCGTCATAGCGCTCGAAGAACTCGTGCCCGCTGGGTCCGGCCGGCATCCTGCGGTCCAGTTCCCCGGCCGCCCACTCAAACACAGTAGTGAGGTAACGCAGGTGAGATTCCTTGTCGGTGAGCTTCTCCAACGCCCCTGCCTCGATCTCCTGCAGCCCCGCCAGCACCTCGATCTCCAGGCCGCGGACGGTCGACAGCGGCGCAGCCGTGATCTGGGTGCGGATCAGGGTCGAGGCGAACAGCAGCTCGATCTGCTCATGCGCCAGCGACCGCGCCAGGGCGGCTGCCTGCCGCTCGCCGAGCTTGGTCAGCCCTGGACCCGGGTGGGCGGTGTCCAGTTGTCCCAGGACGTTCCCGGGGGTCTGGCCGTGGCGGATGAGCAGGAGCCTCATGCCAGGTGGTCCACCAGCTGGTCCGCGATTCCGGTGTACTTGCCGGGGGTCAGCGCGAGCAGCCGGGCTTCGGCGTCGGGGGACAGGCCCAGGCTCTGCACAAACTCCTGCATCCGGGCCGCGTCGACTCGCTGCCCGCGGGTCAGGTCCTTGAGCCGCTCGTAGGGGTTTTCCATCCCTTCCACGCCGGCGATCGCTTCCGCCCGCATCACCATCTGGATGGCCTCACCCAGGACTTCCCAGTTGGTGTCGAGGTCCGCGGCCAGCGTCTCTTCGGCGACCTTGAGCCGGTCCAAGCCCTTCGCGACGTTGGAGATGGCCAGCAGCGAATGGCCGAACGCCACACCAATGTTGCGCTGCGAAGAGGAATCCGTGAGGTCCCGCTGCCAGCGGGAAGTGACCAGGGTGGATCCCAGGACGTCCAGCAGCCCGGCGGAGATCTCCAGGTTGGCCTCGGCGTTTTCGAAGCGGATCGGGTTGACTTTGTGCGGCATGGTGGAGGATCCGGTGGCTCCCGCGACCGGAATCTGCACGAAGTAGCCAATTGAGATGTAGCTCCAGATGTCTGTGCAAACGTTGTGCAGGATCCGGTTAAACCGCGCGACGTCGGCGTACAGCTCCGCCTGCCAGTCGTGGCTTTCAATCTGGGTGGTCAGCGGGTTCCAGCTCAGGCCCAGGCCCTCAACAAAGCTCTTGGCAACGTGCTGCCAGTCGGCACCGGGTACGGAGGCGACATGGGCGGCGTAGGTGCCGGTCGCGCCGTTGATTTTTCCGAGGTATTCGGTCCGGGCGATGCGGTCCAGCTGCCGGGTCAGGCGGTGCGCGATAACGGCAAGTTCCTTGCCGAGCGTGGTGGGAGTTGCCGGCTGGCCGTGCGTGCGCGAGAGCATCGGCACGGACCGGTTCTCCTCGGCCATGGCGCTGATCTGCGCAACGAGCTTGCGGGCGGCGGGCAGCCAGACGTCCTCGACGGCGCCCTTGATGCCGAGGGCGTAGGAGAGGTTGTTGATGTCCTCGGAGGTGCAGCCAAAGTGCACCATGGCCGTCAGGTCCTCGATGCCGATCCCGGGCAGGCGGCGGCCGATGTAGTACTCCACGGCCTTGACGTCGTGCACCGTGACGGCTTCGATGTCCGCCAGTTCCGTGATTGAACCGGCGTCGAATTCGGTGACGATAGCGCGCAGCTTCTCCTGCTGCGCCGCGCTCAGGGGGCCGGCGCCCGGCAGCACGTTGTTGCCGGTCAAGTGAATCAGCCATTCAACCTCGACGGCGACCCGGTCACGGTTCAGGGCGGCCTCGGACAGGTAGTCGACCAGCGGCGCGACGGCGGACTGGTACCGGCCGTCCAGCGGGCCGAGCGCGATCTGTTGTGGGGAGTCGGCGAGGGCCAGGCGTCCGGACGGCGTGCGGGTATCGGCTGTGGCGGCAGTTTCAGGCATGCTCCGATTCTTTCACGAAGTCGTGCCGGGCTTTAAGTGTGCTGAACCATGTGACTTCCGGCAGCTTCCCCCTCCCCGGCGCCGCCTTCACCGGCGGTTGTCCACATGGCGCCGCGGGGGGCTTTCGGGTGCTCACCGGGGTCCCTAGCGTCGGTGTTATGGACAGCGGGACAGCCGGAATCAGCGTTGGTGCGGGCGGCACATCCTCCGGGGCCTTGTTGGCCGCGGAGGCCGAGGCGTGCGCATCACGCAGTTATGAGGTTCAGCAGCTTGCTGCCCGGCTGGCTGGCTGCGCCGACCGCGCCGACGCCGCGCTCGCGGATCTGGTCAGGCTGGAACTGCAAAGCTGGCAGTCCCCGGCCGGCCGGGCCTACCGGACGGCGCTGTCCGTGCAGGCCGCGTCCCTGCGCCACGGCCGGATTGCATTGCACGATGCCGTGGCCGCAGTGCTTCGGCATGCCGGGAGCGTGGCGGTGGCCCAGGGACGGCCAGGCTACTGATGGCCGGGGCCCCGCCGCACGGTTCCGGGGCAGCGCCTGTCCCGGCTGCCCCGGTGGATGGAACGCTGCAGATCCGTGGCGGCGTGGGCGGGCTCAGTTTCCAGTTTGAGGAGTTACTGGCGGGAGCATCGGCACTCGAGAGGATCGCCGGGGAGCTGGCGGAGGCGGAAGCGGAAACAGGCAGGGTACGCCGCGCGCTGCTGCCGTACCAGCCCGACCCGCACGCCTACGGCAGCCAGCCAATCCTCGCGGTCGGGGAAGGTGCCCGGGCCGTGGGCCAAGTCCGGATCGGATTGGAACGGCTTTGCCGCGAGGTCCGGGCGAGCCACCGTGAGTATGAGTTCGCCGAAGCCCGGAACGCCTTGCTGCTGCGGATCGGCCGAAGCGGCCCGGGCTACCTCCCGCTGTGGGGGCTGGCCGGTCTGCCTCCCATCACCCTCCGCGACACGGTGGAGGACGAGGTGGCTATGGCCCCCGGGAGGCTGGCGCTGCTGCTTGGGCTACCGGCGGGCCCCGCCGTTGCAGGCGGTTCCGGCGACGGGGCCGGTGTCCGCTCTGCCATCCGCGGTTTGGCGGCCGTCCCGGGCCTGGAGTTCCTGCGGCCCCGACCCGTGCACATCGCGGCCAGCGAAACGTGGACGGAGGATGTCGACGTCTCACCGGCCGGACTGCTGCTGCGGGCCGGGGCAATCGGCCGCAACAGCGGTGATATCGAGATCCTCCGCATGCAGGACAACGGCCACCCGGCATGGGTGGTGATCATCCCCGGAACACAGGTGGATGGGCCCCAGCAGGGGACCAACCCGTTTGACACGGCAGGCATCGCTGAGGCCTTGGGGTACGACTCGGCCGGGACTGCAGCGGCCATCCGGCAGGCACTGGCAGCGGCGGGCGCCGGGGCAGGAGACCAGGTGGCCGCCGTCGGCTACAGCCAGGGTGGTATCCACGCCATGAACCTCGGCCGGGACAAGGCATTCCTGGCCGACTACGAGCTGAAATTTGTGCTCACGGCGGGTTCCCCGGTGGGCGGGATTGAACTTGCCGGCGGTGCCAGCAGTCTGCACCTGGAACATGTTCAGGATTGGGTCCCCGGGGCGGACGGAGTGCCCAACCCCGACACGAAGGAACGGGTGACCGTCACGCTAACCAGCCCGATTCCCGCGCCTGAATGGCTGGGTTCAGGCCTGGGGCCGGGCCACGACCTGGGACGTTATGCCGAGGGTGCCCGGGACATCGCGGTCAGCCGGGATCCCTCGCTGCAGGCTTCCACGGCCGCGCTCGCGTCAGTGGTTGGCGCGGGCGGACCCGCCGCGGTGACTCGGTTCTCCCTCCGGCGCGAGGCTATGCCATCGCCTCGGCGCTCGACGCCGATGGCTCCGGGGCCGCGGCGCAACCCCGGGGAAGGCTCGGGACCGGCAACCGAACGGCCAGCGGCCTAGCCTGCGCAGGCCCGGCCGATGGGTTCGCGCAGACTTCCTAGCGGTCGAGCGCGGGGAGGGCGCTCGCAAGGAGCGAAACTGCGCTGATGACAAGGGCGGCCAAAACCGCTGTCCAGAAGAAGGTATCAATCGTGAAATGCACAGCGGTGTAGCTGCTGATCCAGGACGTCAGGTAGAGCATTCCGGCGTTGATAACCACGGTGAAAAGGCCCAGGGTGAGGATGGTGATCGGCAATGACAGGAGGCTGACGATCGGCTTGACGACCGCGTTGACAACGCCGAAGATCAGGCCGATGAACAGGTAGCCCAGGACGATGCTGAGGGTGTCGTCGCCTGCGGTGGAAATGTTCAGGCCGGTGAGGATCCAACAAGCGATTCCAAGGGCCAGGGCATTGATGATGACGCGTACGATGAATGAGCGCATGGCCCCATGCTGTCATAAGCCCGGCGGCACGGGCAGGGGCCATATCTCCCATCCGCGGCAAAGACCCGACGTAGGCTGTTGGTATGACTTCATCAGATAACCCGGCTGGGGGCATCAAGCCACGTCCGGTGGTAGACCTCCTTCCCCGCTACGCGGCCGGCAAGCCGCCAGTCCCCGTCGAAGGCCTGGTCAGCTACAAGCTTTCCTCCAATGAAAACCCGCTGCCACCGATTCCTGCAGTGCAGCAGGCCATCGCAGCGCAGACCGATTTCAACCGGTACCCGGATCCTTTGAGCAGCAAGCTGCGCAGCGCCCTCGCTGCCTTCCTTGGCGTCCCAGCGGAGGATATCGTCACCGGAGCCGGCAGCCTCGGCGCGCTGAACCAGCTCCTGACGACCTTCGCGGGGCAGAACGACGACGGCAAGCCCGACGAGGTCATCTACGCCTGGCGCTCCTTCGAGGCCTATCCGATCTGCGTCGGCCTGGCTGGCGCAGACAGCGTCAGGATCCCGCTGACCGGTGAGGGCCGCCACGATCTCGACGCCATGGCCGCAGCGGTGACGGCCCGGACCCGGATGATCCTGCTCTGCACACCGAACAACCCCACCGGGCCGATCCTGACCACCGCGGACACAGAACGTTTCATCAAGCGGATACCCTCGGATGTCCTGGTGGTCATCGATGAGGCTTACCAGGAGTTCGTCCGCGACGAGCACGCCGTCGACGGCATCGAAATGTACCGGAAGTACCCCAACGTTGTTGTCCTGCGGACGTTTTCAAAGGCCCACGGCCTCGCCGGGCTGCGCGTTGGCTACAGCGTGTCCCACCCCGAGCTCACGCAGCACCTGCGCGTAGCCGCCACCCCCTTCGCGGTCTCCCAGATCGCTGAAACAGCCGCCGTGGCATCGCTGCAGCACTTCGGTGATGTTGTAGAAAGGGTACAAAGCATTGTGGACGAACGTGACCGGGTCACGGCCGGGCTGCGGTCACTGGGCTGGTTTGTGCCGGAGGCGCAGGGCAACTTCGTGTGGCTCGACCTCGGTCCCGACAGCACCGAATTTGCCGCCCTGGCAGGGGAGCGGGCCCTCTCCGTCCGGGCGTTCGCCAACGAGGGTGTGCGGGTCAGCATCGGCGAAGCCGACGCCAATACCCGGTTCCTTGAGCTCTGTGCGATCTATACAAAACCGCCACGGCGTTCCTAGCGCTTAACATGTCGGCCGAGACTCGCCGGCTGAGGATAAAGTTAGGACCAGTAAGCCAAAATATATACCGGCCCGGGAATGCATAACCGGCAGGGCATATATCCCAGCGATTGCGACGCATTCGGATGCGGCAAGCAAGGAGACGGTATGGGCGCCACACATCTGCCCTCTACCGAGTTCGACGGAACCGACATTGAGGATCAGCTCGAGGCTGAAGCCGAAGCCCACGTGGGGGACCCGGATGAGCCGATGGTGCAGCTCCTCGCCCCTGACGGCACGCTCGGCTTGGATCCCGTCTACTCGGAATACGCCGGGCGGCTCGACCCGGAAAAACTGCGCGGCTTCTACGCCGATATGGCGAAAATCCGCCGCTTCGACGTCGAGGCGACTGCGCTGCAACGCCAGGGCCAGCTGGCCCTCTGGGTTCCCCTCACCGGTCAGGAAGCCGCCCAGATCGGCTCCGGCAGGGCCAGCCAGCCACAGGACTACATCTTCCCCACCTACCGCGAACACGGCGTCGCCCTGACCCGCAACGTGGATCTTGCCGAGCTGCTGCGACAGTTCCGCGGGGTGTCCAACGGTGGCTGGAACCCCAAGGACACCAACTTTCATCTCTACACACTTGTCCTCGCCGCGCAGACTCCGCACGCGGTCGGCTACGCAATGGGAATCCAGCGCGACCAGAAGTTCGCGGCGGCCGCCGCAGCAGCGAACGGGGCAACGTCGCCGGTTCCGGAGCCCAAGGCGGCCGTTATGGTCTATTTCGGCGACGGCGCCAGCTCCGAAGGCGACGTCCATGAATCCATGGTCTTCGCATCCTCATACAAGGCACCCGTCGTTTTTTTCTGCCAGAACAATCACTGGGCGATCTCCGTCCCCAGTTCCGTGCAGACCCGAGTCCCGCTGGCCGACCGGGCCAAAGGCTACGGGTTCCCGGGCATCCGGGTGGACGGAAACGACGTGATCGCCGTCCATGCCGTGACCGAGTGGGCGCTGGAACGTGCCCGCCAGGGCGAAGGCCCGGTGTTGATCGAGGCGTTTACCTACCGTGTCGGCGCGCACACCACGGCTGACGATCCCACGAAGTACCGGGAATCAGCCGAGGAAAGCCGTTGGCGGGCCAAGGATCCGCTGGAGCGGCTGGAGAAGTATCTGCGCGCCGAAGGCTTCGCCGACGACGCATTCTTCGCTCAGGTCAAGGCCGACGGCGACGATCTCGCCGCGTATGTCCGCAAGACCACCCACGACCTGGAAACCCCTGACATCCGGACCGCCTTCGCCAACACCTACGTGGAAGCCCACCCGCTGGTGGCCGAGGAACTGGCCTGGTTCGAGGAGTACAGCGCAGGCTTCGCCGACGATTCGGCGGCCCCGGCAGAAGGTGCCAACTGATGACCACCATGACCATTGCCAAGGCCATCAATGAAGGCCTCCGAGCGACGCTGACGGACCACCCCCGGTCCCTGCTGATGGGCGAGGACATTGGGCCCCTGGGCGGCGTATACCGTGTCACCGACGGCCTGATCGCCGAATTCGGTGCCGACCGCGTGGTGGACACCCCGCTGGCGGAGTCCGGCATCGTTGGTACCGCGATCGGGTTGTCCCTGCGCGGGTACCTGCCGATCTGTGAAATCCAGTTCGACGGGTTTGTTTTTCCGGGCTTCAACCAGATCACCACGCAGCTGGCCAAAATGCGTGCCCGCAGCAACGGCAACCTGACGGTACCCGTTGTCATCAGGATCCCTTATGGCGGCGGCATCGGCTCGATCGAACACCACTCGGAGTCCCCGGAGGCATTGTTCGCCCATACCGCCGGACTGCGCATCATCACCCCGTCGAACCCGCACGACGCTTACTGGATGATCCAGCAGGCAGTCGAGTGCCAGGACCCTGTGATTGTTTTCGAACCCAAACGCCGATACTGGCTCAAGGGCGAGGTCGACACCGGTTCCCCCGGCGCCTCCGCAGACCCGTTTAAGGCCCATGTCCTCCGCGAGGGCACGGACGCCACAGTGGTTGTTTACGGCCCGCTGGTGCCGGTGGCCCTCGCGGCTGCCAATGCCGCCGCCGAGGACGGTCACAGCGTCGAGGTGATCGACCTCCGTTCCATTTCGCCAATCGACTTCGACACCGTCACGGACTCCGTTAAGAAGACCGGCCGGCTGATCGTGGCCCACGAGGCTCCCACCTTCGGCGGCATCGGCGGCGAAATCGCGGCCCGGGTCAGTGAACGCGCTTTCCACTCCCTCGAGGCGCCGGTGATCCGCGTCGGCGGCTTCCACATGCCCTACCCGGTGGCCAAGGTGGAGGAAGACTACCTGCCGGACATCGACCGGATCCTTGAGGCACTGGACCGTGCCCTCTCCTACTGACTGAGCCCTTCCCTCCCGGCCGCTTCCCGCTGAGGCGCCTTCTCCCAACAAGGACAACATGACTCTCCACAAGTTCAACCTCCCCGATGTGGGCGAAGGACTGACCGAGGCCGAGATCGTCGCCTGGAAGGTTAAGCCCGGCGACACGGTGGCCATCAACGATGTCCTCTGCGAAATCGAGACGGCAAAATCGCTGGTCGAGCTGCCCTCGCCGTTCGCTGGTACCGTGACCGAACTCCTCGTCGCGGAGGGACTGACGGTAGACGTCGGAACCGCGATCATCAGCGTGACCGACGCCCAGGCTGCTGCCGGCGCGCCGGCCCCCAAACCGACGGCTCCAGAACCGACGGCTCCCGATGCGCCGCTTTACGGCACGCTGGCGGAGGACACGCTCGACGCCGTCGAATCGGACGGCCGCCCGGCCGCCGGTCCCCTGGTGGGCTCCGGTCCCAAGGCCGACGCCGTCAAGCGCCGCCGGCGGGTTGCCCCGCCGGCAGCCAGGCAGGCGGTGTCCGCGGCCCCGGCCGCAGAACCGGCAGCGCTGGCTGAGCCGGTCGAGAGCCACGACATCTGGATCAGTCCGGAAGCCGTCGCGCACGCCGAACGCCCGGCCGCGGCTGCCGCGCCGGATCAGCGTCCCACCCTCGGCGGGGCCATCACAGGCCTGGTCAGCCGGGTTCTGGCCAAGCCTCCGGTGCGAAAGATTGCCCGCGACCTTGGCATCGATCTGGCCGACGTCGTCCCCACCGGGGCCCGCGGCGAAGTGACCCGCGAAGACCTGGTCAGTTACCAGTCCCAGCGCGACGCGGAACTGGATAAGGCGGACACTTTCTGGGGCAGGACGGGCAGCCCGCAGGAACGGCGGATCGAGCGGATTCCGGTCAAGGGCGTCCGCAAGGCCACCGCGCGGGCCATGGTCGAGTCGGCCTTTGCGGCCCCGCACGTCAGCATCTTTGTCGACGTCGACGCCAGCCGGACCATGGAGTTCGTCAAACGGCTCAAGGCCTCCCGTGATTTTGAAGGCATCAAGGTTTCCCCGCTCCTGATCCTGGCCAAGGCGGTCATCTGGGCGGCGGCAAGGAACCCGAGCGTCAACGCAACCTGGGTGGACAACCAGGACGGCAGCGACTCCGCCGAGATCCATGTCAAGCACTTTATGAATTTGGGAATTGCGGCGGCAACGCCCCGTGGCCTGATGGTCCCGAACATCAAGAACGCCCAGGACCTGTCGCTAAAAGAGCTGGCCCTGGCCCTGAATGACCTTGCGACCACTGCCCGGGCCGGAAAGACCCAGCCCGCCCAGATGCAAGGTGGGACCTTGACGGTCACCAACATCGGGGCCCTCGGCATCGACACGGGCACACCGATCATCAACCCGGGCGAGGTGGCGATCGTGGCTTTTGGCACCATTAAGCAGAAGCCCTGGGTCCTCGACGGCGAAGTGATTCCGCGCTGGATTACAACGCTCGGCGGCTCGTTCGACCACCGGGTGGTCGACGGCGACCTCTCGGCGCGGTTTATGGCCGACGTGGCGGCGATCCTGGAAGAGCCCGCCCTCCTGCTCGACTGAGCCCCGTGGGTGCTAGGTGCCCGAGTAGCTCGACAGCATCGCGGCCAGGCCCGGATCCCCGCTGATCCCGGCCAGGGCGGCGGCGGCCGCCATCATCATCGCGGCGAAGCCGGAGGTGCACGCGGTGACCACAGCGAAGAACTTCCAGTCCTCGCGCAGGACGCTCCGGATGGTGTCCGGCATCCGGAGCCCGGGGGAGATGACGTTGGGTGCACTGTCGGTGGAGCCGTCGTCCAAAAAAGCGATAACCCGGCCGGCCCCGCGGTCCACCCGCATGGTGCTGATGTGGTTGCCGTGACGGGCCAGGAGTATGTCGTGGCCAACGAGCTGGCGGCGCTGAAGAGTGGGCATTGTGGTCCCCCAAGTGAGAAAGTTGGATGTCCACGCCGGTGGGGGCAGCTCCAATTTTACCGCCGTGCCGATGCTGCGCCCGGCCGGAATCAGCGTGAGGCTAGCCACGGAGGGCAGTGACGCGGCTCAACACAGTTCCTGTCCAGGGCCGGCCGGCGGCATTAGAGTTGCACCAGCCGCCGCCAACCGTGCGGACGCGGATCAAAGGAGATATTGCGTGTTTTCGAGCCCGTTCCCCGATGTGGAAATTCCCGACGTAAGCCTTTATGAGTACCTCTTCGGCGGCCTGGAGGAGGCCGACCTGGAACGGATCGCCCTTGTCGACGGCGTGAGCGGCGCGGAAATGAGTTACCGGAGCCTCGTCGCGCAGATCGACGCCGTGGCCGGAGCCGTCGCGGCCCAAGGACTGGGCGTCCACGGTGTCGCGGCCATCCTGTGCCCCAACGTCCCGGCGTTCGCCGTCGTTTTCCACGGGCTGTTGCGGGCCGGCGCGACGGTAACCACAGTCAACTCGCTCTACACGGCGGACGAAATCGCGCTCCAGTTGGCCGACGCCGGCGCGGAGTGGCTGTTCACCGTCTCCGCTTTGCTCCCGGCAGCCCGGGAAGCTGCCGCCCGCGCCGGTATCCCGGCAGAGCGCCTCGTCGTCCTCGACGGCGCCCCCGGACATCCCTCGCTGCAGGATCTGCTCAGCTCCGGCGCGCCGGCTCCGCAAGTCACCTTCGATTCCGCCACCCACGTGGCCGTTATGCCGTACTCCTCCGGCACCACCGGCCGGCCCAAGGGTGTGATGCTCAGCCACCGGAACTTGATTGCCAACGCTGCGCAGTCCCGCGGACTGCTGAAGGTCGCTCCGGAGGACCGCTTGCTGGCGCTGCTGCCGTTCTTCCACATTTACGGGCTGACCGTGCTGCTGAACTTGGCGTTGTTGCAGCGGGCATGCCTGGTGACAATGCCGAAGTTTGAACTGACCGAGTTCCTGCGCATCATTCAGGACCAGAAATGCAGTTACCTGTTCATCGCCCCGCCCGTGGCTGTGGCCTTGTCCAAACACCCGCTGGTGGCTGATTACGATCTGAGTTCCGTCCACACCACGCTTTCCGGAGCCGCGCCGCTGGATGGCGATCTCGGCGTGAAACTGGGCGAACGACTAGGCTGCCGTGTGCTGCAGGGCTACGGCATGACCGAGATGAGCCCCGTGTCCCACTTGATCCCGGTGGACGCCGCCGACGTCCCCGTCAGCTCGGTGGGCTTTACGGTCCCGAACATGGACTGCCGGCTGCTGGACCCGGCCACAGGGGAGGAGATCGAGGTGCCCAACGAGGGCGTCAGCGCCCCCGGTCACTTGTTGTGCCGCGGACCGAACGTGATGCTCGGCTACCTTAACCGGCCGGAGGAAACGGCGGACACTCTCGACCCGGACGGCTTCCTGCATACCGGGGACATTGCCACCGTCCGTGCCGACGGAGTGGTCACCATCGTGGACCGGCTCAAGGAGCTGATCAAGTACAAGGGCTATCAGATCGCGCCGGCGGAACTGGAGGCGCTGCTCCTCACCCACCCCGGCATCGCGGACGCCGCCGTGATCGGCACGTCCGACGCCGACGGCCAGGAAGTGCCGATGGCGTTTGTCGTGCGCCAGCCCGGGGACGACGGTGCGCGGCTCGACGAGGCCGCAGTCATGGAGTTCGTGGCGGCCAAAGTGGCGCCGTTCAAGAAGATCCGGCGGGTCGAGTTCATCGATGCCGTCCCGAAGTCGTCTTCCGGCAAAATCCTGCGCCGGATCCTCAAGACCTCCGGGACGGCGGCCGGGTAGCCCGGCCCGACGCCACTGGCCGGCGCTTCCTAGTCGGAAGCGTCGGTCTTGGCGATGTAGACATCGCAGGGGGCGTTGTGCGCCACGGAGTTGGCGACGCTGCCGAGCACGCGTCCCAGTCCCTTCATCCGCCGGTTGCCGACCACGATCATCTGCGCACCGGAGCGGCCAGCCTCGGCGATCAGGGCTTCGGCCGGTTTGCCGCGGGCGGCCGCGTAGGTAACGTTCAGTGCCGGCGTCCGGAGGCTGTCGGCGACCCGTCGGGCGACCTTCTCGGCTTCACCCGCATCGGAGACAATGAATTTGTCGCTGCCGCTGCCGAAGACTTCGGTCCGGTCGCTGTCGAACGCACTGACCACGTGAAGGGTGGCCCCTTGAATGGCGGCCAGGTCACGGGCAGTGTGCGCGGCTTTCAGGGCAGTCTCGCTGCCATCGACGCCGACAACAATAATTCCGGTCATGAATGCTCCTTTGAGGTCAACAAACTTCTGTGGCCATGGGCCGATGATTCAGGCTACCCCGCAACGATCGCTTCGCGCAGGACCGGCGCCAGCCGCCGGACGCCTTCGCGGATGGATTCCGGCGGGACCGCACTAAAGGCGAGTCGAATCTTGTGGGATGGCTCATCGGAATGGGTGAAGGCAGCCCCAGGAATAAAGACCACCCCGGCGTTAATCGCTTTTGCCAGCAGGGGATAGGTGTCTACGCCCTCGGGCAGGGTCACCCAAACGAAGAAGCCGCCCTCCGGCCGGGTCCAGCTCACGCCCGGCGGCATGAACTCATCCAAGGCGGCCAGCATTGCGGTGCAGCGCTCCTGGTAGAGGCCCCGGTAGGTCTCGATCTGGCCGCGCCAGTCGTAGTCCCGGAGATAGGCGGAGACGAGCATCTGGTTCAGGGTCGGCGGGCATAGTGTGACAGCCTCTGAAGCCAGGTAATAGCGGCGCTGTAGGTGCGCCGGGACGAGCGCCCAACCGATCCGGAGCCCCGGTGCAAAGATTTTCGAGAACGACCCCATGTAGATTACGTCGTCCGGGTTGGCGGCCCGCAGCGGGATGAGGGGCTTGCCGTCGAACCGGAGCAGCCCGTAAGGGTTGTCCTCAAGCACCAAAATATTCGCATTGCGGCATATATCCACGACCTGTTGCCGCCGCTCCGCGGACAGTGTTACCCCGGAGGGGTTGTTGAAGCTTGGGATGGTGTACAAAAACTTGATGCTCTTGCCCGCCGTCTGCAGAGCGGCGATCTTGGCCTCCAGCAGGTCTGGGACGATGCCATCACCGTCCATGGGTACGGTGGCGACCTCGACCTGGTAGGCCTCGAAGGTGTTGAGGGCGCCGACGTAGGTGGGATCCTCAACGAGAACAACGTCGCCGGGGTTGCAGAAGACCTTGGTCGCAACGTCCTGCGCTGACTGCGAGCCGGCGGTGATCACCACGTTTTCGGGTCTGGCGTCCAGGATTCCCTCCGCGGCCATCACTTCGCAGATCTGGCTGCGGAGTTCCTCGGTGCCTTGCCCGCCGCCGTATTGCAGTGCGGTCATACCCTGTTCCGCGATGATCTTCGCGGCGGTCTCGCCGAGCCGTGCCAGGGGCAGCGACTGCAGGTACGGGCTGCCGCCGGCCAGCGAGACGAGGCCGGGGCGCATCGAGATGTCGAAGACATCCCGGACTGCCGATTGCTTGATATTTGCTGCGCGCTCCGAGAACAGATCCTCGTGGCGGTGGGCGGACGATGCCGCACGTTCGATTGCGTCAATGGCCTCGGCCGGAAGTGCTTCTGCGGTGTCAAGTGTTTCGTGGGTCACAGTCCCAGCGTACAACCCGTGTTGTCTTGGAGGCAACGATTGTTCACAAGGTCGCCCGAAGCCGCAGTATTCCCGGCCGGACGCAGAATGTCCCCGGCAGGGCCTGCCGGGGACGTCAAGGATGAAGGGCGGGGCTGGAGCTATGCTGCGGAGACCGCGCGGGATTCGTCCAGCGCATCGAAGACGGCCTTGATCTGCTCGACAACCTCGGCGTCATCCTTCGGGTGGATCTCGGCGAAACGGACCATGGAGCCCGGCACGGCCAGCTTGACGGTGTCGAGGATCCGGGCGCCGGCGATTCCGGCGGCCTTGCGGGCCTCGTCCTGGGCCCAGACTCCGCCGAACTGGCCGAAGGCGGTTCCGACGACGGCGGTCGGCTTGCCGCTCAGGGCGCCTGCGCCGAAGGGGCGGGACAGCCAGTCGATGGCGTTTTTGAGCGAGGCGGGAACCGTGCCGTTGTGCTCCGGCGTTACCAGCAGCAGGGTGTCGGCGGCGTTGGCAGCGGCACGCAGGGCGGCCGCGGCGGCGGGAACCTGGCCTTCAACGTCGATGTCCTCGTTGTAGAAGGGTATGTTGCCCAGGCTGTCGTGGATCAGAACTTCAACATTTTCCGGGGCGTTCAGCTGGATTGCTTCAGCCAGCTGCTGGTTCGTGGATCCGGCGCGCAAGCTGCCGACCAGGGTGAGGACGGTGTTCTTGGACATGTGGACTCCTAGATGTCGCGCCGCGGACCATCCTGCGGCTGGCTGAACAGATGAGGCCGGTTCCGGCCCTTACGATTGAAAACGGACTGCGGTCCGCTTATATTCCCCGGGGCTAGGATGTGGGGTGTGAGCCTGATCCCTATCCGTCCCGGCGTGGAGTCCGAACGCCGCGATGCCGCCCGGAACCGCGGGCTGCTGTTGCGGGCCGCCCGCGAGCTCGTCGACGAGTGTGGGGCGGACGGCTTGACCATGGGCGCCCTGGCCCAGCGGGCCGGTGTGGGGAAGGGGACCGTGTTCCGGCGGTTCGGCAGCCGGGCAGGGCTCATGATGACCCTGCTCAGTGATGCGGAGGCCGCGTTCCAGCAGCGCTTTATGTTTGGCCCGCCACCGCTGGGACCCGGGGCTCCGCCGCTGGAGCGGCTGATCGCCTGTGGCGGGGAGCGCATTGCCTGGGTATTGGAATTCGGCGAGCTGGCAAGGGCTGCGGACATCTCGGCACCCAACCGGTTCGACGTCCCCGCGGCGGCGCTCTGGCATCGGCACCTGGAGGTGCTCCTGCGGGACGCGGGCGTTACGGCTGACCCTTGGCTGATGGCCACCTCATTGAGTGCCGTCCTGGAACCCGAGCGTCTCCTTCATGCCGTCCGTGTGAACGGGATTTCCCCCGCGCGACTCGCCGATTCCTGGCGGGATCTCGTTTCGCGCATCGTGCGCGGGGCCCAACCCCAACCGGAACCCCACCCCGGCGGGAAACCCAAATCAATTCCCGGGAGTTATTCATAACGATCTGATACCTGCCCCGGGGAACTGCGGGGCAGGTCGTCCGGGGGAGGAGTCCATGTGATAGTTTCCTCTGGAATGTGATCCGCAACATAGTCCACACGGACTTGCCTCACGGCCTGCGGATGGCCAGATACCCACTGGCCCGGATCCCGGATCAGCAGCGGTAATCCCCTGCCGGATAGGGACTAGGGAAGGATCTAGTTGTGACTACTTTTCATATTCCTGCACGCGGCGAGGCTGCTGCTGCCGGCCCCGCCCCGGCACGCGCCGCGCAGGCAACGGCGATCCAGAACTAGTCGTCCCATGCTCCGATACCTCGCCAAACGTGCTCTCACATACGTCTTTATGATCTTCCTGACCACCACGGCAGGATATTTCCTGGCCGTAAATACCTTGAAGCCGGCACTGCTGGAGCAGGAGCGGATCCCAAGGCCCACCCCCGAGCAGGTGGCCAACTCCTTCCGCCTCAAGGGCCTGGACCCGGCGCTCAGCGCCTGGGACCGCTACGTTGAGTGGCTCACCGCGATCGTCACCCGCTGGGACTGGGGACGCAGCCCCAACGGCGCCTTTATCAACGCAGAATTCGGCGATCGGGTCTGGATCTCGACCCGGCTCTTCCTGGCCTCCATCATCCTGACCCTGATCATCGGCGTCGCACTGGGTGTGTACACGGCAGCACGGCAATACAAAGCCTCGGACCGGGTCATTACCTCTTACAGCTACCTCGTGTACATCGTGCCCGCACCGATCGCTTACTTCCTGGTGCAGCTCGGTGCCATCAACATCAACGAGACGGTGGGCGAACGCATTTTCTTCGTCACCGGCATCTCCACGCCCGGGCTGGACGGCAGCGGCTGGGCCCAATTCATCGACATGCTGGCCCACTACGCGGTGCCCACCTTCGCTATCACCATCGTGGGTTGGGGCACTTACCAGATCGCGCAGCGCCAGTACCTCCTGGACAATGTCAACGCCGACTTTGTCCGGACTGCACGCGCCAAGGGGCTGACCCGCAACCAGGCCATCAGCCGGCATGCCCTGCGGGTTTCCTTCATCCCTGTGGCGCAGAGCATTGCCTTCACCATCCCTGCCATCTTCGCCGGCGGTTTCTTCGCCGAGAAGATCTTCGCCTGGCACGGCGTCGGCTCCTGGAGCATCGACGCGATTGCCTTGCAGGATGTCAACGCCGCGACGGCCACGCTCGCCTACGGCTCCGTGATCTTCGCGATCGGCGCGATCCTCGCGGACTTCGCCACCACGCTTGTCGACCCGAGAGTGCGGGTGCAGTAAACATGACAAACCTCAATACGACCGACCCGGCCGCCGTTGCCAGCGAGGCGAAGATCGAAAACAGCGATGTTGTCATCGCGAAGTCCTCGATCATCCTTCGCCGCTTCCTGCGGAACAAAACAGCCGTCGTTGGCCTGGTCGTCTTCTTGGTCCTGACGCTGTTCTCCTTCATTGGCGGCTTCTTCACCAGCTGGGACAAGGAGACTATCGATGCGTTCAACATTGGAATGCCGCCGTCGTCCGAACACCTGCTTGGTACCTCCCAGGCCGGGATCGACCTCTACGCCCTGACCGTGGAGGGCACCCGGATCTCCATCCTGATCGGCCTCGTCGTTGGCCTCGTCTCCGTGCTGATCGCCGCCGTGTACGGCTGCACCATGGCCTATTTCGGCGGGAAGGTGGACAAGGTGATGCTGTTCATCCTCGAAGCCCTGATCATGATGCCGGCGCTGCTGGTCGTCGCCGTGGCCACGAGCGGTGGCGGCAACGGACTGCAGCAGTCCTTGCCGAGTTGGCTGCTGCTGATTATCGTCCTGCTGGTCTTCAGCTGGATGGGAACCGCCCGCCTCATCCGCTCGCTCTCGATGTCCCTGATGTCACGCGACTTCGTCAAGGCCGCCCAGTACATGGGGATCCCGCCTCGGCGGATCGTTTGGCGGCACCTGGTCCCGAACATCGGCTCGCTGCTGGTCCTGGACATCACCCGCGGCATCACCGGGGCGATCCTGGCCGAGGTTGCCTTCTCCTTCATCGGTATCGGCATCAAGGTCCCGGATGTCAGCCTGGGTGTGCTGATCGGGCAGGCCACCTCCCAGGTCTCCACCTTCCCGTGGATGTTCTGGGTCCCGCTGACCGTGATGTTCCTGCTGACCGGTTCGCTTGCCATGATGAACGACGGCTTGCGCGACGCATTCGATCCCAGCTCCAGCTCCGTTGGCAATGCCAAGAAGAAGAAGACCACATGAGCCACGAAATGACCGCCAGCCCCGAATCGGCCGACCTCTCCGCCGTCGAGCGTCTGCATGTTGCCGGGCTGCACGGGCCCGCGGACGCGGTGCTCTCCGTCCGGGACCTGAAGGTGCGCTTCAACACGGAGAACGGGGTGGTGCACGCCGTCCGTGGCATCGACTTTGACCTCAGGGCCGGCAAGACGCTGGGCATCGTGGGCGAGTCCGGCTCCGGAAAGTCCGTCACCTCCATGGCAATCATGGGCCTGCTGCCCCCGACGGCCGAGATCACCGGTTCGGTCCGGCTCCAGGGCACCGAACTGCTGGGTCTCAGTGACAAGGCCATGTGCCAGTACCGCGGCAACGAAATCGCCATGGTCTTCCAGGACCCGTTGTCCTCCCTGACGCCGGTCTACTCGGTGGGCAACCAGATCGTCGAAGCGCTGACCGTCCACAACCCCACCATGAGCCGGCAGGCCAAGGAAGCGCGCGCCGTCGAACTGCTGGGCATGGTGGGTATTCCCAGCCCGAAGGACCGGCTCAAGGCCTTCCCGCATGAGTTCTCCGGCGGTATGCGCCAGCGTGTGATGATCGCCATCGCCATCGCGAACAACCCCCGCGTGCTGATCGCCGATGAACCGACGACGGCGCTCGACGTCACCATCCAGGCACAGGTCCTTGAAGTCCTCCACACCGCGCAGGAGGAAACCGGCGCCGCCGTTGTGATGATCACACACGACCTCGGCGTGGTCGCCGGCATGGCGGACGACATCATGGTGATGTATGCCGGCAAACCCGTGGAAACCGGCAGCGTTGACGAGATCTACTACAACCCGCGAATGCCCTACACAATGGGCTTGCTGGGCGCAGTGCCACGCGTCGACACGGCCGAGAAGTCCTCGCTGGTGCCGATCGAGGGAATCCCGCCGAACCTCATCCACACCCCCACGGGTTGTTCTTTCGCGCCGCGCTGCCCACTAGCCAGCGATGCCTGCCTGCAGGGCGAGCCGGAGCTGTGGCCGGTCGGCGGGGACAACCAGACCGGCGGCCTGCCTCACCTGGCCGCCTGTATCAAGACCGACTCTTTGGGCCTCGAAGTGGACGTCCATGAGATCTTCCGGGCTCCGGCGGTGCCGGTCTCCCGCTTCGACGCGATCCCGCGCGAACAGCGCCGGACCGTGCTGGAGCTCAGGGACGTCAAGAAGCACTTCCCGCTGATGAAAGGGGCCTTGCTCAAGCGCCGGATCGGCACTGTCAAGGCCGTCGACGGGTTGAGCTTCGACATCCGCGAGGGGGAGTGCTTCTCGATCGTCGGCGAGTCCGGCTGCGGAAAGACCACGACGCTGCTGGAAATCATGGAATTCCACAAGGACCAGGACGGCGAGGTGGTCATCGGCGGCCTCAGCAACAAGGAAGCCTCCAACGCCAAAACCAAAAGCGCCATGCGCAAGGAACTGCAGATGGTGTTCCAGGACCCAACCGGCGCCCTCGACCCCCGCTTCACCGTCTTTGAGGTATTGTCCGAACCGCTTGAAAATGCCGGCATGGCCAAGCCCCGGATCCGGGAGCGGATCATGGAGCTGATGGAACTCGTGGGCCTCCAGCCCGACCACGTCAACCGCTTCCCCAACCAGTTCTCCGGCGGCCAGCGGCAGCGGATCGGCATCGCGCGGGCCCTTGCCGTGAATCCCAAACTGGTAGTCCTGGACGAGCCGGTATCCGCTCTCGACGTGTCAGTCCAGGCCGGTGTTATCAACCTCCTGGACCAGCTCCGCGCCGAACTCGGACTGAGCTACCTGATGGTGGCCCACGACCTGTCCGTGGTGCGGCACATCTCCAACCGTGTGGCCGTGATGTATCTGGGCAAGATCGTGGAAATCGGGGACGTGGACAGCGTGTTCGACAACCCGCGACACCCGTACACCCGGGCCCTGCTCTCCGCGATTCCGGTCCCGGACCCCGGCGTGGAACGCACCCGGGAACGTATCATCCTGCGGGGGGACCTGCCCTCGCCGCTCGAAGCTCCTGCAGGGTGCAACTTCGCCACCCGCTGCCCGGTGTTTGCGGCACTGCCACCGGCCAGGCAGGAGATATGCCTGACGCTGGAACCGGTGCTGGCCACCGTTGTGCCGGCGGCGGACGCCGGACGGCACGGGACGCCGGCGGCAACAGCAACACCGGCCGCCGCTGCGGCCCCCACAGACCAGCAATTCGCCTGCTTCTATCCGGACGGCGACCTGGACGCGGACATGCTTGTTGTCCACGAAACCACCTGAGTTACCAGTCTCACTCAGCAGAACTCGCACCAAATGAATGAAGGGGAACACATGAAGAATCTGACCAAGATCGGCGGCATTACCGCCGTCGTCGCAGCGCTTGCGCTGACCGCTTGCGGCGGGGGCGGTGCCGCCAAGGGCCCGGACGCAGCCAAAGGCCAGGAATCGGGAAGTGACCTGGCCAAATTGGTCAGCATCAATGCCAAGGATGCCAAGGACCTGCAGCCGGGTGGCACGGTCACCCTGCCGCTGGGCAACATCGGCCCGGACTTCAACGGCTTCTCCAACAACGGCAACAGCGCGGACAACACCGCCCTGCACCGCCCGATCGACGAGGCCGGCACGTGGGGTTGCTGGAACTTTGACTTCGACGGCACCGCCACGCCGAACAAGAACTTCTGCGAAGACGTCAAGAGTGAGGTCAAGGACGGCAAGCAGACCATCACCATCAAGGTCAACGAAAAGGCCAGCTACAACGACGGCACCCCCATCGACGTAAAGACCTTCGAGAACACCTGGAACATGCTCAAGGGCGAAAACAAGGACATCGACGTCGTCAGCTCCGGCGCCTACGAGTTCGTGGACTCCGTCAAGGCCGGTTCCAGCCCCAAGGAAGTTGTTGTTACCACCACCCAGCCGGTGTACCCGCTGGATGCGCTCTTCACCGGTTTTGTCCACCCGGCTGTGAACACCCCGGCACTCTTCAACGAGGGCTTCACCGGGGAGATGCACCCGGAATGGATGGCCGGGCCGTTCAAGCTGGACCAGTACGACAGCGCCGCAAAGACGGTCACGCTCGCCCAGAACGAAAAGTGGTGGGGCACCAAGCCGGTCCTGGACAAAGTCGTCTTCCGCCAGCTTGAGACCAGCGCCCAGATTGCCGCCTTCAAGAACGGCGAAATCGACGGTGTTTCCGCAAACACCGTCACCCCGTACAAGCAGCTCGACGGTACCAAGGACTCCGAGGTCCGCCGTGGCCAGCGCCTCTTCGCTGGCGGCTTGAACCTGAACGCGCAGAAGGCGCCGATGACCGACGTCGCGATCCGCAAGGCGATCTTCACCGCCGTTGACCGCGAAGCCCTCCGTAAGGTCCGCTTTAATGGCCTGAACTGGGAAGAGCAAAGCTCAGGATCGATGATGCTGCTGCCGTTCTCCAAGTACTACCAGGACAACTACCCCGTCAAGGAAACCGGCCCTGACGCCGCCAAGAAGGTCCTGACCGACGCCGGCTACACGGCCAACGCAGCGGGTGTGATGGAAAAGGACGGCGTCCCCGCCGCCTTCAAGATCAGCAACTTCGGTGATGACCCCACCACCTTGGCCTTCGCACAGACCCTGCAGAAGCAGCTTAAGGACGGCGGCATGGATGTCGGCATCGACCAGCGCGCTTCGGCCGACTTCGGCAAGGTCCTGGGCAGCCGCGACTTCTATATGAGCGTCTCCGGCTACACCGTCGGCGCGGATACGACCGACGCCGTCAAGCAGTTCTACGATTCCAAAACGAACGAAAATGAACTCGGCGACGCTGAACTGGACGCCGAGATCAAGAAGCTCTCCTCCATTGAAGACAACGCCGAGCGCAACAAGGCGGCAATGGAGGTTGAAAAGAAGCACATGGAGAAATACTTCTCCATGGGTGTTGTGATGAACGGGCCGCAGATCTCCTTCGTGCGTACCGGCCTGGCCAACTACGGTCCGTCCCTGTTCAAGAGCCTGTCCCAGGTTCCGGACTGGACCACCCTGGGCTGGGAAAAGAAGTAACCTCACCTCCCCTTCAGACGCTCCCTCACCTGTAGCAGCTTTTTGGGCGACGCTCCCTCACCTTTCGAGGGGGCGTCGCCTGAATTTCTGCGAAATCTGAGGGAGCGTCGGGTGAGTGGGCAAAGGTAACGTGGAGCCATGTCCACCGACTCGACAGGTCCTATCCGCACCGCCGTTGCCGGCTTCGGCCTCTCCGGCAGTATCTTCCACGCACCGCTGCTCGCGGCAGACCCGGCCTTCTCCGTCGCTGTGATCGCCACCTCCGACGCCGGCAGGCAGTCCGCTGCCGCCACCCGGTACCCCGGCGCCCGGATTGTCGACACCCCGGCGGACATCCTCGGGCTGGCCGGCGAACTGGATCTGCTGGTCCTGGGCACCCCGCCGGCCACCCATTATCCGCTCGCGAGGGCCGCACTGGAGGCCGGGCTCGACGTCGTCGTGGACAAACCGTTTACGGTGCGCAGCGCCGAAGGCCGGGAGCTTATCCAGCTGGCCGCGCGACTGGGACGGGTGCTCACCGTTTTCCAAAACCGGCGCTGGGACGGCGACTACCTGACCGTCCGCGGCCTGCTGGACAGTGCTGCCCTCGGAACCGTGACGCGGTTCGAATCCCGCTTCGAACGCTGGTCCCCGCTCGTGTCGAAAGCCTGGAAAGCGGCCGCGACGGCGGACGAGGGCGGAGGGGTGCTGTTCGACTTGGGCACGCACCTGCTGGACCAGGCCGTGCAGTTGTTCGGTCCCGCCGAGGTCACCCACGCCGAACTGGCGGCGCGGCGGCCAGCGGAGAAGACCGACGATGATGTGTTCCTCGCCCTGCAGCACGAATCCGGGGTGACGAGCCACCTGTGGATGAATATGCTCTGCGCCCAGCAGGGGCCACGTTTCCGGATCCTGGGCAGTGGCGGCGGCTTCACCAAACACGGAGTGGACCCGCAGGAGCCGTTTATTGTGGCCGGCGGCAGCCCGCTGGACCCGGACTACGGCGTTGAGGACCGGGACTGGGCCGGGCTGTTCGGGCGGGACGGCCACGTGGATCGGCTGCCCACCAAGCGTGGCGCCTACCCGGAGTTTTACCGGATCCTGGCGGCGAAGATCAACGACGGCGGGGCCGCCTCCGTGCTGCCCCTCCCCGTGGATCCGGCGGGGCCGGTTGAGGTGCTGCGGCTGATCGAGCAGGCCCGGGCGCTGGCGGATTAAACGGACAACGGCAGCCATCCACGGGAAGGATGGCTGCCGTTGTCCGGAAGCGGATGCTACGCGGAGACCAGCTGGTGCCAGTCGGTGACGAGGGGCAGGTTGTGCGCCTCGGAGACCGAGCGGTGCGCCACCTTGCCTCCTGCGATGTTCAGGCCGGCGGCAAGGGCGCCGTCGCGCTCAAACGCGGCCTTGACGCCCAGGTTGGCAAGCGAGACGGCGTAGCGCAGGGTGACGTTGGTCAGCGCGTACGTGGACGTGTTCGGGACGGCGCCGGGCATGTTGGCGACGCAGTAGAAGATGGTGTTGTGCACCTTGTACGTCGGTTCCTGGTGCGTGGTGGGGTGCGTGTCCTCGAAGCAGCCGCCCTGGTCCACCGCGATGTCGACCAGCACGGAGCCGGGCTTCATCCGGGAGACGAGCTCGTTGGTGACCAGCTTGGGGGCCTTGGCGCCCGGGATCAGCACCGAGCCGATCACGAGGTCGGCGTCGACGACGGACTTCTCAATCTCGTAGGCGTTGGAGGCCACGGTCTTCAGGCGGCCCTGGTACTGGGCGTCCAGTTCACGCAAGCGGTTGATGTTGATATCCAGGATGGTGACGTCGGCGCCGAGGCCCAGGGCCATCGCGGCGGCATTGGTGCCGGCAACACCGGCGCCCAGGACAACAACCTTGGCCGGGCGGACGCCCGGAACGCCGCCGAGCAGCACACCCTTGCCGCCGGCCGGTGCCATCAGCGAAGTGGCGCCCACCTGGACGGACAGGCGGCCGGCAACCTCGGACATCGGGGCGAGCAGCGGCAGCGTGCGGCCCTCCTGGACGGTCTCATAGGCGATGGCGGTGACGCCGGTGTTGATGAGTTCCTGGGTCAGCTCGGGCTCGGCCGCGAGGTGCAGGTAGGTGAAGAGGATCAGGTCCTTGCGGAAACGGTGATATTCAGCCTTGACCGGTTCCTTCACCTTCATGACCATGTCCGCGCGGGCCCAGACGTCATCGGCGTCGGCGACGATCTCGGCACCGGCGATCGCGTATTCCTCGTCCGTGATGCCCGAGCCCAGGCCTGCGCCGCGTTCCACCAGGACCGAATGGCCGTGGGTGCGGAACTCGTGGACGCCGGCAGCGGTAATGGCGACGCGGAATTCGTTGTTTTTGATTTCTTTCGGGACACCGATGATCATGTGTGGGCTCCAGTGCTGGGGGCCGTATGGGCCCGGGTGAATGCGGGGAAGTAGTACTTCCAGAATAAATCCCGCTGTGAGGCAAGCGACAGGAGCCGTCGGGCAGCAGCGGCGGCTGCCCCCGGGAATCCGGGTCTTTTCAATTTGGCGGCTGGACATTTGTCGAACGGCAAAGCGTCAGGTGTCGCCTGCTGTCCGTTGGCACGGGTGGTCCCCGGGTTCTCCGGAGGCGAGGTGCCGGCAGTAGTCTGGCAGGATGCAGCAGCAGGATGTCGAACAGCTCGTGGAGCATGTGGCACTGAAACTGGGCCGCGGCCTCTCACTCGAGGATCTGGACGGCCTGCTGCTTGCCTACAGCTCCAACCAGTCCCACGCTGACCGGGTCCGGGTGAACTTCCTGCTCAGCAAACGCGTCCCGCTGGACGTCAGTGCCTGGCAGCTCTCGCACGGGATCGCGACGGCGGTGCGCCCTGTGGTGGTCGCGGCCAACGAAGAGCTCGGCATGCTGGGCCGTGTCTGCGTGCCCCTCCTGGTGCGGGGCTTCCGGGTTGGCTACCTCTGGGTCCAGCTGGACTCGGCGGAGCCGAACGCGGTGTCGGTTCTTGGCCAGCTGCCGGATGTGGCCCGTGAGCTGGAGGAGCTCTCGGCGCTGCTGTTGGACTCCAATACCGCCGAATCCGAGTTCCGCCGCCGCCGCGAACAGGAGTTCCTGGCCGCCTGCCGGGGCGAGTCCAACGCCGTCGCGGCAGTGGCGGGCTGGAAGGAAGTACAGGGCCGTGGCCCCTGGCAACTCGTGACGGTGCTTGACTCTGACGGCTGGGCGGAAGGCTCGGATCCGATCGCCGCCACGCTGATTCACCGCTCCGCTGCCCTGCAGGCCACTATCGGTGTGGATTCGGCCCTGTTCAGCGCCGGCACCGAGACCCACGCCGTTGTGTTGTTCAGGGCATCAACCGGCCGGGCAGACCACGCCCAGGTGCTGGTCCACTACCAGTTGGAGCTGGCCAAGCGAGCGGGCCGGCCGGTGCGCAGGATTATCCTGGGGACTTCCGAGAGCTTCGCGCGGCCGCGCGAACTCGCTGACGCATACCGCCAGTCCCGGCAGGCCGCGCAGGCGGCGTCGGTGGATCCCCAACTGGGTGAGCTCGTGGACTGCCGGGCCACCGGCATTTACCAGCTGCTGGCCTCTGCCGGCGGAGGAGCGGGGGCGTGGGCGGACGCGGGCTCGGTCTACTTCCGGCTCCTGGAAGACCATGACCGGAACCATGAGCTGCTGCCGGTGCTGGAACTCTTTTATGACAATGACGGTTCAGTCCAGGGCGTCGCGGACAAGCTCCACCTGCACCGGAGCAGCATCTATAACCGGCTCGGCCGGATTCGGCAGCTGCTCGGTGTCGACCCGCTCAAGGGAATGGTGCGGCTCGAACTGCACTCGGCACTCAAGGCCCGGCGCTGGGCCGGCCGCCCCAGGATCTAGCCGGCGGAGTCCTAGCTGCCGCGGCCCTCGCGTTCGGGCCGCTCGGCCTCGGCCGGATGCTCCGATTCGGGGCCGGGACCACCGTCGGCGGCAGCAGCTGATGCCCGTGCGGCCCTGCCCCTGCGGCGGGAGATCCGACTGTCCATCCACATGGAAACGGCGACAAACGCCACGCAGCTGGCCATAAAATCGGCCGTGTAGTTCAGTCCCATGGCGTTTCCGAGGATGCCGGTAAGCACCATGGCGGCAATGCCAGCCACGATGTGCCACCCTCTGAACTTAGCCACAATCCAAGCGTAACCCCGGTGTTATCCGCGTTTCCGCGCGAAGGCGGGATCGTTGTTTGATCCTTATCACCGCGTCACGAACCTTCCGAGGCGTCGTCACGTCCGTGGTGCGCAACGCCGTCGGCGGTACTGTTGTTCTTCTGCTTGTCCAACCAGGCCATAATGTCGGCGAGCCGGATCCGCCGGTGCGTGCCGCGGTACTCCACCGGGATTTCGCCGCGGTCCGTCAGGTTCCGCAGGTAGGTGTGCGAGATTCCGGCCAGCTCGGCTGCCCGGGAGGTTGTCAGCATTTCCGCCACGCTGCCCACCGTGACGGCTTCGCCCCGGCTGAAGCGCGCCAGTAAGTCCACAACGGCGTCCCGCGCCTGGTCCGGCAGCCGGTGCACGGTGCCGTCAACAAAGACCGTAATGTCGTCGCTGCCGTTGAGGGCGTACCGGAGTTTCTGCGCGTCCTCAGCGAGAAGGGGGGCGGCCACCCGGGGGGCAATCAGTGTCATGGACTGCATCCTAGCGCCCCGGACCGGCCTTGCATTGCCTTGCCCTGCTGCGGCGCTACAGCCCCAGTTCTTCCAGGACGGGCAGCTTCGCCCGGACCCAGGCCCGGGCCTCGGTGGCGCTCGGCGCGGAGAGGGCAAGTTTGGCGAGTTCCTGTGCCTCGGCCAGGGTGACAGTCTTCAGCACCGCGGCCACTGCTGCCAGGGACCGGGCCGTCATGGACAAGGTCGAGACGCCAAGCCCGGTCAGGACGACGGCGAGGGCAGGGTCCGCTGCGGCCTCGCCGCAAACGCCGACCGGCTTGCGGTGGCCCTCCGCGACGGAACCTTCAACGGTTAGGCCCACCAGTCGAAGCACGGCAGGCTGCCAGGGTGTGTTGAGCCCTGCGAGCGGCCCCAGCTGGCGGTCGGCCGCCATCGCGTACTGCGTGAGGTCGTTGGTCCCCAGGCTCGCGAAGGCCACCTCGCGAAGGATGGCCTCGGCGGTGAGCGCCGCGGACGGGACCTCGACCATGACCCCGGGGGTTTTGATTCCGGCCTCGGCGCACAGGGTGGCGAAGCGGGCGGCCTCCTCGGCGGTGGAAATCATCGGCGCCATGACCCACACGTCCGCCTGGGATTCCTGTTCGGCCCTGGCAATGGCCTGCAACTGCCGTTCCAGTACACCCGGTGTGGTGAAATCGGTGCGGTAGCCGCGGACACCGAGGGCAGGGTTCGGTTCGGTGGCGTCGGTAAGGAAAGGCAGCGGCTTGTCAGCGCCGGCGTCGAGGGTTCGGAGCACAACCTTCTTGCCGGGGAAAGCAGCAAAGACGCCCTGGTACGCGGCGGCCTGTTCGTCAACTGTCGGTTCGGTGTCGCGTTCCAGGAAGCAAAATTCGGTCCGGAACAGTCCCACACCCTGTGCATTGAGCTTCGCGGCGGCCACGGCATCCTTGGCCCCGCCGACGTTGGCGAGCAGCGGCACCAGGTGGCCGTCCGCCGTCGCGCCCGTTCCGTCGAAGTCCGCCAGCAGCGACGCGGTGGCCGCCCAGTGTTCGGCGGCGGCCCGCTGGGAGTCGTCCGGGTCCACGGTGATCAGGCCGGCGGCGCCGTCCACGTAGACCTCGGTGCCGTCCGAAATCCGGTCGACGCCGGCGGCTGCAACGATGGCGGGCAGGCCCAGCGAGCGGGCGATGATCGCCGTGTGGGACTGCGGCCCGCCGCCGGCCGTGAGCAGGGCCAGAATCTTATCCGGATCCAGGGTCGCGGTGTCCGCAGGGGCGAGGTCTTCGGCGATCAGGATAAACGGGGTGGGGGAGTTTGGGATGCCCGGGGCGGGGACGCCGCGCAGCTCGGCGACGATGCGGGCGCGGACGTCCAGGACGTCAGTGGCGCGTTCGGCCATGTAGCCGCCCAGGTTATGCAGCATTTCCGAGACGGAAGCGCCTGCTTCCCAGATGGCCCGTTGGCCGGAGGTGCCGCGGCCGATCAGCTTGGCGGCGGATTTCAGAAGCATGGTGTCCGTCGCCATCAGTGCTGTTGCTTCCAGGACTGCCTTACCGTCGCCGCTGACTGTCCCGGCGCGGGCCTTCAGCACATCGTGCACGGCCCTGGCGGCAGTCTTCAGGGCCGCTGTCGCCTCCTCGGCCGTGACCCCGGCCGGGAGCTGCTCCCCTGCGGGTGGTTCGCTGACTGGTTTGGGCATTTGGCGAACGGGTCCGATGATGCGGCCGGGGCTGACGCCTACTCCTGGGAAGTTCTGCACTGAAGGTCCTCATTCTCTGACGGCAGCCGTGCCCGTCGGAACACCTGCGGGCCGGGGCAGCAGCTGCCTAGCGCTGTTGTTGCTGCCGTAAATCTGCGTTCTTGAAAAGTGTATGTGATGCACTTCATATAGCGTTGCTATAGATGCTAGGCTAGCGCGTATGAGTGTGAATGGCGAGTTGCCGCCGAAGACGCGGCTGCTGCAGGCGGCCGCCGAATTGCTCGCCACGTCGGCTGGCGGATCGATCTCGACGCGCCAGATCACGCAGGCTGCACGCGTGACTGCACCGACGCTGTATCACCACTTCGGTGACAAAGAAGGGCTCTTTGACGCCGTTATTACGGAGGGTTTCAGAGCCTATGTTGCGGGCGAACGTGATTTCGCCCCGTCCGGACAGCCGATGGAGGATATCCGGCGCATGTGGGACAACCATGTGCACTTTGGGCTCGCTAACCCCGAGCTCTACCTGGTGATGTTCGGCAACATCCGCCCGGAAAGCCGCCCCGCGGTCATTGCTGATGCCGAGGCGCTGATGGAGGAGCTGCTCACCACTGCCGCTGTGATGGGTCACCTTAACGTTCCCCCGCGGGAGGCTGCCAGAAGCATTCTGGCCGCAACCGTGGGGGTTACGCTGATGCTGATCTCCGAGCGTGCTGCCGACCGAAACCTTGAGCTGTCCGCGATGACGCGGGATGCCATGGTCTTTGCCGTGTCCACGGACAAGGCCAAGGCCTCCGGGCCCGGTTCCTCCGGGGAGTCCTCCGTGGTGGTGGCTGCGATCGCCCTGAACGCGGCACTCCAGTCCTCGGATCCGGCGCAGCTCTCCAGCTCAGAACTCAAGCTCTTCCTCGAATGGCTCCACCGGATCTCCACCAGCGCCAAAGGCTGATCCGCGCCACATTCACCCATCCTGCGCTGTCGCAGGAGTGACGTTTAGGAAACCACATGGCAACAGACACAGTTGCAAAACCCCGCACCAGCGCACGCGTGCACGTGCAGAAATTCGGGACATTCCTGTCCGGGATGATTATGCCCAATATCGGTGCGTTCATTGCGTGGGGCATCATCACGGCCCTCTTCATTGAGAAGGGCTGGCTTCCCGTGCCGGCGTTGGGTGGCTTCGGCACCAACGCCGACGGGGACCCGAATGTGGGCCTCGTTGGCCCGATGATCACCTATCTGCTGCCCCTGCTGATTGGATACACCGGCGGAAAGATGGTCTACGACGTCCGCGGCGGCGTTGTTGGCGCCATCGGCACCATGGGGGTGATTGTCGGCGCCGGTATCCCGATGTTCATCGGCGCCATGATCATGGGCCCGCTTGGCGGCTGGACCATAAAAAAGATCGACGCCCTCTGGGACGGCAAGATCCGCCCCGGTTTTGAAATGCTGGTGAACAACTTCGCCGCCGGCATCTGGGGCGCCCTGCTGGCCCTGCTGGGCTTCTACGGCATTTCACCGCTGGTGTCCGCCTTCAGCGCCGGTGCCGGGAACGTTGTGCAGTTCCTCGTCAACAACGGACTCCTGCCGCTGACCAGCATCTTTATCGAACCGGCCAAGGTGCTCTTTTTGAACAACGCCATCAACCACGGCGTGCTCACTCCGCTGGGCGTCCAGCAGTCCCTGGAGCAGGGCAAATCCATCCTGTTCCTGCTCGAGGCCAATCCCGGCCCGGGCCTGGGCATCCTGCTGGCCTACATGTTCTTCGGCCGGGGCCTCGCCAAGGGGTCAGCACCGGGCGCTGCGATCATCCACTTCTTCGGCGGCATCCACGAAATCTACTTCCCGTACGTCCTGATGCGTCCGCTGCTGATCCTTGCCGCGATCGCCGGCGGCATGACGGGAATTGCCACCCTTGCCGTGACCAACGCCGGTCTTGTGGCGCCGGCGGCTCCGGGGTCCATCATTGCCGTCCTCGCCCAGACCAGCCGGGACAGTTACTTCGGCGTGATCCTTTCGGTCCTGTTGGCAGCAGCCGTCTCCTTCCTGGTCGCAGCGGTCATTCTCAAAACGGGCAAAGTCTCTGACGAGGACGAACTGGCCGAAGCAACGTCGCGGATGGAAGAAATGAAGGGCAAAAAGAGCTCTGTTTCCGCCGCGCTGATCGGCGGCGGCGGGGTGGCGGTGATGGCAGGTCCAATCCAAAGCATTGTGTTCGCCTGCGACGCCGGCATGGGCTCCAGCGCCATGGGTGCTTCGGTGCTGCGTAACAAAATCAGGGCGGCTGGCTTCCCGGACGTCAAGGTCACCAACTCCGCCATTGCCAACCTCACGGACAGCTACGACGTAGTTATCACCCACCAGGACCTCACCGAACGGGCCAGGCCGCTGACGGGCAAAGCGCTGCACTACTCTGTCGACAACTTTATGAGCAGCCCGCGGTATGACGAAGTGGTGGAACTCGTCTCGCACAGCAACACCGCCGGGACCGCGGAGGCGGCGCCGGCAACGGGCGGTGCGCACGCCGCTACGGCTCCGGAAGGCGGATCCGCCGGCGGCACCGCCGGCATCCTGGTGGCCGAGAGCGTCCTGCTCAGCGGCACCGCAACTACGCGGGACCAGGCGATCGACGAGGCCGGCAAGCTCCTGCTGGACCGCGGCGCCGTCGACACCGGTTACTTGGATGCCATGCACGAGCGCGAGGAATCCGTCTCGACGTACATGGGCAGCTTCCTGGCCATACCGCACGGTACCAACGCCGCCAAGGACCACATCATCAAGTCGGCGGTCTCCGTGATCCGCTACCCCGAGGGCATCGACTGGAACGGGAAGGAAGTGAAGTTCGTCGTCGGCGTCGCCGGAATCAACAACGAGCACCTGCACATCCTGTCCTCGATCGCCAAGGTCTTTACCAACAAGGCCCAAGTGGCACAGCTTGAGGCTGCCACCACTGTCGAGGAAATCCTGGACCTGTTCGGAAAGGTTAATTCATAGTGAAGGCTGTTCATTTCGGAGCCGGAAACATCGGGCGCGGCTTTGTGGGCTTGCTGCTGCACGAGGCGGGTTACGAGGTGGTGTTCGCGGACGTTGCGGAGGACCTCATCACCGACCTCGCGGCAGCCGACAGCTACCGGGTCCACGAGGTAGGCGAACACCCCACCGTCCGCACCGTGGAGAATTTCCGCGCGCTGAACTCCACCCGCCAGGAGGCGGAGGTCATCGCGGAAATCTCGACGGCGGACGTGGTCACCACGGCGGTGGGGCCGCATATCCTCAAGTTCGTGGCTCCAGTGATCGCCAAGGGGATCGCCGCTCGGGCAGCCGGCCTCGCTCCGCTGCAGGTGATGGCGTGCGAGAACGCGATCAACGCAACCGACATTTTGAAGTCCGAGGTCTCCGCCCGGTGGGACGGCGCCGCCGGTTCGCTCGATGGCAAGCTCGATGAAAAGGCAGTGTTCGCGAACACTGCCGTGGACCGGATCGTACCCAACCAGGAGGCGGGGCAGGGCCTGGACGTCACTGTCGAGACGTTCTACGAATGGGTTATTGACCGGACCCCGTTTGCAGGCAAGGAGCCGGAAATTCCGGGTGCGACCTTCGTGGATGAACTGGAGCCCTACATCGAGCGGAAACTGTTCACCGTGAACACCGGGCACGCCGCGGCGGCATACTTCGGTTTCCAGGGCGGCCTGGAAAAGATTTCCGAGGCCATGGCCGATCAGGACGTCGCCGCCGACGTGCGTGCCGTCCTGGATGAAACCAAAGAGCTCCTGGTGGCCAAGCATGGCTTCAACCGGGTTGAGCAGGAGAGCTACGTCCAAAAGATCCTGGGCCGGTTTTCCAACCCGCACCTGCCGGACACTGTGAACCGCGTGGGCCGGGCGCCGTTGCGCAAGCTCAGCCGGCACGAGCGCTTCATCGGTCCGGCGGCGGAGCTGGCCGAGCGCGGGATCGTCCCGGAGGCACTGCTCGGCGCCATCGCAGCAGCCCTGCGCTTTAACGACCCGGCCGACGCCGAAGCCGTGGAGCTGGGGCAGATCCTGGCGTCTTTGGGCGCCGATGAGGCAACGGCGAAAATCACCGGACTAGACCCGGAGCACCCGCTGTTCCAGGCGGTCTCGGCCCTGGTTGCGGAGGCCAAAGCCGCCGGCTAAGGCGATGGATTCGTTCGACGCAGCACTCCCGACGCCGGAACTCAGCCGAGTTCCGGCGTCGTGGCGTTTAAGCCCACGCCGGCCGTGACCCGCGGTGCGCTATCACAGTGGGTCCTTATCCGACGGCTCCGGCGGGCCCCCGGAAGGGTCAAGGTGCGGCGGACAAGTTGACTGTTAGGGTGCCTAACAGTTAGGCTACCTAATTATGGAAGACAGCCAACCGACGACATCCGCTTTGGTCCGCCTCGCCCAGGACTTTCGCGAGGCACTGCGGCACAGCGTCTACCTGGTTCGCCGGCTGGACTCCGGCGGTGAGCTTAGTGCCGCACAGCTCAGCACCCTCAAAATGTTGCTGGAGGGCCCGGCTCCTGCTGAAAACACCGGTGCCAGGGTTGGTGAAATTGCGCGGAACCTCGGCGTCAAGGTGCCCAGTGCGACCGAACAGATCATCAAGCTCGAACGCGCCGGCCTGGCCCGCCGCGAGCCGGACCCTGACGACTCCCGGGCGGTCCGGGTGCGGCTCACCCCGGCGGGACGCGCCGCCGTCGACTCCGGGGATCACCGCCGGAACACCGCCATGGCCGGAATCCTCGCCTCGCTTTCCGACGCCGACCGCGCTGCCCTTGCCGCCGCGCTGCCAGTTATCGGCAAGATCAACGCGATGCTTCAGGACTGACTTTCAACCCGATTTCCCGACATTTTTTAGGAGCAACCCCATGCACGGCCAGCCCGCTGACACCCTGCCGGTAGCGGAAGATACCCTCAAAGCCGAAAAGGCCTCATTACTCAAACAGCCCAAGGCGGTATGGGCGACAGCCCTTGCCGCCGTGTTCGCCTTTATGGGTATCGGCCTGGTGGATCCCATCCTGCCGGCGATCGCCAAAAACCTCGATGCCTCGCAAAGCGAAGTCTCCCTGCTTTTCACCAGCTACTTCCTTGTCACGGCCGTCGCGATGCTGATTACCGGCTTCGTCTCGTCCCGCATCGGCGGGAAGCGCACACTGCTGATTGGGCTCGCCGTGATCGTTGTCTTCGCGTCGTTGTCCGGTACTTCGGAAAGCGTCGGGGAGCTCATTGGCTTCCGGGCCGGCTGGGGACTGGGCAATGCCTTGTTCGTAGCCACGGCCCTGGCGGTTATTGTTGGGGTCGCCAGCGGCGGCGCCGGTACGGCGATTATCCTCTACGAAGCGGCCCTGGGCCTGGGTATTTCGCTCGGCCCGCTGCTCGGGGCACTTCTTGGCGGCTGGCAGTGGCGGGCGCCGTTCTTTGGTACGGCCGTGCTGATGGCCGCCGCGTTCATCGCCCTGCTGGCCTTGTTGCCCAAGACCGCGCTGCCGGCGCGGAAAGTCAGGCTTCGGGATCCGCTGCTGGCTCTTGGCCACAAGGGCCTGCGGACGACGGCGGCGAGCGGCTTGTTCTACAACTACGGCTTTTTCACCGTCCTTGCTTTCACGCCGTTTATCCTCGGGATGGACGCTTATGGGATCGGCGGGGTTTTCTTCGGCTGGGGCGTCGCCGTCGCTGTTTTCTCGGTTTTCGCGGCCCCCGTGCTGCAGAACCGCTTCGGGGCCGTCCGGGTCCTCACCGGCACGCTCGCCTTCTTGCTGCTGGACCTGGTGGGTTTGGGGCTGGCCGCCGGCCACTCGGTGCCCGCCGTCGTGGTGCTTGTGGTGATCTCCGGCGCACTGCTGGGCATCAACAACACCATCTACACCGAACTGGCGATGGGGGTATCGGATTCGCCCCGGCCGGTCGCGTCCGCGGGCTACAACTTCGTCCGTTGGATGGGCGGCGCCCTGGCGCCGTTCGCGGCTGCCCAGCTCGGCGAGAACTTCGGGCCGCAGGTGCCGTTCTTCGCTGCTGCGGTGGCCATGGCAGCGGCGATTGCCGTAGTCCTTGGCGGCCGCAGCTATTTGACGGCGCACGAACCGCACGCCATTTAACCGCCCGCCCGGCCTTCTGCCTCCCGGGGCAGATCTGCCCGGACCGCGCGATCTGCGGCTCAGGCCTTTCCGGCAGCCTTCGCCGAGCCCTTCGGAACAAAAAGGGTCTCGGCGTGCTCCAGGGACATGCCGTTGGTCTCCGGGACCTTGAACTTCACGAAGAAGAACGACGCCGCGGCGAAGATCGCGTACATGGCGTAGGTCAGGGGCAGCGAGGCTGCCGCCATGACCGGAAAGCTCAGGGTGATGGCAAAGTTGGCTATCCACTGGGCGGCCGCGGCGAGGCCCAGGGCGCGGGCACGGATCCGGGACGGGAAGATTTCCCCCAGCAGTACCCAGACCAGCGGGCCCCAGGAGGCACCGAAGCTGATCACAAAAACGTTGGCGGCAACCAGGGCGGCGGGCCCCCAGGCGCCCGGCAGCGAAATGGCGTCTCCGGTTCCGGTGGCGGAACCGAAGGCCAGGGCCATGGTGCCCAGCGAGACCGCCATCCCGATGGAACCCGCTAGCATAATGGGCCGCCGGCCGATCCGGTCCACCAGGGCTATCGCCACGAGCGTCACCAGGATGTTCGTGACCGCGGTGGCCACGGAGATGGTCAGGGAGTCCTTTTCCTGGAAACCAACGGCCTTCCACAGGGTTGTGGAGTAGTAGAAGATAACGTTGATGCCGACGAATTGCTGCAGGACGGACAGAATGATGCCGATCCACACCACGGGCTGCAGCCCGAAGGCCTTGCCGCGCAGGGAGCCCTTCTGGCCCGCGATCTGGTCCTCCTCGACGGATTTTTTGATGTCCCGCAGCTGGCGGTCAGTGTCTTCGCTCGGGGCGATGGAGCGGAAGATCCTGAGGGCTTCTTCGTCCTTCCCCTGAACCACCAGGAACCGCGGCGACTCGGGCAGGGTGAAGGCGATCCAGCCGTAGACGACGGCGGGCACGGCGGCCGCGAGGAACATCCAGCGCCAGGCCTCGATGCCGAACCAGAGGATTTCAGCGGCGCCGCCGGCGAAGTTCGCGAACAGTGCGTCTGAGAGCAGAGCAGCGAAAATACCCGTGGTGATGGCGAGTTGCTGCAGTGAAGCCAGCCTGCCGCGGACGTGGCGCGGGGAGATTTCGGAAATGTACGCCGGGGCGATCACCGAAGCCAGGCCGATGCCCAGGCCGCCGACCAGCCGCCAGAAGATGAGGTCCCACACGCTGAAGGCGAAACCGGTCCCGATCGCGCTGACCAGGAATAGCAGCGCACCGAGCTTCATGGCGGGGATGCGCCCGTAGCGGTCGGCGATCTTGCCGGCCAGGTAAGCACCGGCGGCACAGCCCAGAAGCGCCACGGCCACCGCGAAGCCGGTCACGGCCTCGCTGAGGGCAAACTCGTTCTTGATGGCGTCGACGGCGCCGTTGACCACGGAGGAATCGAAGCCGAAGAGGAATCCGCCCACCGCCCCCGCGACTGCCAGCCAAATAACCCGCTGGGGGATCTTGGCTGGGGTCTGTTCTGCGCTGCTTGTCATCCTGGCTCCCTCGGCTTTTTTACGTTCCACGGACTGCGCCGCAACTTCCCAGTCTTACACCGGACGCAGTGGAGCGCCTGTCACAAGACCAGAAAGTGAGAGCAAACTTACACTCTGGCGGACAGGCGCCCCACGGTGCTGCGGACCCTAGTGGGCGGCGGCTGAACTTTCCCGGGCGATCGCCTTGGGGTCCGTCAGTTTTTTGTTCGGCAGGGCGAAGGTGATCAGGAATGCGATGCCGGTCAGCACGGCAGCCGTGAGCATCACGGCGTCGATTGACTGCGCGAAGCCCTCGGTGATCGGGCGTGTCAGCGTGGAATTCGCGGTGTGCAGCCAGCTGGTGTCGTTCAGCGAGTCGTTGCTGGCCCCGCCCTTGAAGAATTCATACAGCTTGGCGTTGGCGGGGTCCGCTGCGATTGCCGGATCCTTGAGCACTTTGAGGTAGTCCGCGTTCTGCGCGGCGTCCTTCATGCCGGTGGCGATCTTGACTGCTGCGAGGCTGAAAAGCATGGAGATGAATACGGCGGTTCCGACGGCGCCGCCCATCGAGCGGAAGAACGCGGCTGCGGAGGTGCCCACGCCCATGTCCTTCGACGGCACAGAGACCTGCATGGCCAGCGTCAGCGGCTGCATGCAGAAGCCCAGGCCCAGGCCGAAGAACACGGCGATGGCACCCGGGACCCACAGCGGAGTATCGACGCCCAGCGAGAGGCCCATAACGACGGCGGCCGCCGTCAGGACGGCGGTGCCCAGGATCGGGAAGACCCGGTAGGTGCCCGACGCCGAGATGGTCCGGCCGGCCGTGATGGAACCGGTGAGGATGCCGACTGTGAAGGTGATCATCATTAGGCCGGCTTCGGTGGGGGTCAGGCCCTTGACCAGCTGCAGGTACATGGGAAGCATTGCGATCGCGCCAAACATGCCGATGCCGATGATGAAGTTCAGCAGTGAAGACAGCCCGAACGTGATGTTCTGGAACAGCCGCAGCGGGATCAGTGCGTAGTCGCCGGCGCGCTTTTCGGCCAGCAGGAACGCGACGATGCCCACAACGCCCAGTCCGTAGCAGAGATAGGAGTTGGCCGAGCTCCAGCCCCAACTGCGGCCCTGTTCGGCCACGAGCAGGAGCGGGACGATCGCCAGCGTAATGGCCGCGGCACCCCAGTAGTCGATCTTCTGCTTCACGTGCTTGGCCGGCAGGTGCAGGTACATAAAGACCACCGTGAGGGCGGCAAGTCCGATCGGCAGGTTGATCAGGAATACCCAGCGCCAGCCGTCGATGCCGAGGATGGTCGCCGAACCGGCGAAGGCGCCGCCGATCACCGGACCCAGGACGGAGGAGACACCGAAGACCGACATAAAGTAGCCCTGGTACTTGGCGCGGTCCTTGAGTGCCACGATGTCGCCGATGATGGTCAAGGCGAGTGCCAGGAGGCCGCCGGCGCCCATACCCTGGATGCCGCGGGCGATGGCGAGCTCGGTCATGGAGTGGACCGAGCCGGCGTAGAGCGAGCCGGCGAGGAAGATCAGGATCGCGATGAGGTACAGCGGGCGTCGCCCGAAGATGTCGCTGAGCTTGCCGTAGAGCGGCGTGCTCACTGTGGAGGTGATGAGGTACGCCGTGGTGGCCCAGGCCTGCAGGGACAATCCGTCGAGGTCGTTGGCGATGGTGTAGATCGAGGTGGACACGATCGTCTGGTCGAGCGAGGACAGGAACATGCCGAGCATGAGTCCCACCATGACGGTGATGGTCTGACGATGGGTCAGGACCTCTCCCGCAGCGGGCGCGGAGGTGGTTTTGGACATGACTGCTCCAAGAGGAAGAGTGGGAATAAGCCGATAGTTGCTTTCAGTAACTATGTTACCGGCTGATTTGTTCCCGCCTCCAACTGCCGGCGAACAAAGTCGTCAGCGTTCCACCAGTATCCCGTCGGGATCGCACCAGATCATTGCGCCCGGCCGGAGAACAACGCCGTCGATCTCCAACTCCACGCCGCTCGCACCGGCGCCCGCCTTCGCGCTTTTACGCGGGTTGCTGCCGAGCGCCTTGACTCCCAGCGGCAGCCCGGCGATGGCCGTCCGGTCGCGGATCGCGCCGTAAACAACAACGCCGGCCCAGCCGTTCGCGACGGCGCTGGCCGCGATCAGGTCGCCCATCAGGGCGGTGCGCAGCGAGCCGCCGCCGTCCACCACCAGGACGGCGCCACCGCCGGGTGTGGCGAGGGTGGACTTGACCAGGGCATTGTCCTCGAAGCAGCGGATGGTCCGGATCGGTCCGCCGAAGTGCGATAGTCCGCCCAGCGACTGGAACTGCAGGGCAATCGAGTCGAGCTCCTCGCCCCGTTCGTCGTAAAGGTCGGCGGTATTCACTGCAGATGCGGCCATCGGTTCTCCTGGGCTGGAAATAGGGGGGCGGATCGTCATCCCCACGATAGTCTGGCTGCTCATCGATCTTCAGTGTGCGTCATCCGTTTCCGGGGGGGGGGAACCGAATTACATGAGCCTGTCCGATCTACCCGGAGCAGCTCCGGACCCAGCCCATGGCCCCGCCGCGGGACAATTGAGGGCCGGAGCGCTCGCCGAGCCTGAACGGGCGGTACGCCCCGTCTGGATCGCCGGGGTGGTGCTCGTCAACCTCGGCATCAACGCGGCATTTTTCGCCCCGCTCCAAGTACTTCTCGGCCAGCAGGCGGCAACCTTCAGCGAAGCCGACAAGGAGGCCATCCTCGCCCTCGTCACCGGGGCCGGCGCAGCAGTCTCGCTGGTCGCCAATCCCTTGTTCGGCGCGTTCAGCGACCGCACCTCCGCGCGGATGGGCCGTCGGGTGCCCTGGGTACTCTTCGGGGCCATCCTCGGCGCCGTGGCCTTGATCGCGCTCGCCGGGGCGCCGAACGTTGCCAGTATGACGCTGATCTGGTGCCTTGTGCAGGCCGGCTGCAACGGGGCGTATGCCGCGATTACCGCAGCCATCCCCGACCGCGTGCCGGTGGCCCAGCGCGGCACGGTCGGGGGCCTTGCCGCGATGGGGCAGACGGTCGGCATCCTGGCCGGCGCGGTGATAGCTGCCGCGGTGACCGGCAACTTCGCGATGGGGTATCTGGTCTGCGCCGTGGCCCTGCTCGCCGGCGTTGTGCTGTATTTCTTCAGGAGCGACGACGTCCCGCTCCCGGCCGAGGTCCGGCCGCCGTTCCGTTTGGCCGACTTCGCCACGGGTTTCTGGATTTCGCCGGTGCTCTACCCGGACTTCGGCTGGGCCTGGCTGACCAGGCTCCTGGTGAACATAGGAAACCACATGATCACCCTGTACCTGCTCTTTTTCCTCACGGACGCAGTCCAGCTTGAGCAGACGCAGGGCATCCCGCCGGAACTCGGTGTGCTCGTCCTGACCGGCCTGTATGCGGTAATGGTGATCATCAGCAGTGTGATCGGCGGCAGAATCAGTGACCGGATGGGGAAGCGGAAGCCGCTCGTGATCATTTCCTCACTCATCATCGCGGCGGCCGCGCTGATTCTGGCGTTTGCCCCCAGCTGGACCGGGGCACTGCTGGGCGCCTCCGTGCTGGGCCTCGGCTTCGGTTGCTACCTTGCGGTCGACTTCGCCCTGATCACGCAGGTGCTGCCGGCGGCACGGAGCCGCGGCAGGGACCTGGGTGTCCTCAATATCGCCAATTCCCTGCCCCAGGTGCTTGCGCCGCTCATCGCCTTCCCGTTCGTGACGATGTGGGGAGGCTACGTTTCGCTGTTTGTGGCGGCAGCAGTCATCGGCCTGCTGGGGGCCGTCTTTGTGGTCAAGATCAAGGGCGTCGACTAGCCCGGGTTGGGCCCGGGGGCGTCACGTATAGTGGACGGGAAGTGCCGCGGCAGTGCTGGGGGGAATCCCTCCAGGCTGCCGAGAAAACTGACCACGGAACGCTGCTGATGCCTGAATTCCCCGTACAACTTCCACCGATGGCCCCTCCCCCCACCCTGCCCAGGCAGCGGATTCGCTATACCCGGATCCTCGAGGTAGCCACCGGGTTCGCGCGCAAGGGGCTGGACTCCGTGGTCCTCTCCGAAGTCGCCGCCCGAGCCGGCGTTCCGCTGGGCACCCTGTACCGGTATTTTCCCTCCGCCGCGCAACTGGTGCTCGCGCTTTACCGCAAGCAGCTCACGGAACTGCACGCCCCGGCGGGGACAGCCGCGGGACGCTGCGCCAAGCATCCCGCAGCCTCGGCCCAGGGTGAGGTTCCGGCACTGGCGCTGGCCGGCGTCGTGATGGAGATCTTGCACATGCGCCTGATGCAGCCTGCCGTGGAGCAGAGCCTGAACAAGGCGGTGTACACCACGGACACGGACACCACCAAGCTGCTCCGCGAAATTGACGACGCGGCGCAGAAGGCGGTCACGGCCGTCAGCGGCGACGCCGCCAGCGCCCGAGTGCTGCTGCTCGCCGTAACGGGGCTGGTCCAGTCCGTGCGCTGCCGGCGGCTGTCCCTCTTCGAAGCCGAGGAAGACCTCAAAAAGGCCTGTTTCCTGCTGGCCCGCAGCCGTCCGGCGGCGTAACTGGTCTAGTCCAGGTGGCCCTTCTTCTGCAAAATAGCGGCGATTTCCTGTGACCGGGCTCACTAGGCATGGAGGATAAACGTTTCACCCTGTCCGGTGTCCGTCCTGCGGCGCGTTACGCCGGAGCCGGGCTGTTTACCATTACAGAACCGGAGCGGCCCGCCGCCTGCACGACCGGAGCTAAGCCGCAGATCCGCCAACCTCGGGTCGGAGCCGATGTTCCCCCAGATTATCTTGAGCATCCCTGTGCTTGAGCTTCCATAAGCCGTGCGCCCACGGTGAGCCTTAGGAGACAACGACGTGTCCACAGAAACAACGATTCCCGCCGACGCCACTTCCCCCACAGAGCCCCTCACGGTGCTCAGCGACGAGGAAATTTTCGCTTCCCACCAGGGCGGCAAGCTTTCCGTTTCCAGCACCGTGCCGCTCGCCACCAAGCGCGAGCTGTCCATCGCCTATACGCCCGGCGTTGCCCAGGTCAGCCGTGCAATCGCCGCCAACCCGGAGCTTGCGAAGACGCTCACCTGGGCCCAACGCCTGGTTGTCGTTGTCAGCGACGGCACCGCCGTCCTGGGCCTCGGCGACATCGGGCCCAGCGCATCGCTGCCGGTGATGGAGGGCAAGTCCGCCCTGTTCAAGGCTTTCGGCGAACTTGACTCCATCCCGCTGGTGCTCAACACCACCAACGTCGACGAGATCGTGGAGACCCTCGTCCGCCTGCGTCCGAGCTACGGCGCCGTCAATCTTGAAGACGTCTCTGCGCCGCGCTGCTTCGAACTCGAGGAGAAGCTCATTGCGGCCCTTGACTGCCCAGTGATGCACGATGACCAGCACGGCACCGCCGTCGTCGTTCTCGCCGCACTTACCGGCGCCGCCAAGGTGACCGGAAGGGGCCTTGAGAAATTGCGTGTTGTCGTCTCGGGCGCCGGCGCTGCCGGGATCGCCGTCGCACAGATGCTCCTGGCCGCCGGGATCACCGACGTTGTGCTGCTGGATTCGAAGGGTGTTCTCAACAGCGGGCGTGCGGATATCGCCGCCGACCCGGCCGGCAAGAAGGCCACTTTGGCCGCCAGCGGCAACCCCCGCGGCGTCTCCGGCGGCCCCGCCGAGGCGCTCCTGGACGCGGACGTCTTTATCGGCGTCTCCTCATCGAAGCTGGCCGAGGAACACCTCAAGCTCATGAGCCGGGATTCGATCGTATTCGCGCTGTCCAACCCGGACCCCGAAGTCCTGCCGGAGGTCGCACGCAAGTATGCGGCCGTGGTCGCCACCGGCCGCAGCGACTTCCCGAACCAGATCAACAATGTCCTCGCGTTCCCCGGCATCTTCCGCGGAGCCCTCGACGCTGGCGCCCGACGCATCACGCCGGCCATGAAGCTGGCCGCGGCCCGGGCCATCGCCGCACTCGCCGACGAGGACCTTTCCGCGGACTACATCGTCCCCAGCCCGCTGGATCCCCGGGTGGCCCCGGCGGTTTCGGCCGCCGTCGCCGCGGCGGTGGAAGCCGAGTAGCCGCAGGTGAATAGGCTGGGGAGATGAACCCTGAGCCTGTGGTGACAATCCTGTGCGGCATCGCCATTCTGGTCGGCGTCGCCGGCACCGTGATCCCGGTCCTTCCCGGCAGCATCCTGATCGGACTGAGCCTGCTGGCCTGGGCCATCTGGGGCGGCGCCGGAACCACCGGCTGGGTGGTGTTCGGGATCGGACTGGTCTTTGTCCTGTCGGGAATGGCGGCCAGTGCGGTCCTGACCGGGCGGAAACTCAAAGAGCACAGCATTCCCGGCCGGTCGGTGGTGGCAGGGCTGGTCCTTGGGGTGGCGGGGATGTTGATCATCCCCGTCGTGGGACTTTTTGTTGGGTTCGCCGCCGGCCTGCTGCTCAGCGAGCTGCACCGCACACGCGTTTTCGGCACGGCCCTGGCGTCCAGCTGGGCGGCGTTGAAAGCAACCGGGCTGGGCATGATTGTTGAGTTCGGCCTCGCCTGCCTCGCCGCCAGCACCTGGGTGATCGGCCTGTGGATCACGGCCGCAGCTTAGTCGAGGACGCTTGCGGGCGCCCGGAAGCAGGGAGTACAAACGAGGCATGAGAGATAATGTAGCGCGCTGGATCCAGCACTACATCACAGCCTGGACGTCGAACGCACCGGAGGACATCAGGGCACTCTTCACCGAGGACGCCCAGTACTTCACCCGTCCTGATGATCCCGAGCCTTGGAGCGGGCGTGAGCAAATTGTGGACCGCTGGATCGCCAGGCTGGACGAGCCGGGGGACTGGACCTTTGAGTGGAATCTCCTCGGGGTCGACGGCGGCAGGGCCTTCGTGCAGGGCCGCACCGAATACCGCGGTGACAGCCCAAGCTATAACAACCTCTGGGTCATCCAGCTCACGGGGGACGGCCGCGCCACGGCATTCACCGAATGGTTTATGCCCCGGCAGTGACTTTGGGGACGCTCCGGGCCGCCCTGGCTGCTGCGGCCGCCGTTGTTCCCGTGCCGAGGCCTGATGCTGATGGTGCCGCTGAGCTTGTGTCCGAGCTGGTTGGGCCGCTGGTTGGGCCGCTGCGCGCTTGCGGCCCGGTCCCTGGCCAGCCGGCCCGGCGCGGCGACGTCCGCTCCGTAGGTTCAGGAAGCCAGCAGTCCCGTTGTCCGGTACGGGATGACCTCGCGCAGGAACATGCTGGTGGAGGTCCGCACAATTCCGGGACAAAGCCGGATTTCCTCGGAGACGCGGTACAGATCGTCCGGGCTTGTGGCCACCACCCTGATCAACAAGTCCGTCTCGCCGGCCGGAGCGTGGCACTCAAGAACCTCCGGGATGTTCCGCAGCGCGGCGATCGCCTCGTTCAGATGGCTCTGGTCCAGTTCCGCGCTCACGGACGCCGCCACTCCCCGGCCCAGCGCGGAGGGCAGCACCCGACTGCTGTTGGGACGCAGCGCGCCCGATGCTGTCATCCGCTCAAGACGCGACTGTACGGTCCCGCGGGCCAGGCCCAGTTTCTGGGCCAGCACCATAATGGGCATCCGGGGGTCATCGTCCAGGGCGACGAGGATCCGCCGGTCGGTGGCGTCGAGTTGCTGCAAAGTGACCACTACTTGCCCATCCCTTCGGCTTATGTTGATCAGATTGACCAATATAAGCGATGTCCGTTGCACTAACTGTAGGGCGTCTGTTCAAATGGTGACAACAAAGGGATGCGAGCTACCGCCGGATCCCGAAGGCTACAGGTACCCCGGTACACCACCCGGACCCTCGATGAGGCTTCCCGCAAGGAACCCGCCGCTGATTGACACTTGTTCACGCATTGTCTTTCCACAGTCACGGTTACCCGACCCGCTGTCCTTACGATTTGATTCGCTGTTCGTAGGATTTACGGTGCCAGGGCCCGGAGCAACAGTCCGGGTCCGGCACGGCAAGGGCCCCTGAGCTACCGGCGCCGGTATTCCGTTGTCATCGGTAGCTGAGGGGCCCTTGTGTTTCCCCGCATAGGGTGGTGCCATGACATCTGCCGGCCGCTTCGCCCCCAGCCCCTCCGGCGAACTGCACGTGGGCAACCTCCGGACCGCCGTCCTTGCCTGGCTCTTCGCCCGCTCCACCGGCCGGCGCTTTTTGCTCCGGGTCGAAGACCTGGACCGCGCACGGACCGGGGCCGAGGCCGCGCAGCTGCGGGACCTGGTGGCCATCGGCGTGAGCTGGGACGGCGGCGTCGTGCGCCAGACGGAACGCGAACCGCTGTACACGGCGGCGATTTCGCGGCTGGAATCCGCCGGCCTGAGCTACGAGTGCTTCTGCACCCGCCGCGAAATCCAGGAAGCCCCGTCCGCCCCGCACGCGCCGCAGGGGGCCTACCCGGGCACCTGCAGGAACCTGTCCGCGGCTGAGCGGGACGCCAAGCGCGCCGTCCGGCCTGCCGCGATCCGGCTCCGCGCCGACGTCGCCGAAGCAACAGTGGACGATGTGCTGCACGGCAGCTACACCGGGGTGGTGGACGACTTTGTGCTCAGGCGAAATGACGGTGTGGCCGCCTACAACCTGGCAGTGGTGGTCGACGACGCGGCCCAAGGGGTCGACCAGGTGGTGCGGGGCGATGATCTGCTGCCTTCCACACCCCGCCAGGCCTACCTGGCTTCCCTCCTGAATATTCCCGTACCGGAATATGCCCATGTCCCGCTTATCCTCAATGCCGACGGGATCCGGCTTGCCAAGCGGGACGGGGCCGTGACCTTGGCAGACCTGGGCCGTGCGGGGGTATCGGGCGAGGACGTGAGGGACATACTGCTGTCCTCCGTCGGTCTGCCGGCGGGGTCCTTGGACCAAGCCCTTGCGGCATTCCGGCCTGCGATGCTGCCGCTTCAGCCCTGGGTGTGGCCCGGGGTGTAACCTGAGCCGCCGGCCCGGACGCGTAGGCTTGAACCATGTCAGAACCAGCACACCCCCGATTCACTGTTGAGACCGCGAAGGTCCTCGCCGAGGTGGCTCACAACCGCCAAAAGGACAAGCTCAAGAAGCCCTACCGCGAGCACGTTATCGCCGTCGGGGATGCCTTGGCGGACTTCGACGACGACATCCGGATCGCCGGCTACCTGCACGATATCGCGGAGGATACCCCGATGACCCGGCAGGCACTGCTGGACATGGGTGTCTCGGGGCGGGCGGCGGACATTGTTGAGCGGGTCACGAAGCGCCTGCACGAGAACCCGGATGACTACCAGGCCGGAATCCGCTATATCGCCGGGGACCACGACGCCACCTTGGTGAAGATCGCCGACAACGCGCATAACTCCTTGCCCTCCAGGGTCAAGGCGCTGGCCGAAAAGTGGCCCGACAAGCCGCCCGTCACCCGGTACGATGAGGCCCGCCCGGTGCTCTACGCAGCTGTTCCGGTCGAGGAGACCCGGAAGATCCTCGCCCGGATCAACCCGTGGCTGCTCCAGGAGCTTGATGACTTGCTGGACGAAGCCGATGACACCGATTATGAAAATCTCTCGTACGCAGATGCGCCGTCGGCCGTCCCTGCGGACGCAGAACCGCTGGTGGGGGCCGTAGGGGACACGGCTGCCGGGCAAGGCGCCGACCAGAAGTGAGCATGCGGGCGTTTGTGCTCACACGCTACGGCGGGGCCGAGGCAATGGAGCTCCAGGACGTCCCCGAACCCCTACCGGGGGTCGGCGAGGTGCGGATCAGAGTTGAAGCGGCAGGCCTGAACCCGGTCGACTTCCGAATCCGCGATGGTGATTTGCGCCCTCTCAATCGGCTTCGCTTGCCCATCATCGCCGGCTGCGAAGCCGCCGGGACCGTGGACGCCGTCGGGCCCGGGCCGAGCCGCTTCGCCGTCGGCGACAACGTGTATGCGCGCGTGGACAAAAAACGGCTCGGTGCGTTCGCAGAGTACGTCTGCGTCCGGGAGGAACTGGTGGCCGCGATGCCTGCCTCGCTCGATTTCGCCGCAGCCGCAGGACTGCCGCTGGCGGGGCTGACGGCACTGCAGGCGCTGCGCGATGTACTCGGCGTCGGCCCCGGGACCCGGCTTTTCATCTCCGGCGGCTCGGGAGGTGTTGGCACATTGGCAATCCAGTTGGCCAAACACTTCGGGGCAGACGTCACGACGACCGCATCCCCGGCCGGCTTGGCCCTGGTGCGCAGGCTTGGCGCCGACCATGTCATCGACTACACCCGGGAGGAATTCCCGGCGCTGCTGAGCAACTTCGACGCCGTACTGGATCTGGTCGGTGGAGAGACACTAAAAAAATCCTTCGGCATCCTCCGGCCTGGCGGCAAAGTGGTCTCCATTGCGGGGGTGCCGGAGCCCCGCACCGCGACGGTGGACCTGAAGGCGCCACCGTGGATCACCGTCGTGTTCGCGCTGATGAGCCTGGGAATCCGACGGCGCGCCCGCAAGGTCAAGGCAAGCTACCGGTACCTCTTTATGCACCCCAGCGGTGATGATCTCCGCGTTCTGGCTACCCTCGTCGACGGCGGGCAACTGCAGCCGGTGATGGACAGCAGTTACCCGTTTGCACGGATCGGTGAGGCTTTCGCCGCCCTTGAGCTGGGCCACGCCAAGGGCAAGATCGTCGTCACTATCCGCTAGGACCATGCCGCCAGGCGGTGGCTACACCCGGCCGAGGGCGTCGATGTCCTCGAGGAACAGCTGGTGGACTTCGTCGCTGACAGTGGTCCGGGTGTCCGCAATCGCATCGAGATAGTCCCGGGTTGCGGGGCCCTTCCGGACTGCGTCGCGGCTGGGGCCGGTGCCGCTGGACGCCAGCCCGCCGTCGTCGTACACGGCCTTCTCCAGCGCCCGCTGGGACGCGCTCCGGGCCGCATATTCGATGTCCGCCGGGGAGAAGCCCTCGGTCCGGTCCACCAGCAGTTCGACGTCGACATCGTCCACGACGGTGGCCGGGATAAAGCGCTCCCACATGGCTTCGCGGGCCTGGCGGTCGGGGAGGCCGATGGGGATGACATAGTCGAAGCGGCCATGTCGCAGGAACGCATTGTCCAGGGCGCGGATGAAGTTGGTGGCGCAGACCAGCAGGCGGCCGGGCTGTTCGCGGAAGGCCGGGATGATCTTGAGCAGTTCGTTCGTGACACCTTGGAGCGGCGACGGCGGTTCGCCGGAGCGCTGGGAGGCGATCTCTTCCACCTCGTCGATGAAGACGACGGCATGCTCCAGTTCGGCGATCTCCAGGAATGTCTCGCGCAGCGCGCCGGCGAGGCCCTTGGGATCGGAAGCCAGCCGGGAGGGGAAAACCTCGACGAACGGCCATTCGAGGCGGGACGCGATGGCCTTGGCGAAGGTTGTTTTGCCGGTTCCGGGAGGCCCGAAGAGGACGACGGCGCGTGGCGGCACCACGCCGTATTCGTCGGCAAGGTCGGCCTCCGCGAGCGGCAGGACAAGGCGGCGCTCCAGCAGTTCCTTCTCCTTGCGCATTCCGGCGACGTTTTCCCACAGGTCGCGGGCCAGGATCCGGCCGCCAAGCTGGCTGAGGGGCTCAAGTTCCTGCCGCTGCACCGGGATCTTCCGCTCGAAGTAGCGCAGGTTCTTCTTCAGCACAAAGCCGCGGCTCACAAATGCCTCCACCCGGGTCTCCGATTCCGGCATCAGGGCGGAGAGCTTGTTCAGGCCATGGGGCGCCATCCGGTTCTCGACGGCGGCCAGCAGCGATGTGCCGATCCCGCGGCCGCGGTACTCGGGGAGGGTGGCCAGGAAGACCACCCAGCCCTGGTCGTGGGCGGCCCGGCCGACGGCGGCGCCCACCACCTGATCACCTTGCACCGCCACGACGGCGTGGTCCTTCTCGCAGGATGCCAGCACTTCGGAGAGCGCGTATACCGGCTCGACATTGGTGGCCTTGAGGGACTCCCAGAGGTTCAGGATGCCGTCAAGGTCGGTCGAATGGAAATCCCTGATTCGCCAGTTGGTCATAAGGTGTCTCCCGGGTGGTTCGTCGATGAGCCAGCGTGAATCTGTCTGCTGAGCATATGCGACGCGCCGATACTAAGGGTTGCGGGGAAGTTGCGTTACGGCGTCGCCACAGTCTGGTCCCGCCGGCGGCGCCCCCGTCTGGTCCCGCCGGCGGCGCCCCCGTCTGGTCCCGCCGGCGGCGCCCCCGGGACGGCGCAGCCCTGTTAGATCCCGAGCGTCGCCAGTGTCTGTTGCAGGGTTTCGGCCGAATGATGCAGGGAGGCGAGTTCGCCGTCGTTCATTGGGGTATCCAGGACCGCGCGAACCCCGCCGTTCCCGACAATGCTGGGCAGGGACAGTGCCACTCCGGAGATCCCGTACTGGCCATCGAGCACCGTGGAGACAGGCAGAACCGCGTTTTCCGAGCGCAGCAGGGCTTCCACGATCCGGGCGCCGGACAGACCGATCGCGTAGTTGGTAGCGCCCTTCCCGGCGATTACTTTGTAGGCGGCCTGCATCACCTCCCGCGCGGTCTCGGCGAGGTATTCCGGCGAGAAGATACGGGCGCCATCGACCATCCACTGGCGGATCGGTACGGGGCCGATTGTGGCGCCTGACCAGACGGGGAACTCGGTGTCGCCGTGTTCGCCCACCATGCTGGCGTGGACGCTGGTAACTGATACGCCGGCCTGCCGCGCCAGCAGCCAGCGCAGCCGGGACGTGTCCAGCACCGTGCCGGAGGAGAAGATGCGCGCGGGCGCCAGCCCTGAGATCTGCCGCGCCGCGACCGTCAGCACATCGCAGGGGTTGGTCACCAGCACATAGACGGCATCCGGGGCGTGGGCCAGCAACTGCGGCATAAGCTTTTCGAGGATGCGGACGTTGGTGCCGGCCAGGTCCAGCCGGGTCTGCCCCGGCGCCTGTTTCGCCCCGGCGGTGATAACGACGACGTCGGCCCCGTCGATCGCAGCAATGTCCCCGCCGCCGGCGACAGTTGCCGCAGCGGCGGTGAACTGGGTGCCGTGTGCAAGGTCGAGGACCTCGGCCTCAGCCTTGGCGGCGTTGACGTCAAAGAGGGCGACGGTGCTGGCGGAGCCGCGGATCAACGCGGCGTAGGCCAGGGACGTGCCAACGCTGCCGGCGCCAACGATCGCGAGTTTGGATCCAGGATTCTGGGTCATGGGTTGCTGCCGGTACTCAGGGGGCCGGAGGTGCGACGGTGCCGGCCGTCTCGCCGCCGTCAATCACGAACTCGGCGCCAGTGACAAATGAGGACTCGTCAGCCGCCAGGTACACCGCAAGAGCCGCGATCTCCGGCGGTTGTCCGGTCCGGTGCAGCGGGACATGTCCAGTGTCGAACGTCATGCCAGCGGTCATGGGGGTCTCGATGACGCCGGGATGGACGGAGTTGACCCGGATGCCGGAGCTGCCGAGATCCAGCGCGGCACTCTTGGTTAGGCCGCGAACACCGTACTTTGACGCCGTGTATCCGGAGAGCTGCTCGTAGCCGCGCAGCCCGGCGATCGAGGAGACGTTGATGATGGAGCCGCCCCCGGCCCGCGTCAGCGCCGGCGCGGCGGCCTTGATTCCGTTGAAAACACCCGTGAGGTTAACGTCGATGATCCGGGCCCACTGTTCCTGCGGATACTCGTCGATTCGGCCGAACGTTACGATGCCGGCGTTGTTGACCAGGATACTGAGGCTGCCGAAGTTGGTTTCGGCCGCCGCCACTGCCGCGTCCCAGTCCGCCGGCTTCGTGACGTCCAGATGTACATAGCGAAAGCCGGCACCGAGAGTCCCGGCCAACTGCCGGCCATCCTCATCCAGGACGTCGCCGGCTACCACTTTCGCCCCCTCGGCAAGGAAGCGCTCCGCAATGGCTGCACCGATGCCGCGGGCTCCGCCGCTGACCAGGGCCACTTTGCCGTCCAACCGTCCCATAACCGAGTCCTCTTCGGGAGTGAGCCTTCCCAGGGACGCAGCCGTCCGGGCTCGTCCATAAGCTCACCAAGGACGGCCGGGCTTGGGCAGGGCCGTTGGACCCTACGCGGCGGGAACGACGGCGGCGGGGGCGGCCGCCGTCGTACCGCCCCCCGCGGTGTCAGCTCGAGTGCGGTGTCAGCTCACAGGTGCTGGATGCCTGCCCGCTGCATGGCGTCCTTGTAGACCTCGACGTTTTTGCTCAGGAGTTCATCCTGCTTGGCTGCCGAGACGGCAAAGGCGCGGCCGCCCAGCGCGGTGGCCTTGTAGATCTTCACGCCCCGGTTCTTCAGGGAGGAGTGGTAGGTCTTCTCGAAGAGCGTCAGGAAAGCGTGCGCGTCGGCACCGTGGGCGATGACGGCGGAGACGCGCTTGTTAATCTTGAGGAACTGGCGGAACGGCCGCAGGCCGTCGGTCTTCTCCTGTACGTTCAGCGCCGAGGGGAGCTCGGGATCGCGGACCCAAGGGTAGGCGTTCCACGGCATAACGTAGCGGGCTTCGAGTTCAACGGCTTCGTAGATGGACGTGGCGCGGCGGGCGGTCTCGTCATCGTTGAAATGGGAAACGAAGCCCGACTCGGTGCCCTTGCCCGGAGCGATGTGGAGGCTGACGATCCGGCACTCATCCTCGTCGTGGACGGGGTCAATGTACGGGACAACCGACCCCGGCTTCTTTTCCATGAGTTCGTCGCAAAGCTGTGTAACGGCGGCGATATTCGGTTCTTGCAGCAGGGTCTTCTTTTCGTCCCAGTCAATCGTCACGATTTCTCCCTCAGCGCTCGGCGTCCAGAATCAGGCGTCTTGTTCCACTCTACGCTTTTGGGCGCGGGGGCGTCGGTTGGCCTCGGATCGCGGCACGCACGGTCAGGGCAATGGTCCGGGAAGTCGGGACCTTTGCCCTACCCGTGCCCGCGGCCCGGGCGTACGCTTAAAACACCTGCAGGTAACCATCTGATTCAGCCGGGTCGTTCTGGACATAAAAATGTCCGAGCCAGCTCATAGCGAGATCGCGAAGGTACCTGCAGGCCTTGCATTTAAGCAGGCGGCGCCGGGCTCCGCGACAGTTGCGACAGTGGCAGTGGCAGTGGCAGTGGCAGTGGCTGCGTGGCATCGGCGTCCATCCGAGCCCCTGGTTTCATCCACCAGCCGCGGGCAAGATGGAAGCCATCCTCAGGTCCCCAATCCGCCGCGGCCCGCAGTTCCATGCCGGGGCTGACCCGAAAGCAGGCCAGCGTGAACTCAGAAGCGATGGAACGGGCCCGGGAAGCCGAGGCGCAACTGACGGATGACGAGCGCTTCTCGCTCCTGATCAGCGTTATGGGTACCAATGCAGTGCTCACGGACAAAGATCCGCGCATCCCGGACGGCGTCCCGATGAGCGCCGGTTACACGCCCGGGATTCCGAGGCTGGGCATCCCGGGCCTGCTGATGACCGACGCGAGCCTGGGAGTGACAAACCCGGGCTACCGGGAAGGGGACACCGCGACGGCGCTCCCGGCGTCAATCGCCCTGGGCGCCAGCTTCAACCCCGTGCTCGCGCGCAGATCCGGGCAGCTGATTGGCAGGGAGGCCAGGAGCAGAGGGCTCAACGTCCTGCTCGCCGGCGGACTGAACCTGCACCGCGACCCGCGCAACGGCCGGAACTTTGAGTACCTCTCCGAGGACCCCTGGCTCACCGGAGTCCTTGGCGCGGAGTCGGTCGAGGGCATCCAGGGCGAGCAGGTGATCTCCACTGTGAAGCACTTTTCGCTGAACTGCAACGAAACCAACCGGCACTGGCTGGACGCGGTCATCGACCCGGCAGCGCACCGGGAATCCGACCTGCTCGCGTTTGAGATCGCCATCGAACGCGCCCGGCCCGGATCGGTCATGACCGGTTACAACAAAATCAACGGCACCTATGCGGGCGGCAACGAGGGGCTGCTGCAGGGCATCCTGAAAGGCGCCTGGAGCTTTCCCGGCTGGGTCATGTCCGACTGGGGCGCTACGCCCAGCTGGGACTTTGCGCTGCAGGGCCAGGACCAGGAATCCGGCGTTCAAATTGACGTCATGATGTGGGGGCAAGAGAGCTTCGCCGCACCGCTGCGTGCGGCCTTCGAGTCGGGCGAATTTCCCAAGCAGCGCCTGTCCGGGATGGTGCAGCGCATCCTCTACGCCATTTTCGACGTCGGCATCGACCACTGGGAGGGAACGCCCGACGTCGACCCGGCCGCCCATGCCGCCGTTGCCCTGGAGACGGCACGGCAGGGGATTGTCCTACTCAAGAACGACGGTGTGCTCCCGCTGGAGGCGCCGTCCACCGCCGTTGGACGGTTCAAAATTGCCGTCATCGGGGGACATGCCCAACTGGGCGTCCCCGCCGGATGCGGCTCCAGCGCCGTCACCCCGCCCGGCGGATACGCCGAAATCCACTCGATCGGCGGCCCCGGCATTATGGGCAGCATGCGGAACCTGTACCTGCTGCCGTCCTCGCCGCTGGCAGAACTGCAGAAGCTGCTGCCGGACGCCGAGATCGAGTACGACCCCGGCATGAACCCCGGGGAGGCGGCGCTGCTGGCACGTCGTTCCGATGTCGCCATCGTTTTTGGAATCCGGGTCGAGGGCGAAGGCTACGACAACGCTGACCTGTCCCTGCCGTGGGGGCAGGACACCGTAATCGACGCTGTTGCGGGTGCGAACTCGAACACCGTCGTCGTCCTCGAGACCGGCAACCCCGTGGCGATGCCGTGGCTCCCGAAGGTCAGGGCCGTCCTGGCGGCCTGGTACCCCGGCCAGTGCGGTGGCCAGGCGATCGCCGAAATCCTCGCCGGTGTCACCAACCCGTCCGGAAAACTCCCGCTGACCTTTCCGAAAGATCTGGACCAGACACCGCGGCCGGTACTGCCGGGCCTCGGTACACCGTGGGGTACCCCAACGACGGTCATCTACAACGAGGGATCCGACGTCGGGTACCGCTGGTTCGCGAAGGCCGGGAAGAAACCCCTGTTCCCTTTCGGCCACGGGCTCAGCTACACCCGCTTCGGCTATGGAAACCTGACAGTGCAGGACCGTGGCGGGGTGCGGGCCGAAGTTACAGTCACCAATGAAGGGCCGCGCTCCGGGGCCGATGTGCCCCAGCTTTACCTCCTTGAGGACCCTGCGGGACCCCGGATGCGTCTGCTCGGCTTCGAGCGTGTGGACCTCGAGCCCGGCGAATCACGGACCGTCGAGCTAACTGCTGATCCGCGGCTGCTGGCCAGCTATAACACCGGGCGCGGGCAGTGGCATATCGCCGCAGGCAACTACCGGCTGGCGCTCGGTCCCTCGGCCGGCGACTGCAGCCTGGAAGCTGACGTGTACCTGGCCGAGTCGTGGTTCGGGCGCTAGCGGGGGCCGTTGACGGGTAGCTGTGGCCGGCCGGCGTCTTGGGTTGGAGAGTATGCCGGGGCCCGTGTTTCCGCCGCGGAAGCTGCATTCCGTGAGCTTGAATGAACGCCCCGCGCCCAGTTTCCGAACTCGACTGCCCAAAGCCGTCTGCACAGCCCGCCCGCTCGGGGATCCTTGGGTTCTCGCGGTGATTGCAACACTTAGCGGATGGTTGTTGTTATTGGCGGGGTCGTTCTCGTTCACGCACAGCGTCTACGACTTCAATAACCCTGTGGCAACGAACGCTCGATGGTAAATCTCCTGGATGACCTTTTCCTTGCGTACGTTGTATTGCATGGAGTGTTCACCAGCGGATTGAGCCTTGGCTGCCGCTTCACGCTTCGCATGTTCGTAGAGATCGCGATCGCTCGGATTGGCGCGCAACCAGTCGCGAAATATCCGATGCTTCGCGACTTCTGGGCTGTCGTAGCCGAAAACGTGCAGATTGCAGGCGGGTTCAACGTGCCGGAGGACGCGATGACCGAACCGCCAAGGTTCACGAATTTTGAGTTCAAATCCGACTCCTTCGAAGGCCGGGACGTAGGACGGCTCGTCATTTGGATCAGCGACGATCAGGTCGATATCGATGATGGCTATAGCTGGAAGCCCCCGAACCGCCGTTGAACCAACATGCTCGATCTCCAATGCACGCCATCCCAATGCTCCCCGGATCCTGTCGACCAGTTGCTGGGCGCCCGCGCGCTTCGGACCCGTTCGAGCTACTGGATAAGCCAGCTAGACTCGCGTGAACAACCAGGTTGGGGGAACCGAGATGAGTGAGCCAGTAGTGCAGGCCAGAACGTCGACTAACGGACTGAACAGGCTGTCGGTCGCAGCCATCATCTTCGCCGTAATCGCAGCCGCCGGCGTCTGGTTTTTTGGGTCCGCAGTCGTTGCTGTCTTTGCGGTGGGGGCCGGGCACATGGCGCTCAGCCAGATTAGGTTGAAGGGAGAACGCGGCCGTGGTCTGGCTATTGGAGCCCTGGCCATCGGTTACGGCATCGGCACGTTCGCGTTGATCAGTACGTTGATGTTCATTCCCGGTGCGGTCCAGCAACTCGTCAACTAGCGTCTACGTCGGTCGGCTCTGGTCTCCACTGCTGACTCGGACTTCACTTCAGATCTTCAACGGGGCTGTGCCCTGAATGACTGTGTTAACCGGTTTGGAGCCCACCAGGACGGCTAGAACGGTACCCGTCGACGGGTTGCTGGGTGCTGCAGGTGTCAGGTCGTATCATCGCAACCAGGACAGGATCGACAAACAGCCCCGGCTCTCGTTTGGTTACTCGTTAGGAGCTCACATGCCCAGGAGACCGTACAACTGGCAACCGGGCTTTTTGGCCGGCAGGGGCTCCGTTCTTCTGAGCGGAGCTGGTTGCAGCCTGGTCTTCGCTGAGGTTTACCCCTTTGGTTTATGGGTTCAGATGAGTGTCAGGTTCAAGGGCCCGTTGACACTCGAGCAGCAGCGGGACATCGATCGCCAGGTCGGCGCCTATCTGCGGAATTCTCCGGCCGACGGCCCTCAACTAGCCGTCGATCAACTCAACTCCGGGCCTTCCACTGCTGAAATTGTCACGCATGAGGGGCACAACAACTTCTGGACCATCTCATTTTGGGTTGATCTTGACGTCGCCGCAGGAGCGATGTCGGTGGTGTTCACGTGGGCGGATCAGGATATTGAAACGACGTTCTCAGTCACGGGCGAAGACGTCGATTCCGCACTTAGTGATGCGACAGAGCTCTGGAAGACATCATCCGTGGAGTACACCACCTTCTGAGCAGATGGCATTAGAGCCGCTAGGACTGCTGCTTTTTGGTGCGGGCGAGGCGGCCCACACTGTCGCCCAACTAACCGCAGGTTAGCCGGATGGTACTGATTCAAGACGGCACAAACGGTCTGAACCAAATTCCCTATCTCGTGGTTGTGGCGGAAACGCCCGTGTAGCGTTGTCGCTCCTCCTGGTGGGGCCAGATCCACCTCGTCCAGCCGGAGCCAAGAATGGTTGACATAGCCAAGTGGCCAAGGCGAGGCACGGATTTGTACATGTGAGGCCACAGGCCATCGGGGTCTTGGACGTCCGGTAAAGGGGCCTTCACCGGGCACTTGCTGACCTACGACCGGATGGGCCGTATTCAGCCAGTGCCTTCTCGAAAATGTTGTCTGTTTCAGTGGCCCACTGCATCCGTCCGTAGTTGTCCACGTACTGATATGTCGTTGTGGTCGTCGGCCCCGCAGAGGTGAAGCCAAGGCGTTGATAGAGCCGGCGGGCTCCATGATGTTCGACGGCGACCCCGAGGTAGAGCTTGTCGAATCCCGCCCGCGTCGCGTGACGTTCCGTCCAGGCGCACAGCGCCGTACTCCGGAGTCATACGTTCCCCCCGCGCGCTGTACTTCGTGAAGCGTACCGAGCACGGCACTACCGGATAGCCCCATCCACGTCCGATTCAGGATCCCTCACCGTGACAGGATGTTTGCAGGCATCCCGCTGATCTAGCGCATTGCCAGCGCGAGGCCGAGCATGGCGACGGCGAGTATAGGGAACAGCCAGTTAGTTACCTGAACCGCTGCCTTCGCGCCTCGTCCGGTACTGTCCGTCATCCCGGAGAGCGGGTCGGTGATGTCGTTGTCGGCCTCCGAGCGGGATGACCGGATGGTATTCATGATTGAAAGTGCCACCATGACGAGAGCGCTTCCTATGAGCCATGGCAGCGGGTCGATCGCTAGCCATGCTTCGGCCTGGCTCTTAGGGGTCGCGAAGGCTGAGAGGAGGCCCGCCATGACGCAAGCAGCGGTGATTCCGATACAGGCCCAGATGCGCCGTATGAGGGCGTCGAGGTAGAGCGGCAGGAGGGCCAGGAGAACGACTGGTGTAGCGAGGAGAGCTAGCTGCGCAGGTGAAACCAGCAGCAGTTCCGACCGCGCCCAGGACACGACTGCCTGATTGAAGAGCAGGAAGGCGAGGAGCCCGAGCAGTGCCGGCCCCATCGCTTTTCGCACCCAGTCGTGCTTCGGCTCGGACGGGAGTTCAAGCGCCGCAGCGTAGTCTCGGGCTGGCCCGAACGCTTCCTCGGCCGGTTGGCCGGTATCACCGAGGAGCTCCCTGGCGCTTGCGATGGTGTCACCGATCGCGCTCCCGTGCACCTGGCGCACACGCAACTCCATGACGAGCTGGTCGAACCATTTCTTATCGTTGGTCTGCTGCGTCATGCGGGGATCTCCTCCGTGAGCCGCTTTGGGTCGAGGTAATGGGTGCTGGTGACGGCAAATCGGAGCCAGTCAGCACTTAGGCGGGTGAGTTCGGCGCGGCCCTGATCTGTCAGTGCGAAGTACTTGCGGCCGGGACCGCCGTCGCCGGCCCGCCATTCCGTGGTGACTAGGCCGGCGGTCTCGTACCGGGTGAGGAGCGGGTACAGGGTGCCGCCCTTTATGGAGCCGAACCCGTGGCGCTCGAGTTCGCTGATGATTGCGTATCCGTAAGAAGGCCCGGCGGATAGTGCGCGGAGGGCAAGGAACCCAAGCGTGGCCCGGAGCCAGTCACTTGGCCAGTCCGAGCTTCCCGGGGCTTGAGGAGCAGGGGCAGGAACATTCATGACTAGATTGTCTATCTAAGTAGTTGGCCTGTCAAGGCCGCTTTCAACTGGGCGTGGGTGGGCACCAAGCGCGACACGAGCACCCGCCCGTTCGAGGATCCTTGACCTGGCGGGCCCAAGATGGCCAGCGTCAAGCGGTTTGCTCACTTTGAGACACATCAGGCCGATCCGGCGTCCACCCGTTCCTCTGAAGCAGATGCCACAATCTGTGCATGCCCCTCATTCAGGTTCTCAATGCGTCCCCTTCCTCCACGGAAAAGAAGCGTCAGCTGCTGGCTGCGCTAACGGCCACCTACGCTGAGGTCATGGAAATCCGTCCCGACACGATCCGGGTGATCTTGCACGAGCTCCCCCGCGAGAACTGGTCTGTCGCCGGCATCACCCTGGCGGAGTCAGGCCAAAACGAATCCGTCTGAACTGGCCCAATAGCCCTTGGAAATGCGCTGCGCCGAATCAATTTTGGATCACTGCAAGAACCCAAGGATCCCCTTGTGAAACACCGCGCGTGTGCTCGCGTAGAAATTCGCCGTCTTGCGCGGAATCGGCGTTCAGTATCGCCGCCTAGTGCCGTGGAATCCCGTCGATCTCCGTCATCTCGGACTGAACGTACAGGTGTTGTTCCGGGCATTCCTCGAGATGGATGCGAAGTCCGCCAGGCTGGTTGTTGCAGAGGGCAAAGGGTCTGGTGCCCAACGCCTTCAGCTGATGAGAGCTGGGGCGAGGATGTTCAGCAGCGCCTCTGGCGCGTCGAGCGGGATGATGTGCCCGACGTCCGGCAGGAGATTGCTGCGGAGGTCATCGGTCACGGCTTCGAGCTGTCCTGCGAGTGCCGGCCCGACGACTCCGCCGCCGATCGCGATGGTCGGGACCCTCAGCCGCGCGCTGCTGATCGCCTTGGCGATCTGGTCAGCGTTGATTGGCATCACGCGATAGTGTTCGAACGCGGCGCGCAGCGCCTCCCGCCCGGTGTACGCGGCGACGAATTCGTCGCGGAGTGAGTCTCCTACTCCACGGCCCCCTGCCGTCCCGCTGTGGAGGAAAAAGTCGATGTAGCTGGGTTCGTGACCGAGCAGGACCTCCTCGGCCAGACCGGGGACGGCGTGGAATCCGAACCACCACGGGGCGCCAGCGCGGAAGAAGCCCTCGGCTCCGGGGAGCCGGCCGATCGTGCCTTCCATCAGTGCCAGCCGGGTCACGCGGTGCGGGTGCTCGAGGCCGAGCATGAAGGCGGGCGGCACGGCCGCGTCCAGGGCGACCACCGTTGCAGCGCCTTCGTCGAGTGCGTCGAGCAGCCCGCGGATGTCAGAGGCGATGTTCCGTGCGTCGTATCCGGAAGTTGGACGGTCGCTCGCGCCGAGTCCCCGGAGGTCGGGCGCGATGACGCGGTGCTTCTCGGCGAGGGTCGGGATCATCTTGGACCAGACCTTCCAGGTGTGCGGGAAGCCGTGCAGCAGGACGATCGGCGCCCCTTCTCCGGAGATCGCCACGTTGAGGCGCGTTCCGTTCGTGGCGATCATCGTTTCGGTCAATTCGGGCATGAGGGACTCCATTCGCGGTTACTATGAGGTACTACCAAACGGTAGGAGACTGGACGTGAGCTTGGAAGACGGCACTTTGACCGCACCTGGTCACCTGGCGGTAACCGCCGTCGGGCGACGTGGCGATCTTTTCGACCCGCGGTGCCCGACTCGCCAGCTTCTCGACCGGATCGGTGGCAAATGGGTCGCAATGGCGATCACGGTGCTGGGCGCTGAGTGGCCGACGGAGGTGCGCTTCGCGGAGCTGAAGCGGCGGATGCCCGGGGTGTCGCAGAAGATGCTCGCCCAGACTCTCCGAAGCCTCGAGCGGGACTCCTTGGTCGCCCGTCGTGTGGAAGCGACGACGCCGCCGCGCGTGCACTATGCCTTGACGGAGCTTGGTATCACGTTGTGCGATCCCATTGCGGCGCTGCGGGAGTGGTCCGAATTGAACATGGCCGCCATCGATGACGCAGCCACTGCCTGGGATGCGGCCCATTAGCGCGAGCTGCGCGACTCGACCGGTGCCATTTGTTCAGACGAGCGCGGCCTCCACGGGTTGAGCCGCCAGCTGGTCGTCGACGAAGCGGCTGACGGGCTCGAGCGCGGCGTCGCTGGGACGGCCCCGGTCGGCGGAGGGCTCCCCCTCGCGCGTTCTGTAAGGGATCCTCTCACGGAGCCTGTGTAGGCGTACGGAGGGCACTGCCGTTGCGCCCCGCCATGCGCCGTGCTCGGGCTAGCTGTAATAACCACGGACGTTGGTGACAGGCGGCGTGGATAGGTGACAAAAAGAAGACCTCCGGGTGGAGTGGGGCTTGTCTAGAGTCCAGTTCCACAAACGGAGGTCTTCATGTCCCACCCTAATGCCTTTCTCGCGCCCAAGGGCCGGCTGCTACTGGCCAGATGCGTAGTCGATGACGGGTGGCCGTTGCGTCGGGCCGCAGAGCGGTTCCAGGTCTCCGTACCGACAGCGGCACGCTGGGCAGAGCGTTACCGCGAACACGGCGAGGACGGGATGGAAGACCGCTCCAGCAGGCCCCTTGTGTCGCCCTCGAGGACCCCGCAACGGCGGGCGCGGCGGATCATCGCGCTGCGCGTGAACCGTCGGTGGGGGCCGGCCCGGATCGGGTATCTGCTGGGCCTCCACCCATCAACCGTGCACAAGGTCCTTTCCCGGTTCGGGCTGGCGAAACTCTCGTGGCTGGACCGTGCCACGGGCCGGGTGATCCGCCGCTACGAGCACGAGAAGCCCGGGGACATGATCCACGTCGACATCAAGAAACTCGGACGCATCCCCGACGGTGGCGGGCACCGCGTCATGGACCGGGCAGCGGGCAAGAAAAACAAGACAGGGACCGCGGCGAACCGGCGCCCCGGCTACGCCTACCTGCACAACGCCGTGGATGACCACTCACGCTTCGCCTACACCGAGATCCTCGACGACGAGAAGAAAGAGACCGCCGCCGGCTTCTGGGAACGCGCCAACCAGGCCCTCAACGCCGCCGGCATCACCGTGAAGCGCGTCCTCACAGACAACGGCTCCTGCTACCGCTCCCACGCCTTCCAAGACGCCCTGGGCCCGGACATCACACACAAACGAACCCGGCCCTACCGGCCCCAGACCAACGGCAAAGTAGAGCGCTACAACCGCACCATGCTCGAGGAATGGGCCTACGCCCGCCCCTACAACTCAGAGGCCGAGCGCGTGGCTGCTTTCCCAGCCTGGCTCCATGACTACAATCATCACCGAGGCCACACCTCACTCAAGGGTCAGCCACCAGCAAGCCGCGTCACTAACCTCCGTGGTTAATACAGCTAGCCGGCGATCTGGTCGAGTTCGGCGAGGTCGTCGTTGGACAGAGTGAGTGCTGCGCCGGAAATGTTCTCGCGCAGGTGCGACACGGACGACGTTCCCGGGATCAACAGGATGTTCGGGGAACGGTGCAGCAGCCATGCCAGAGCGACAGACATAGGCGTCGCGTCGAGTCGCCCAGCGACGGATGAGAGTGCGTCGGACTGGAGTGGGGTGAAGCCGCCGAGAGGGAAGAACGGGATGTAGGCGATCCCTTCTAAGGCGAGGCGGTCGATGAGGGCGTCGTCCCACCGGTTGGCGAGGTTGTACATGTTCTGCACGGATACGATCGGCGCGATCGATTGCGCTTCCTTAACCTGCGCATCGGTGGCGTTGCTGATCCCAAGGTGCCGGATGATGCCCTGCTGCTGCAGGTTCACGAGCGTCTCGAACGCCTCGCTGATCTGCTCGGAGACCGGCCCGTTGGCATCGCCGAGGCGGAGGTGTACCAGGTCGAGAACGTCGAGGCCGAGGGTTTCGAGGTTGTCGTCTATCTGCGCACGGAGCTCGTCGGGCTTCCGCGCGGACGGCCAGCCGCCCCGCGTATCCCGGCGTCCGCCGGCCTTGGTCGCGATGAAAAGGTCTTCGGCATAGGGGTGCAGGGCTTCGCGGATGAGTTCGTTGACGACGCGGGGGCCGTAGGTTTCTGCGGTGTCGATGTGGGTGATGCCGTGTGCGACCGCGTCGCGGAGCACGGCGAGGGCTGCGTCGCGGTCTCTTGGCGGGCCGACGACCCACGGGCCGGCGAGCTGCATGCCGCCGTACCCGAATCGGGAAACGCTGGTGTCGCCGAGGTTCCAGGTACCGCCGGGCAGGTCAGTGGTGTTGGTGCTCATGGATGTGCCTTTCGGTGCTTGCGGAATAACGTGCTGCCCTCCATCCTGAATGAGTTGCTACCCGCTGGGAAGTAGTTACCTGGAAGTGCGTTGATACCCGAGGAGGGCCCATGCCGACAATGACAGCGGCGAAGAAGAAGGCGGAGGCGAAGACGCAGTACAACGCGTTCCTCGCCGCGTGCCCGAGCCAGCAATTGCTTGCTCAGGTATCCGGCAAGTGGGTGACCCTGGTGTTGTCCGCGCTGGGGAGCGGGCCGGACTGTGACGGTGAGCCGCGACCCATGCGGTATTCCGAGCTGGCTCGAGTCCTGGCAGGAGTGAGTCCGAAGATGCTGTCGCAGACACTAAAGTCTCTCGAACGCGACGGACTGATCGGGCGGACCGCGACCGCGACCGTCCCCGTGACGGTGACCTACGAACTCACCAACCTCGGGCTCTCCCTGCACCAAACGGTCCGAAAGCTCAAACTCTGGTCCGAAACCCACCGCGACGACGTCTTAGCAAATCAAACACAGTTCGACGGTGCCCGATAGCCGGTGGGCGGATTCAGGCGGTCATTGCAACAGGAGGTTTTCGATCAGTTCGATCGGTTTCTTGAACTCTAGTCTTTTGCGCGGTCGGTCGTTGAGTTCCTGGGCAACCCAGTCGAGGTCTGCGGGGCTGTGGATGCTCAGGTCGGTGCCCTTGGGGAAATATTGGCGCAGCAGGCCGTTGGTGTTTTCGTTGATGCCGCGCTGCCAGGGCGAGTGTGGGTCGCAGAAGTAGATGTCGAGGCCGGTGTCGATCTTCGCGGTTTTCCAGTCCTGCATCTCGATGCCTTGGTCCCAGGTCAGGGAATGCCGCAGCGACTCGGGGAGTGTCTTGATTTTCGCGGTCAGTGCATCACGCATCTGCTCGGCCTTGTACCCGTCCGGCAGGTGTACGAGCATCGTGTAATTAGTGGTCCGCTCGACCAGCGTTCCAATCGCGGACTGATTCCCTTTGCCGATGATGAGATCGCCCTCCTTACGATTTTGTTGTGGGTGATTTCGGAGCTGTCGTAGTGTTTGGATCACCCTCGGGTGGCGGGTATGGCCCAGATCTCCCTGCCGCTTGGACGGCTCACTGGGAATGGCCGCCCGCTGCCCGCCGATGACTCGACCGCTGATTGAGACTTACGACATTGATCGTTGGGTAAGGACGTGCCGGCGTGGTTATCGACAGGGACCAACAAATTGGAGCTGATCGAAGGGACCGAAAGACATGCCGGACGTGTGGGCAGGAATCGACTCGGGCAAGAGCGCCCATCATTGCGTTGTGATCGATCAGTCCGGGACGGTGCTGCTGTCGAGACGGGTTGAGAATGACGAAACCGCGCTGCTCGAGCTCATCGCCGCGGTCGCGGAGAGCGCGGCCGGTGGTGAGATCTGCTGGGCTACGGATCTAAACGCCGGCGGCGCAGCGCTCCTGATAGAGCTGCTGGCAGCACACGCTCAGCACCTGCTCTATATCCCTGGGCGGATCGTGCATCACGCCGCAGCGACGTATCGTGGGGATGGAAAGACCGACGCGAAAGATGCCAGGATCATCGCGGATCAGGCACGCATGCGCACCGACCTGCAACCCGTTCGCAGTGCGGACCAGATCAGTGTGGACCTGCGGATGCTCACTGCCCGCCGCACCGATTTGGTCTGTGACCGTGTCCGGGCGATCAACCGGCTCCGGGCCACCTTGTTGGAATACTTCCCCGCACTCGAGCGGGCCTTCGACTACTCCAAGAAGGCTCCTCTGACCCTTCTGAGCGGCTACCAGACCCCTGAGGGTATCCGCCGGATGGGACTGGCCCGACTCGCCGGATGGCTCAGGAAACGCGGCTGTCGGAATAGCGCCAAGATGGCTGAAAAAGCCGTAGCCGCCGCGAATGCCCAGTCCACCGTCCTGCGAGCCCAGTCCATGGGCTCGGCCCTCGTGGTCCGGCTGGCCGAGCAGATCCACGCAACCGATGTAGAGATCGCCGATGTTGATGCCCAGATCACGGATCTCTTCGGGCAGCACGACAGCGCCGATGTTTTGCTGAGTATGCCAGGATTCGGACCCGTACTCGCCGCAACCTTTCTCGCGAACATCGGCGGCAACCTGGACGGATTCGACTCTGTAGACCGGCTCGCCAGCGTCGCCGGCCTGGCTCCGGTCCCACGTGATTCGGGACGGATCAGCGGAAACTTGCACCGGCCGCGCCGCTTCAACCGCAGACTCCTCCGAACCTGTTACCTCGCCGCGCTCTCAAGCCTGAAAAACAGCCCCGCCTCCAGAACCTACTACGACCGGAAACGCGACGAGGGAAAGTCCCACAAACAGGCGCTCATCGCACTCGCCCGACGCCGCATCAACGTCATCTGGGCCATGCTCCGCGACCACACCGAATACCGTGAGTGAGACGGCCCCCACCATTTGCGTCCAGGCTGCTTGACAACAGCATTGAGATTCCCAATGCCCGGGCACGGCCCGGTCCTGAATTTCGGGGGGACGTTCGGAAATGTTGATCATTCCGGGGATCCGGTTCTTCCGCTGGCCGGCCTTGCGGCAGGGCTGCATGACCGCCCGCCCGGTGCGCAGGCACGCGGTCAGATCGCGCTTCAGCGCCCCGCGGGACTGGAGGTAAAGGGACTGGTAGATCGTCTCGGGTGACACCCTCATCTCCGGCTCATCGGGGAACTCAACCCGGAGTCGTCCTGCGATCTGCTCGGGTGAGTACTTCTTTTTCAGGTCATCTTCCACCTTCGCACGCAGCACGGTGTTCGTGTGCAGTTTCGCTGGTTTCGGACGCGAGGCCCGCTCATAGGCCAGTGCGTGCGCTGAGGTCCCCCGGTAGGGCATTCCTGCCACCGAGTTGCGCCGCAACTCCCTGGAAACCGTGGAGGCCGCTCTGCCGACCACGGCTCCGATCTGCCGCAGAGATTGTCCCTGGGCGCGCAGTATTGCGATCTCCTCGCGCTGGGCGAAGGTCAGGCAACGGCCCTTCAGATCACGGCCCCGCCGGGGCCTGACACCACCGGCCTCGGCCAAGACCCTACGCCCGGTACGCCGGCTCGTATTGATCGGAACCACGGCATCGGTGATGAAATCACCCGCCTGCATCCCGGTGGTTGGGTCCCCAGATAGAAGTCCAGTGTCTGTGTGAGTTTCGTGTCCGAGAATGGACACAGGAGGAAATTCACGAATCATGGCACGCAGACATACCCCCGAGCAGGTCATCGCTAAGGTCCGGCAGGGACAGAAGATGCTCAACGACGGACGCCCGATGGTCGAGGTCATCAAGGAACTTCAGGTCACCGAGGCGACCTGGTATCGCTGGCTGAACCTGTACGGGTCCGAGAAGAACGCCGAGTCATCCAAACGGACCAAGGAGCTGGAGAAGGAAAACGCCCGGCTCAAGCGGCTGCTGGCGGAGAAGGAACTCGCCATCGACATCCTGAACGAGGTCGCGCGGGGAAAATTCTGAGCCCCGGACCCCGCCGCCGTGCCGTGCGCATGGCGGTGGAGAAGTTCGGGGCGTCCGAACGCTTCGCCTGCGCGCTTCTGGGCCAGAACCGGTCAGCGTTCCGCAAGAAGAAACCCGACATGGGTTTCGAGGAAATCCAGCTCCGCGCAGCCTTGCGCGCCGTGGCGGTGAAGCATCCAGCGTGGGGCTGGCGGAAGGCCCGCTGGCACCTGCTGGCACAGCCCGAGTGGGACGGCGTGGCACTGAACAGGAAGCGGGTGCGCCGGCTCTGGCGCGACGAGGGGCTGACCTGCAAACCCAGGGCGCGGAAGAAGCGCCGCACCGGGCCCGGCGCCGGGGAGCAGAAACGGCTCACAGCCGAGTACCCGATGCACGTGGTCAGCTTCGACTTCCAGTCCGACGTGACCTCCTGCGGCCGGCACATCCGGTTCTTCAACGTCATCGACGAATACACCCGCACCGCGCTGGCCATCATCCCCCGCCGGTCATTCAAAGCCGCCGACGTGGTCGCGGTGCTGGAGAACATCATCGCCGAAACCGGCACCGCCCCGGCCTACGTCCGGTGCGACAACGGGCCCGAGTTCACTGCTGAGGCACTGGTCAGCTGGTGCGACACCGCCGGGGTCGACACCGCATTCATCGACCCGGGATCACCCTGGCAGAACGGCTTCATCGAATCCTTCAACGCCCAATTCAGAAGGGAACAACTCTCCGGAGAAATCATGGACAGCATGGCCGAAGCCAAGTATTTGGCGGAGGAATGGAAAGCTATCTACAATCATGAACGGCCCCACGGATCCCTGGACGGCATGACGCCGAAGCGCTACTGGGAAACCTGGACGCAAGAAAACCAATTAGCTATCGCATAGACGCTGGACTGCTAACGGGGGCCCAACCACCGGCCCAAAAAACCTGCAAGAGATCAGGCCTCAAATGAATTGAATACCCCGCCATAACAACACCCATCCGCTAAGTGCTGCAATCACCGCGAGAACCCAAGGGTGGTTCAGCGGGACGCACTCCCACTCTTGGGGTGCGCAGCAGTCAGGACAGATTTCCAAACTTGTGGAGCAGCGTATCCGAACCGCCGTTACATCCGACTTTGGAGAAGCCCATCCGCTCGTAGAGTAACCTTGCTCGATTCCCGTCCTCGACGCTGAGGCTGACGGCCGGTACACCGTGCGACCGTCCGACCTCGATAGGGCCTGCCATGAGAGCCGTACCGGCTCCGTTCCCACGGTAGTCCGGCAGAACGCCAATGGTGAGTTCCGGGATATCCTCCGCTACAAAGCCGTATCCGGCATTGTCAGGGGTGAAGTTCCGACACCATGCTCCCGATGGGAGTACCGTCATCTGTCTCGGCTACGACGCCGAAGTCACCGACCTGGGGCCAACCGGCAAGGTAGCGCGACAGACTGGGGTTAGTCTTGAACCCTTCTTGCGTGAAGCGGGCGGTTCCGTTCCCGTTCATAGCCTGGAAGGCCGCTGCAGCCAGGATCGATTTGTCGTCGACCGTCGCCGCCCGGACCCTGATTGCTCCTTTTGTCATGACCGCTACCCTAACGGACGGTTCGTGGCGGCATTCTGTGATCGCCCGGTGTCGCACCAGCGCCCGCAAGCCGATCCCTTTATGAGGTTGCAACATGCAAGGAATAGCGCTTGTCGGTGTCGGTCGAAAACGCCGAACCCCATTGCTGAGAGTCACAATCAAAGACAGGGCTAAAACAGCCGCTGGTACCGTTCAACGATGGGGACCAAGAACAGAGTTGTCAGATCCATCATCGTTTTCGTCGCAGGCTTTGTGCCTTGGGCGCTCCTGTGGGAGTCCATCGGAGCCGTACAGGCCTTCCTCACAGGGGTCGTCGTCGCGGCGGCGGCGGGCTTTGCCTTGAGCCGCTCTGCACGGCAGACTCACCGGTGAGTTTCTGTGACGGGCCCAAATTGGGTTTGCCGGGGCGGGCAACCGCGCGCCCGATTGTGGATCGGTTTCCGGACAATGGTCTGACTCACCGCAGTGCTAAGAATCATGTGAGCGAATGTGGAACGACCGGTTACTCTCCTACACTTCCATCGATTGCTTCGCGCAGGAGATCAGCATGACCGTTGTGCCGGGCGGTTTCTTCCAGAATGTGCGTAAGAACCCATCGCAGGTTCCACTGGCTTCCGTCCCGGTCAGTACCCACGGACAAATCATCGAGGGAACAGTTGAGCAATGCGGTGCGACTTCGCGCGCAAGCATCCCTGTATAGGTCCCGCAGCTCCTGCGGGTCATCATTGGCAGCGCTGTGAAATTCCCAGTCCCGGTCTCCATCCCACGGAGCACTCCCCCAAGGCTCAAGTTCCTTTTCATCCTTGCCCAAGAATCTAACTTGAATCCAGTCGTCTTCAACGAGAGCCAGATGCTTGAGCAGACCCCCAAGAGTCAACGTCGAGGTTGTCAGTCGACGGTTCAGATCAGCGCGTCCCAGGTCCTGGGTCTTGAGGAGAAGTGTCGCTCGCTGGTAATCCAGAAACTGCTGAAGATTCGAGCTTTCATCTCGACATGACTGCGGATCCACTCGTTCCATGAAGGAAGTCTTACACGACTTCACTGCTGGTGGGCGATACGTCCCGTATGCCGTTCCTTAAACCGGACATGTAGTGGGCCGCGACTTAGTCATCGGGCGAGTCTCGCAGATTCCCGCAGAGGGATCGGCGACCAGGCACGTGTCCGTAGCTTGCCTACACTCGAATGCATGATCAACGTTGTCAGCGAAGCGTATTCGCGTCGGGCCGTGGAATACGTCGAACGCTTCGCTTCACTCGGTGCTGCGCACCCTTCAGATCGTCAACTGGTGGCGACGTGGGCGGATGGCATCGAGGGTGCAGTCATCGACGCCGGCTGCGGTCCGGGGCATTGGACCAACTTCCTCAGGGAAGCGGGGGTCCCTGCAGTCGGCGTGGATCTGGTTCCGGAGTTCATTGCGCACGCCCGCGGTGCTTATCCCGGCATCCCGTTTCGGACAGGCAGCCTCGACGCCCTCGACGTCGGCACAGGGTCAATGGGTGGAGTGCTCGCCTGGTACTCACTGATTCACTATGAGCCAGGCACGATCCGCACTCCTCTCCTTGAGTTCAGTCGGGTCCTTAAACCTGGTGGCGCCCTGCTGATCGGCTTCTTCGATGGTCACGTCGTCGAGAGGTTCGAACACGCGGTCGTCCCGGCATACCAGTGGCCGGTAGGGGATCTCTGCGACGAACTGGTGGCTGCGGGCTTTAATGTGGTCGAGACGCACGCACGGACAACCACCGGGCAGCGATCGCACGGAGCCATCTGGTGACTCCAAGCAACGGCTATATCGTTGAGGGCCTACCCTTCAGGTCGTGGCTCATGCTGGAACGATTTGACGGCTTCATGCCGCCGCTGCAACTCGATAACGGGCACCACGTAGTCTTCCTGGATGCCACGCCGGTCTTCGCCGAAGAAGCCCAGCGCGTGAAAGAACACGACGTTGAAGGTTTGTTTGATGTCTGGGATGAGGACCCACCCAGACTTTCTGACCTAAACCGGAGCCTTCCGGGCCCACTAAGTGCATAGCGCAGTGGGTGTCTGACCTGCCATGCATGCTGAGGCGGGCAGCGATAAAGGAACAGGATTGCCACCGTAAGCGGATCCTCTTGCGGACGCTGGTTAGGGGCCGCTTCTGGGAATATGGCGAAATGAAGAAGTTCATGCGATCACTGGCAACCGACATTCTCAGCGCCATCGGTCCAGGGCGCCGGTTCGTTGCAATCGATGGCGTGGATGGCAGTGGCAAGACATCGTTCGCCGCAAACCTGGCCTTCGAGATCCAGAATCGACCCGTGATTGTCGTCCACGCCGATGACTTTCTGAACCCCTCGCCTGTCAGGCATGCCAAGGGACGTGCCTCACCCGAAGGGTTCTGGCAGGATACCTACAACTACGCTGCCCTGCAGGATCAGTTGCTTACGCCACTGGGCCCAAAGGGGGACGGCTGGTACTCGCCGGCTTCCTATGACTCAGTGACCGACCGAATGGCACTAGTGGAGGTCGTTCGCGCTCCATCAGATGCACTGGTCGTTGTCGAAGGCATGTTCCTGCACCGGGATGAACTCGCCTCCTACTGGGATGCTTCGGTGTTTCTGGACGTTCCGTTCACTGAAACCGCGGCACGAATGGCAGTTCGGAACGGGAGCAACCCCGACCCTGAGCACCCAACGATGCGCCGGTACGTCGGTGAACAGCGCCTCTACTTCGACGCTGCACGCCCCTGGGAACTTGCCACGTTCGTCGTAGATAACTCTGATTTCACTTCCCCAAAAGTCATCCGTCCCGACATGGTTTCAACTGTCCGGTGAAGGTTCGACCAACGGCCACGGACCAGGGAGCGGCTCCTGCCGCCCAATACGCTGGACCAAAGAGATGATCGCGCCGAGCAACGACCGAGTCGTTTTCGTGGCCGTCACCGTAGGCGAGGTCGTGGGCGCAGCCAAGACGCATTTCCACCCAGACCCCGCGGGCAGCGCCCCCGCAGGCCACTTTCTAGGGGGCGTAGTCGTCGCTCCGGTGTCGCTGAACGATGGCAGCGAACTTTTGCGTCCGGTGAGGGATCGGCTTATGGGAAGCCCGCCACGCGAGCCGCGACGAGGGAGACAGCAATTGATGGACGGCGCCGAGTCCTCAGCGCCGATCAGGCAAGCGTGATCTGAGTTCTTCTGCGAAGGACGCGATGGCCTGACGCCGGTCTCGGGTGAATGTTCTAGCCTGCATGTCCAAGACTGCCCGGCTGCCGTGCTCGTCCAAGCCCAACAGCTGACCCACCCGACGGATCGCTTCGTCCATGTCCTGTGAATCCTCGATCTCGTGGAAGACCTCGTCCCGCCGATCCATTGCCTGCACTAGAGCCTCGTGGAGCATCAACTGCTGCCTGATCTGTCGCTCGTCCTCATCCATGCGGCGATTCTCGCACGACGAAGCTCATGGCATGGAGTACCGGTGGAGGATCGGTTTACGGGCCACTGCTGCGACACCGCGCGATCACGAATGCCGTCAAGAAGCGATCAAATCCATATCTAGAATTCGTGTGCACTCGTGTTTGCCAACTCATCCGCTGTGCTCCGCCGGTCGAGCTGCAATGCCTTCTCCTTGCGCCCGGGCCGCGACACGGCCCCGTCCACTGATGCAAAGCTGGCATCGCACTATTCACTCAGTGTATAGATGGGGGTGTGAACAACTCTCTCACTCTGTTGGGCCTCTTGAGCCGCGAGCCGAGCTACGGCTACGACCTCAAGCACTCTTATGACCGCTACTTCGGAGCCGGAAAGGCCTTGGCCTTCGGGCAGGTGTATTCGACCCTGGCCCGAATGGTCCGTGATGAGCTGATCCGGGCCCTGGGTGAGGAGACCGGAGGCGGACCGGACCGCAAGAAGTACGAGATCACCGTGGCCGGCCAAGACAGGGTGCGCGAGTGGCTATTCACTCCCGACGTTCCCTCCGAGTCCCTGCAGAGCGAGCTCTTTGCCAAGACCGTGATCGCCTTGTTGCTCGACGACGATGCCGACCGGCTGCTCGACGTGCAGCGCGGCGAGCACATGGCCCGGATGCGGGAACTGACCCGGCTGAAGAAGGACGCGGACCTGCTCCGGGTCCTGATGTGCGACCACGGCCTGTTCCACATCGAAGCTGACCTGCGCTGGATCGACCTCACCAGCGCCCGCCTAACCCAACTCAAGAAGGAGCTCCAGAGCGCATGAGCACCCATGACACCGTTGAACCCATCCTCAGTGCCCACGGTCTGCACCACTCCTTCGGGCAAACGGAGGCATTGCGGGGCGTCGACCTCGACGTCCACGCAGGGGAAGTATTAGCCGTCATGGGCCCGTCCGGATCGGGCAAATCCACGCTGCTGCACTGCCTGGCCGGTGTGCTTGTCCCCGACGCCGGGTCGGTTGCCTACCGCCCCGCCGGGCGGCCGCCGATGGAGACCAGCGCCCTCGGAGAGCCGGAACGGGCCCGGCTGCGTCTGACCGATTTCGGCTTCGTCTTTCAGTTCGGCCAGCTGCTGCCGGAGCTCACCGCGGCTGACAACGTGAGCATCCCGCTGCTGCTCGCCGGCACTCGGCGGCCGGACGCGCTGCGCCGATCCACGGAAATACTGGAACGCCTTGGCCTGGAGGGGCTTGGCGCCAGGCTGCCCGGCGAACTGTCGGGAGGCCAGGCACAGCGCGTCGCCGTCGCCCGGGCTCTGGTGACGTCCCCTGCCGTGTTGTTCGCCGATGAGCCCACGGGTTCGCTGGATTCTCTCGCATCAGAAAACGTGCTGACGCTGATGCTCGAGTTGGTCCGTGAAGAGGGCACCACGGTGGTGATGATCACCCACGACGCGCGCACCGCCGCGTATGCGGACAGGGAAGTCATAGTGCGCGACGGAGCCATTGGTGCCGGCTACCGGGTGTCCGCGTGAATCCGGGGTTGCTCAAGCTGGCAGTCGTCGGCAGCAGGTCCGCCTACGGCAGGCTCGCCGGCATCGCCGGAGGGGTCGCCGTCGGAGTATGCCTGTTGGTGCTGCTGTGGGGCGGCGCCAACGGCCTGAGTGCACGTGATGACCGCGGTGCCTGGCTGCGCGAAACCGGACGCCCGTCCGTCGCCGCCCCGCCAACGGAAGATCCGACCACTTCGGGACCGGGGACACCGGTTCCGCTGACCCCCGCCACGGTGCTCATGGAAGCCAACCCGGTGGAGGTCTTCCGTGACCAGCTGATTAACCGCCGCGACGTCGCGGCTCTGGATTCGGCCACCGTCAGGATGCCCGGGATCGGCAAACCTCCGGAGCCGGGCCATTACTACGCGTCCCCGGCGCTGAAGCGTCTGATCGAATCAACACCGAGCGATGAGCTTCGTGACCGTTTCGGGACGTTTGCCGGCACGATTGATGATGCTGCCTTGCCCGGGCCGGATTCCCTGATCGTCGTCACAGGAGCAACGGAGGCCGAGCTCCGCCAGAACGGCAGGGCCGTCCTGGTGTCAGACTCCACTAGCGGCCCCTACGGTGGCAGCGCGGCCGCCTACAACACGGTGGTGTCCATCGGGGCCATTGCGGTGTTCTTCCCCGTTCTGCTGCTGATCAGCATTGTCACCGGTCTGGGCGCCGCCCAGCGCCGGGAACGCTTCGCGACCCTGCGCCTCATCGGCGCATCCCCACAGGTCATCTCCCGGATCGCCGCCGTCGAAACCGCCGTTCCCAGCCTGATCGGGGCGCTGCTGGGCGTCGCGCTGGCGATCGTGCTGAGGCCGGCTGCCGCGCAAATACCGGTCAACGGCACCAGGATGTTCGCCGCCGACCTAACCACCGGATGGGCGGCCGTCGCCGGCGTCGTCGCCCTGGTGGTCGCGGCCTCGACACTTGTGGCCGCGCACCGCACGGCCCGTGCCGGCATTGGCCCCTTGGGTGTGACGAGGGCCGTGCACGAAAAAACACCCACCATGTGGCGGACCGCGCCCGTGCTGGCCGGACTCGCCGCCATGATCACGGCTGTCCTCGCGATCCGGACCGGCGACGCGGGGCTACTGTGGCTGGCATCACCGCTCCTTATCCTCGGCTTTCTGCTCATCCTCGTCGGCATCGTGGTCATCGGTCCCTGGCTGACCCGCCTGGTGAGCCGGATCGGACTGCGCCAGGCGCGAAGCGCGGCCGGAGTCATTGCCGCCAGTCGGATCCAAAAGACACCGGTCGCGACCTTCCGGTCCGTATCAGGACTGGTCATCGCCGTGTTCGTGGTCTCCGTCTTCGCCGGAGGATCCAGCATCGTCGAATCCACGGAGGTGCGCCCGGCCCGGCCCGGCCTGCTCCAGCCCACCAGCCTCCACGCCACCATAAGCAGCGGACACACCCCGGCCCAGGTAGCGGAGGCCGCCCGCCAGGCCAGGGACCTGGCCGGAATCCGCAGCGCCACCGTCGGCTACGGCCCGGCAGCTCTCTCCGAAAGGGGTGCCGGTTCTGAAATCTACTTTCGCGCCGCGGACGCCCCCGACCTCGGATTCCAGGACATCCCGGCCGCAGAGACTGTCGCCGTCGATATGTCGTTCCTCCACTACTGGACCACGCAACCACTGGCACTGACCCCGGCGCCCGCCACCAACCTGGACGGACTGGTTCCTGTCGTGATGGTGCTCGGCACCGACGGGACCCCGGAAGCTATGGACCGTGCCCGGACAGCATTAAACAGTTCAGGCATCACGGCCATCCCTGCCACCTCCCCGCTGGACCTCAAACTGCAGTCCACCGGCCGCCTGATTCAGGGCCTGGCCGTCCTTGCCTACCTCGGCATGTTCGTCGCGATCGCCATCGCCGGCCTCTCGCTGGCCGTCGCCACCGCCTCCGCCGTTCTGGACCGGAAGAGAGTTCTCGGCCTGATGCGGCTGATGGGAATGCCGGTTTCCGTCCTGCGCCGCATCATCACCCGTGAAGCAGCAGTCCCGCTCCTGGCCGTGCTGCTACTCTCGGTCGGCCTCGGATTCCTTGTCGCCTGGCTGATGGTGACCTTCATTGACGACAGCTACCGGGTGACCTGGCCGGCACCCGACTACTTCATGGCCCTGGGTCTCAGCTTGCTCCTGGCCCTCGGAGCAGTCACCGCGACCTTCGGCCTCATTCGGAGCAATACGGCAATGACGGCTACCCGCTTCGAGTGAAACGCCCTTGAGACGAGCCGATGAAACGTCCGGTGAAGGATCGTTGATCGGGACGCTCCGGCGGTGTTACCGTGAGGGCGATTGGGGAGGCATAGTGCTATTGCTCGGGTGGGTCTTGTTAGAGCGCTTTGTCCACGCCGACGTTGCGATCCGCACGACGTTCAGCGCGGGTGCTCCCCCCGTCACCGCTCTCCTTCTCGTTGCTCTGGCCGTGGCCCTGACGGTCCTCATGGCGTGCGCCTTGCAAGCGCTACTCTGCACCCTTCTGGTTACAAGGGGCTACTCTGAGGCCCCGGGCCTGGAGGGCCAGCACGGCCTACTCTCCTTGTCTTTGGTTCGGTCCGCACCCGTCGGAGGGACAGGCCCTCGCGCTCCAGGCAGACCTCGCCGCCGCCCCGGGAGCTTCCTCACAGCCCTCTAGAATCCAACCTTTGCCGGCAATCCAGCCGCCCACACCTGGAACATGCCAACGCGCTGTGTGCGCTACTCCTCCCGGGCGACCTCAGAACACTTCTCTGACTGCCGCCACAAGGAGCTCATCGCCATGTCCCCCAATACCCTCTTGTCCTCACCCTGCAACAAGCCCCCGCGATACCGCTCAGCGGCTCACCGTCGCCTTGGACTGCTGTGGCAGCTCGCCCGTCGAGCGTTCCGCCAGGTGACTATGCGAGCCACCCTGTTCGGTGGATGGGTCTGGTTCGCGGCCGGATCACTGATTGGATTCGAAGCGTTCGACATCGTCTTCGGCACGTTCGCCTTGGCCCCCGAGCTGCTCCCGCTCGTAATCCTCGGCCTCGCACTCACGTGGTATTTCCGCGGTCAAATTCGACGAGTTTCAACACGTGCCCGCGCGTACCGGCGCCTCAGGCGCATATACCGCGGTCTCAGCTGACTGTGCCCGCACGCCCAATGGTCTGCGGCACGGGCCGCTAGGCTCCGGACTATGCCTTCCTCCTGGACCGTTCTGATCTCGCTTCACGCAATCGCCGCCAGCTACTCACTGATTTTCGGAGCCGTGAACCTGCTGCGCCGTACCAAAGGCGGCAGCGTTCACCGGATCGTGGGCAGGATCTGGGCTGTTGCTACGTATGTCGTGGTGCTGACGTCGTTCGGAATCAGAACCATCGACGGAGGGTTCAATTGGCTCCACGCACTCTCAGTGCTGACGTTCTGCACACTGACAGCGGGACTGTGGGCCATCTGGAAGAGAAACATCAGGGCCCACCGCAGTTTCATGACCGGTAGTTACTTCGGTCTGGTCGGCGCTTTTGTGGGCGTTCTGGCAGTGCCATCGCGCCGCATTCCGCAGCTCGCCATCCACCAGCTCCCGCTGCTGGCGCTGTTGATCCTGGCCCTGCTGGGCACAGCCACACTCACCGTCACCGGCATTGCCCAGCTCCGCAAGACAAGGGTCCCCATCACCTAGCCCGGCCGTGCACCCACGGCAGGGACCCAGGGCAGGAGCAGAACATTGCTGTATAGCGGGGATGTCAGGGGATCCCTGGCGCCTCGAAGTCCCGTTAGCCGATCCTTTTTCGGGCGCTCCGATTACTGCCCCGGCGTCGCCCGTCTAATTCTGCGAGTACATGCTCAATGAGGGGCTGCTGCCAAGAAAGACGGCTAGAGCTCCCGCTGAGATCAGAGCGATAAGCCCTCCCGCGAAAAGCCCGAGCATCACCCCTGGCGGCGTGTAGCCTCTTTCGTTCAGCGCGGTGAAAGCAACCGTGACGATCGCGGCGAATGCGAGCAGGCAGCCGATCACCGCGCCAATCCACCTGCGAGTTGATGAGTCAGCTCTATTTCCGAGGGCGCGGCGGACCAGCTCCAGCCCAATCACGGCAATGACTTGCCAACACAGGACCGCGCAGACACCCCAGAGGATTGCCTGGGCAGCGAGAGGACCCACTTCAGGGAAAAGGAAGACCGTCCGCTCCACCGCCGCCGGCCACACCCACACCTGCACCACGACGGACAAGAGAAACAAGGCCACCAGCGCGACAGACAGTGCGAATAAGGTTCTCCGGCTAAAAAACAGGCTCGGCTGAACTGTGCGTTCTTTTACGTTCCCCATGGCCAAAGCGTAACCCTCCCCTCCGAGACGGCCCAGCGACTTGGGAATGGAATGAAACGATGCCACGCAGCTTTCCTCAACCGTCCCGATAGCCGGTCCTCCACCGGCCGCCCCGACGCTGCCCGTCGGCCTTCTCCACATCCGCGTGTTTCCCCCATTCCCGCATTCCCGTATACCGTGCCCGAATTAGTGCCCGGTGGAGGTGCCTTATACGCTACGGTCCGAAGTATGCTCATCGGCTAAGTCCGCTGCTCGACCAGCAGCCAAGACCTCACCGCCTAACACCATGGTCTCCACGCCCTCGGTGGCGTGACCTCATCCGCGCCCGGACCCGCGAAGGCATGGCGTTGGCGGAGGCCAAAGGCAAGCTTCGAGGCCGACAGCCCAAACTCTCCAAAAAGCGGGAAGCGCACCTCGTAAGCCTCCATCGGGGCGGCACACACACACCACAACGGAGATCGCCTAACTCTTTGGCGTCGCCCGCTCCACCGTCTACCGGGCCATCCAGCGCGCCGCGCCGGCCACGTGATCTTCTCCAGCCAGCGAGCCAGCGAGCCAGCGAGCCGGCACATCGTGAACATCGGTTCGGCGCGGCATGGGCGCTCAATTTCCCGCCGCATACCAGGACCTGCACCGACACCCTCGTTCAACGCCTCGCTAGACCCTGACGCAGGGACTCCGGAGAAGGCCTACGCGGGCCGCGCGGTACCCTGACGTTTTGGGCAGGCGACTCCTGACCAAAGTGACGCTTTGTGCAGGGGACTTCGGACACCAGATGTCCATACCCGGCTGCAAACCCCCGTGCTTTCGGGGAAGCTTGTGCAGACGACTTCGTAAAACCACACCCTCGCCCCGATCCAAGGAACCCATGCCGATCAACAGACAAACACTGAAACAGGACGGGTTCACCGGTTTCCGCCCGCTCGGAGACCTTGATATCAACCGGATCCCGCAGAAACCCGGGATTTTCGCCGTGCTGCAGCCGGAGGGCTTCCGACATCAGTTCCTGGCCAAGAGCACGGCCGGCATCTTCAAGAAGAAGGACCCCACCCTGACGGCGAAAGCGCTCGCTGCCGAATGGGTCGACGGCGCCGACGTCCTCTACGTGGGGAAGGCCGGCCCCGGCAGCAAGGGCAACCGCGGACTGCGCCGGCAGATCCAGGAATTCGTCGACTTCGGCATCGGCAAACCACCCGGTCACTGGGACGGCCGGCTGATCTGGCAGCTCGCCGCCGCCGGGTCGCTTGTCGTCGCGTGGAAAGAGCTGCCTGTTGAGCAGCTCCATGCGGCCGAGGCCGGACACCACGCCGCGTTTGTTGATCAGTACGGGCGGCTGCCCTACGCCAACCTGGTCCAGGCCCGGGTCAAGGGCAGCTAGCTCCAGGCTGCCCCGCCGTGCGTAAAGCGCCCCGCCACGAGCGTTGCAGCCACCGGCATCGACGCGAAGACAGCATCGGATACCGCCAGCGGGTCGCCGTCGAGTACCGCGAGATCCGCCGGATCCCCCACCCGGATCCTGCCCCGCCCTCGTGTTGACGCCGTCAGGGCATCCTGCCGTGTGAGTGCCTGCTCCGGGTGCCAAGGGTCTCGACCGTCCTGCCGCGCCCGTGTGGTGGCCGCCGACATTGCGGTCCACGGTTCCAGCGGAGCCACTGGCGCGTCGGAGCCCAGCGCCAGCGTCGCACCGGCGGACAGCAGCGACCGGAGCGGGAATGCCCGGTCGGTGCGCCCCGCCCAGTTGGAATCGGCGGCATCGCGATCGTCCAGGGCATGGGCGGGCTGGACACTCGCCGTCAGGCCGAGTTGGCCGAAGCGGGCGAAGTCCTGGCCGCGGACGAACTGGGCGTGCTCGATCCGCCCGGCGATCCCGGCCGCGGCGAAGGCATTCAAAGCCACCTCGTTGGCGCCGTCGCCGATTGCGTGCACGGCCGGGACAAAGCCGGACTCTTTGGCCCGGACCAGCAGTTCCAGCAGTTCGGCCTCGCTCACCGTGAGCAGCCCGCGGCCGCCGTGCGGGTAAGGGTCCACACAGAAGGCGGTGCGGGTGTTCAGCGAGCCGTCGATCAGCACCTTCAGCGGGCCCACCCGCAGCAGGCCCGCCCCGCCGTCGAGTTCCTGCCCGGTCCGCATCCCCTCCGCAATGGCGCGGGCCAGATCCCGCGGATAGACGCCGGCCTCCACCCGGAACGAATCAAAGCCGGCCGCAACGCGACGCCGCCAGACGCCGGCATTCCACGTCATTTCGAAATCAACAATCCCCACGATCCCGCGCGCGGCCGCAGCCTGCGCCGACCCCCGCACCCAGGCATCCACCACGGCATCGGGCAGGTTGCCCAGCTCACGGGTCAGTTCGAAGGCCGGCTCCTCGCGCAGCAGCCCTGAGGCGTCCACTGTCAGGCCATAACGGCGAGCCGCCGCACTGTTGAGCCAGACGCAGTGCAGATCGTGGCTCAGCAGCGCCACCGGCACGCCCCCGGTGGCGCCGTCGAGCAGCTCCAGGCTGGGCACATCCGCCCAGAGAGCGTCGCGGAAGCCGACGCCCACCACCGTCATGCCGTCAGCGCTATGGCTGGCGAGACGGGAACTGACGACGTCGGCTGCCGCATGCGCCGAGGCGGCGCCGGCGAGATCGATCCGGTTGGCGGCGAGGGCCCACTGGGTCATATGGACATGTTCATCCCACAACCCCGGGATAAGGTAGCGGCCGCCCAGATCCGCCACCCGGGATGCATCGACAGCCGGCAGTCCGGCGCGTGCGATCCGCGACACCACCCCGCCGCTTAGGTGCAGGTCATACAGCGTCGTCCCGCCGGGGAAGCGCGCCGAGGCGAGAACGAGGTCATTGCGGGGAACGTCAGCAGTCTCGGGCATAGGACACAGGGTATGGGCCGGAGCGCAATGCGCCAATCCGGCCCTCCGCCGCCGCTGGCTGCCAGGGGTCGGGCCGGACACGGGACTTTCGCCCCTTACCCGGGAACCGGGTACCGGCGAGGCTGGATTCGTAGCGGTTCCTGCGCGGGCATTGGGGGATGAACCGCTTGCATATGGGTGGTTCGGGTCCCGCTCGAGCCTTGGGAAGGAATAGCGTCCTGCTCACGGACTGCGCGGGAGGTATGCATCTCCGTGCCCCACGGGCAGCAGGTAAGCCGTGGCGGCACTTTCGACGTCCAAGACGCTTCGTTCACACCGTGCCGGCACCGCGTGGCCAATCCACCGGCCGTCACCACAATCAAGGAGAACGCATGAAAGCCCTCGTTTATGGCGGTCCAGGAGAGAAGTCCTGGACCGACGTCCCCGATCCCAAGATCCAGAATCCCAGCGATGTGATTGTCAAAGTGGACACTACAACGATCTGCGGGACAGACCTCCATATCCTCAAAGGTGATGTCCCTGCCGTCACCAAAGGCCGGATTCTGGGCCACGAGGGCGTGGGGACCATCACCGAAACCGGCTCGTCGGTCACCAGCCTGAAGGTGGGCGACCGCGTTATCATCTCGTGCATTAAGTCCTGCGGCCACTGCGCCAACTGCAAGACCGGCCTCTACTCGCACTGTATGGGCGGGGAGGGTGCAGCCGGCATCGGCTGGGTTTTTGGGCACTTGATCGACGGCACCCAGGCCGAATACGTCAGGGTCCCCTACGCCGAAAACTCCCTTCATTTGCTCCCGGAGGGCGTCACCGATGAACAGGCAGTGATGCTTTCCGACATCCTTCCTACCGGCTTCGAGATCGGGGTGCAGTACGGCCGCGTCAAGCCCGGCGATACGGTCGCCGTCGTCGGCGCGGGCCCGGTAGGCCTCGCCGCCATCGCCACCGCCGGTCTCTACGGAGCTGCCACCGTCATCGCCGTCGACCTTGACGCCAACCGGTTGGAAAAGTCCCGGGAGTTCGGCGCCACCGACGTTGTCCTCTCCAGCGACCCGGACTGGAAGGATCAGGTGCTCGCGCTGACCGATGGTCAGGGTGTTGACGTGGCGATCGAGGCGGTCGGCATCCCGGCGACTTTCAGCATGTGTACTGAAATCGTGCGCCCCGGTGGCAACGTGGCCAACGTCGGTGTGCACGGCAAGTCTGTGGAGCTGCACGTGGAAAGCCTCTGGATCCAGAACATCAATATCAGCATGGGCCTGGTCAACGCCAACACCACCCCGATGCTCCTCAAACTCGTGGCTCAAAAGAAGGTTCCGGCGGAAAAGTTCGCCACCCACCACTTCACGTTCGACCAGTTCCTGGAGGCCTACGACACGTTTGCCCGTGCCGCAGAGACGAAGGCGCTCAAAGTAGTCATCACGGCATAAAAGCCCTGGTTGTCTGAGCAGGGTTATCCGAGTGATCTGAAAGGATGGCGGCCATGCGACCAGGCCGGATCGTCATGCTGGTGCTGGGTACGCTCAGCGCCCTCCTCGGGCTGGGGCTGCTGGCCGGAGCAGGCGCCGCGGGCTTTGGCAACTATGTCCAGCGCGACAACGGGTACTTCACCACGCCTTCGGAACGGTACGCCACGAGCGGCTACGCCTTGACCACACCCCGCCTGGACATCATGACGGAGCGTGGAGTGCCCGATGCCGTTCCGGTCGGCGTGGTCGGAAGCCTTATGCTTAGCGGTTCGGGGGAGTCCGGCAAGGACATCTTCATCGGGGTCGGGCCGCGGAGCGACGTGGCGGCCTACCTGGACGGTGTCAGCCATGCGGAGATCACCGATGTCCGATTCAACCCTTTCCGGGTGGAGTACCGGAGTGTGGCCGGGGCCAACGTTCCGGCGCGGCCGGCGGACCAAAGCTTTTGGGCCGCCTCTGCTACCGGTGCGGGGGAGCAGCAGCTGGAATGGGACCTGCGCTCCGGTAGCTGGGCTGTGGTGATTATGAACGCGGACGCCAGCCCTCCGACGGCCGTTGAGCTAAAGGCCGGAGCCCGCTCCGAGCTGTTGTGGCCAGTCTTCGTCGGTCTCCTGATCGGCGGGGTTGTATTTCTGCTGATCGGGATTCCGCTGATAGTGCTTGGCGCCGCCGGTTTGGGTCGGGGTGGTCCGCCGCCGATGCCCGGGCAGAGCTGGGCGGTGGCCGGAGCGGCAGCCCCCCAGTTCCCTGCGGCCGGTGCGGCGGCGGGTGCCCCGCCGGGATCTGCCGCCGTCTATCCGGCCCGGCTCAGCGGCTATCTGGACCCCAAGCTGTCCCGGTGGTTGTGGCTGTTCAAATGGTTCCTGGCGATCCCGCACTTCATTGTGCTCTTTTTCCTTTGGTTTGCCTTTGGCGTGGTCACGATCGTGGCGTGGTTCGCGATCCTCTTTACCGGCCGCTACCCGCGCTCGCTGTTCAACTTCAACGTCGGCGTTCTCCGCTGGAGCTGGCGGGTGGCCTTCTACTCCTACGCGGCGCTCGGCACGGATATCTATCCGCCGTTCACCTTGGAGCGCACGGACTACCCGGCGGACTTCGACGTCGATTATCCCGAGAAATTGTCCCGCGGCCTGGTGCTCGTGAAGTCCTGGCTCCTGGCCATCCCGCACCTGCTGATCGTGGCTCTGCTGACCGGAACTGCCCAGACGTGGGTCTACCGGGACGGTCGCTGGGCGCAGGTGGGCGTAGGGGTGTCGCTGCTTGGGCTGCTGGTTCTCATCGCCGGAGTGGTCCTGTTGTTCACAGGGGCGTACGCGAGGGGGCTCTTCGATTTCCTGCTGGGGCTCAACCGCTGGATTTACCGCGTCTGGGCCTATGTTTCCCTGATGCGGGATGAATACCCGCCTTTCCATTTGGATTCGGGGCCGCGTGATCCGGGTGACACCGCCGCGATACCCCCGGCATGGTCTCCCGCCGGGCCCGGTGCACCCGGTGGCGATCCCGCCGGGCCCGGTGCACCCGGTGGCGATCCCGCCGGGCCGACAAATGCCCGGCCGACAAATGGCGGGCAGGGCTTCTACGGCATCGGTGGGCCGGCAGCCCGCGGCCCGGAAAAACGCGAGACTCCAGCCGGACCGGAGGCCGCGGCGGGCCCGACCGTCCCAGCGAGCCAAGACAACCGGCCGAGCCACTAGTCCATTCCGGGACCCCAGTCCGTTTCGGGACACTCGACGCAGCGGCCGGGAAGTCCACCGGAGTGCCCGGCCGCTATGCCGAAACCGCCGCCATAGTGTTGGCCGTGCTTCGACGCTGCCTTCGACCTCCTTCAAAAAAATTGTTTACATGCATGTGCATCCAAACGGCCCCGTGCGCCGGTAGTAGGTGTGTAAGCAAAAATCGCCCGCCCGGCGGGCCGTTGAAGGAGATGTAGATGCGTACCAGGATTTTCGCAGCGGGCGCCGTAGTAATTGCGGCAGCTCTCACCCTTGCCGGCCCCGCCCAGGCCGCCGAGTCCGACGCCCAGCTTTCCGTCCTCCATGGCGTTCCCGGACTTACTGTTGACGTCTGGGTGAACGGCGAACGGACCCTTGACAACTTCGCTCCGGGCACCCTGGCCGGTCCGCTGGCCCTTCCGGCCGGCGACTATGACCTCGCCATCACCGCCGCAGACGCCGCGGATGCCTCCGCCCCTGTGATCGGACCCGTGAAGGTTACCCTCGCTGCCAGCGGCAACTACACGGCCGTCGCAAACCTTGACGCAGGGGGGAAACCGACGGCTAACTTCTTCACGAATGACGTTTCACGGCTGGAGCCCGGTAAGGGAAAGCTCACTGTCCGCCACACCGCAGCGGCGCCGGCCGTGGACATCCTCGCCGGTGGTGCCTCCGTGATCTCCGGCCTGGCCAACCCCAATGAGAAGACCCTCACGCTGGATCCCGGCACCCTGTCCGTTGCGGTTGCTGCCGCCGGGACCACGGCTCCGGTGATTGGTCCGGCCGATGTGACGGTTGCGGAGGGCACCCACACGATCGTGTACGCCTGGGGCAGCCTCGCGGACAAGAACCTGATGCTGGCCGTGCAGAACATTGAAGGACTGCATTCCGCCCCCGCCGGCGTTCCCGGCGGACGCTCCGGTGCCGTTGACGCGGGAACCGCATCAAGCGGTCAGCCGGCCGCGATGGCAGGCATTGGTGTTGTGATCCTCCTGCTGCTGGGAGGCGGCGTCGCTTTGTCCCGCAGGCAGCCGGTGTTCCACAGCACCCGCTAAGCCGCAACCACAAACCCCGGCCGCCCGGCTACCCGCCGGGCGGCCGGGGCCCGGGTCTCACCACGTCAGGAGGACGGTCATGAAGCGCACGACAACGGCGGAGGGCGCCGGGGGATCGTCGGCTCCTTGGCAGCGGACAGCCGAAAGGAGCCCAGCCGCGCGACACGCGGCCGCCGCCCTCACGATGGCCCTGCTGATTGCGGGGTGCGCCGCTCCGCAGGACGTTGTGGCGCCGTTAACCCCGGCAACGGGGAGCCCGGCAACGGAGAGCGCCGCAATGGAGGCGTCCGTCCCCGACGCGGGCCGACCCAGCCTGGAGCCCCCGCCGCCGGTACAGGCTGCGACTCCTGCAGTCCCCACCTCAGCTATTCCGGTCCGGCCGGCAACCCCACTGGTCCGGGCGCCCAAGGACCCGGCCCCCCGATTCCTTACGGTGGAGGGAACCACCATCAACATGCCCATCGTGCAGGTGGGTGTCAGCCCCGACGGGGCCATGGAGATCCCGGATCCGTTCGACGAGGCTGGCTGGTACCGCTACGGCCCGGCTCCCGGGGCCGCGGCCGGATCCGCGGTGCTTGCGGCACACGTCGACACGACCTCCGATTCGGCGCCCTTTTCCCAACTAAAGTCCCTCGCGCCCGGCACCATTGTGACGGTCCAGCGCGAAGGGTCGGCAGCCCTAACGTTCCGGGTGACCGGGGTCGAACTTATGGCCAAAGACGCGTTCGACGGCGTCTCCATCTTCCGGCGTGACGGTCCGCCCCAGTTGAAACTGGTGACTTGCGGGGGCCGATGGCTGGACGAACAGCAGGACTACGGTGACAATGTGATTGTCACGGCGGCTCCGGCATGATTCAAGGCGCAGGGCTCATCGTCGCCACCAACAGCGGGAAGGAGCCGGGATTGGCACCTCGCGAGGACTCTTCCGGCTGGGACCCGGAACTCACCGAATCTTTCGCCGCCGGTGACGAAACTGTGCTGGCAGAGGCGTACCGGCAGTTCTCTCCCCTGGTGCACACGCTGGCGCTTCGCTCGCTGCGCGACAACTCCGCGGCCGATGACGTTACCCAGGAGGTGTTTATCCGGGTGTGGCGGTCGCGGTCTGCGTTCGACCCGAAGAAAGCGCGGCTGCCGGCGTGGATCGTGGGCATCACCCGGAACGTGATCACGGACGCGCAAGCGGCCTCGATGCGGGAAGCCCGGAAGGTACTGGCCGCCGTCGAACGCTCCCCGGACCCGGAACAGGCGGCCGGGCACGCGGCTGCGGAGGTTCTGGCCGACCGACTGCTGCTGGACGGGGAACTGGAGAGACTGGGCGAGCCGCAAGGATCAATCCTTAGGCTTGCCTTCTACGATGACCTGACGCATTCGCAGATTTCACAGAAACTGGACCTGCCGCTTGGTACGGTCAAGAGCCACATCCGCCGCAGCTTGTCCCAGCTCAGAAGCCGATTGGAGGTAGACCGTGCAACATCTTGATCCGGAGTCCCTGAGCCTGCTAGCCCTCGGCGAAGCGATCGGGGACGACGCTGCGGACCACCTCCGGGCCTGCGCTGGTTGTGCAGCAGAATTTTCTGGCCTCCGCCGCGCTGTGCTGGCGGCCAAGCCCGGACCGGCCATCGTCGCCTTGGAACCGCCGGGGCCGCAGGTGTGGGCAGGGATTCACGGCGTCCTGGGGCTTTCCGACGCTGTGGCTGCCGACCCGCTGTGGTCCGCGCCGACGCCGGGTTCCCGCGCGGTGGCAGCGACTGAGCCACCGCCGGCGCATGGGTCCGTGACGCCGTTCCCGTCCCGGGCGGAAAGCACCGGCGAGCAGCAGAAGGGCGGATGGCGCTTCGGCCGGATCCGCCGGTCCGGGATGTGGCTGGCTGCGGCCGCGGCCACAGCGCTGCTGGCCGGCGGGGCCTTCTGGTCCGTACAGCAGAACCAGTCGGCGGTGACCCCACTGGCACGGGCCGAACTCACTCCGGTGGACCGGCATTCCGCGACCGGATCGGCCCGCGTCGTCGAGGCCAAGGACGGGCAGCGCACCCTGGAGGTACAGGTCGACAAAAACGAGGCCCGCGGCTACCAGGAGGTCTGGCTGATCGCGCCGGATCTCTCGCGGCTGGTGAGCCTGGGGGTCATGACCGCCGGCTCCGGCACATTTTCCGTGCCGGAGGGCCTGGATCTGGCCGAATACCCGATCGTGGACGTGTCCGACGAACCGGTTGACGGGAATCCCGCGCACTCCAGCGTCAGCATTGTCCGCGGGACCCTTGCCTTGTGAGCTGACCGATCCCCAGATGCCGGCCCTACTGCCCTGGCGGCTGTTCCGGCGTCCGGTATCCGGCGGGGTACTGCTGCGTTCCGGGTGACTGGGAGGTCGGCGCATTCCACACCGGCGGCGAGTTGGGCCCGGCAGGGAGCCCGCCGTGGGTTCCTGCGGCGGGCGTTCCGCCCTGGAGCCGGACCAGCTCTGCGGTGTTTTCCGCGGTGCGGATACCGGCTACGAGGGATTCGAGGCCGATTCTTGCCAGCGCGAGGTAAATGATGACGAACAGGGGCCCGATCACCAAGAGAACGAGCAGACCCAAAACGGGGCTGCGGCTGCTAAACGCTGCGATAACAAAAACCAGGTACATCACGCCTAAGGCGATCATGATCAGGATGTAGACGATCTTGGCGATGGATGGCGAGATAAAACGAGTAAATGACAGGTCAAACAAGTTCTTCACAATTTCCCCCAAAGTAGCGCCGTTGACAGCGACGATTTATGTTTGTCACGCTGAGCATAACCGCAGCTGCGGCGGTTTCCTGCGGTTTTGCTGTTGTGCTGCGTCGAGTGTTCAGCGAACCGTCGAAACGGCCGGGCCCAGGGCCTTCCGGGACGCCGGCGGGCCTGCTGAATAACGAGGTGCCGCAAGGGGGCTGCTGCGGGGTAGGACCGCCCACCTGAACCGCACCGCAACGCCTGCCGACGTCGGAAACCTTGCCTGCTTTATGGCCCCAAATAAGGCGGTGGTCGTCTCCGGGGACACTGTCAGCATTTCAGCAGTCGCGATCGAAGACTATTGGGGCAGTGCCACGTGGGACTAAACCGGGGACGGCCTGCTACTGGACCGTCACCTTGATCCGTTGCACCACGTTATTGCCCATCCCCTGGTAGTTCCAGGACTGTTCCAGTGGCTGGATTGCGCCGGAGGCGTCAGTGGCGCGGCAGGACCGGGTGCGGCGTCAACACCGGCCCAGTCCCGCAGCTTAGATCGCGTGCGACTCGGCCAGGAACTGCGCCAGGCCCAAAGGTTCGCGGCCGGTGAGTTCGTGGACGGCCGACGTCGGCCCGGCCAGTTCACCGGTGACGATTGCCGTGTAGGTGCTCACCCAGGCGTCCACCTGCCACGCCGGAGCCCCGTAGGAGGCGCGCGAGGCGTACGCCTCATCCAGGCTCTCGTTGTGGAACGTGATGGTCCGGCCGGTCCCGGCGGTGAGAAGTGCCGCGGCCGAGGCCAAGGAGAGGTCCTCAGGTCCGGTGAGGTCGTAGGTTCTGCTGATGTGCAGGGACGGGTCCCGGAGCACGGTCACGGCGGAGCGGGCAATATCCGCCCGGGCAACGGCCGCCATGGAACCGTCCCCGGCGGGTCCGCGGATCACGCCGTCCTCGCCCGCCAGCAAGGGCAGGAAATCGAGGTAGAAGTTGTCCCGCAGGAAGGTGTAGTCCATCCCGGAAGCCCTGATGTGTTCCTCAGTGGCGAAATGGTCCCGGCCGAGAGTGAAGGCGCAATCAGCCGCCGCGCCGAAGAACGAGGTGTAGACGATGTGCTGCACACCGGCTGCGGCAGCCGCGTCCACGAAGGTGAAGTGCTGCTGCATCCGGTCTTCGGCCTCGGCGGCGGAGACCATAAAAAGCGTCTCCACCCCCGCAAGTGCCGCTTTTGCCAGCGCCGGGTTGGCGTAGGTCACGACGGCGGCGTCGGCGCGTTCCAGCTGCGGGGCCCTGCTGGGGTCACGGACGAGCAGTCGTTGCGGGGTGCCGGCGTCGGCCAGGTGGCGGGCCACCATGCCGCCGAGGTGCCCGGTGGAACCAGTGACGGCGAGCGTGGGCGTACACGTCACGGGCCTAGGCCTCCCGGGACGCCGGCGACTTGGTCTGCGCCGGGTCGCGCTCGGCGAGAGAGCCGATCGCGGCGTCAATCTTGGCCATGATCCCGGCATCCAGCTGCACGCCCGCGGCCGCGACGTTCTTCTCGATCTGCTCCGGCCGGGATGCGCCCATAATGGCCGAGGCCACGTTTTTGTTCTGCAGGACCCAGGCAATACTCAGTTGGGCCATGGTCAGGCCGGCCTCGTCAGCGATTGGTTTGAGTTGCTGCACGCCGGTGAGGACCTCGTTGGACATCCAGCGCTCGATCATCTTCGAGCCGCCCTTGGAATCCGTCGCCCGGCTGCCCTCCGGCGCGGGTTTGCCCGGGTGGTATTTCCCGCTCAGCACACCCTGCGCCATCGGTGACCAAACGATCTGCGAGAGACCAAGTTCCTCGGACGTCGGAACCACCTCGGCCTCGATGACCCGCCACAGCATGGAGTATTGCGGCTGGTTGGAAATCAGCTGGAAACCCAGTTCCTGGGCGAGGGCATGGCCGTCGCGGATCTGGTTGGCGGTCCATTCGCTGACGCCGATGTAGAGGGCCTTGCCTTGCCGCACGATATCCGCGAACGCCTGCATCGTCTCTTCCAGCGGGGTTTCGTAGTCGAAGCGGTGTGCCTGGTAGAGGTCCACGTAGTCCGTCTGCAGCCGCGAAAGGGAGCCGTTGATGCCCTCCATAATGTGCTTGCGGGACAAGCCAAGATCGTTGTGGCCCTTGGGGCCGGTTGGGCCGAAGACTTTGGTGAAGATTTCCAGCGACTCGCGCCGCTCGCCTTGGAGGGCCTTGCCCAGCACGGTCTCCGCGGCGGTATTGGCGTAGACATCTGCCGTGTCGAAGGTGCTGATGCCGGCGTCGAGTGCGGCCCGTACGCACTGGGTTGCGACCTCGTTCTCTACCTGCGAACCGTGGGTAAGCCAGTTGCCAAAGGTGATTTCCGAAATCTTGAAGCCGCTGTTCCCGAGGTATCTGAATTCCATGGGTTCCAACGTAGCCGACTTAGCTTCCGGGGGTAAGGCCCTAGCTTGCCTTGCGCTTCTGGGACTGGGTCCCGGATGGTCGGGCGTTCGGCTGCCGGGAAACGGACGCGCGCAACGGCTTCAGCGGAGGCCGCCCGGAAACGGAAGCGAGCGAACCAGTGTCCAGCAGCGACTGAGGCGCAGGCAGTGGGATCTTTTTGAACGCGGCCGGGACGCTCCCAAGCTGGCCGTTCCGGTCGGTGGCGGACTCTACCAGCGGAGCTACGGCAAGCACGTCACATGCCGGGACCGCCGGGTCCGGCAGTTCGCGGACCGTGACCTTAACGGCCGGCGCGATCTTCGCCTTGGCGCGGGCAGCTGCGCTGGCGTCGGCCTGCGCGACGGCGTCAGCCCAGCCCGCTGATAGGGCAGGTTCCGTCCTTACCGGCCCGGCCGCTTGGGCGGGCTCGGAAGGGTGGGCCGGACGATGCTGGATGGTTACGGCGGCGCGAACCGGACCGGTGTGCTCGACCGGTTCGGCGGTTCTGCCTGCTGCACTGAAGAGCGCGCGTCCCAAGGCCATAACGGTCACGGCGATCAGCCGGCCGAGGCCTGCAATCACCAGCGTGGCAACAAAGGCCAGGAAGAGACCGAAGGTCATCACAAAGGCAACGGCCAAGGTCCCGAAGAACGTCAGATTGAGGGCGATGGTTGTCGGATCTCCCATTTCACCTCTCCTTGCTGGCCTTGCGGCGGCGCGTCCCGCTCTGCGCTGCGGGCAACGGCACCCCTTAACCATACGTACTTTCTCTGCCGGACACGCAGGCAGGCGGTGTCTTCGCCAAGACGTGTCGAAGCTGTTACGGACCCGGCCCGGCCAGCACCATCGGGCCTGCGTCTATAGTCGGAAGGAGCCTCGCCGGCGTCGTCCGGCAACCTGGAAAGGACAAACTGTGACGCCCCCAGACACCGCCCCTCCCGGATCCGGCCAACCCGGTCCGGCCCCGTTCACGGACAACTGCCCGTGCCTCTCGGGGGAGCAGTACGGTCTCTGTTGCGGCAGGTTCCACAGCGGCGCGGCGCAGGCATCGACGGCCGAACAGCTGATGCGCTCCCGGTATAGCGCTTTTGTGCTGCTGGATGCGGGCTATCTGCTGCGGACTTGGCACCCGGACAGCAGGCCGGCCGCATTGGACCTGGATCATGGATTGCAGTGGCGGCGGCTGGACATCGTCGCCACCCGGCGCGGTGGCCCGCTGGACTCCGAGGGCATCGTGGAGTTCAAGGCCCATTTCCGTCACCACGGCGGACGCGGCGTTCACCATGAGACCAGCCGCTTCGTCCGGGTCGACCGCCGCTGGTATTACGTTGACGCCGTCGAGTTCGGCTGAATGACCGGCTTGCAGGTGCCGGCGAAATTGCCTGCCTAGCGTTCCTCGACCGGTTCCACCGGGGTGAACCCGGCGCGATCCACTTTGCGGTGGAAGTGCATGCCGGCGGTTCCGCCCAGGACGGCGCCGACAAGGGCCACGGCGGCCACCACAACTGCGGCGATGGCGCTGGTGGCGGTCAGTTCGCCCTCGTTGACCGGGATGCGCGGGAAGCTGTTGAGCTGGGCCAGGATGTTGTACCGCTGTCCCGCCACGATGCCGAGAATGGCGACGACAACCGCGGCGATGAGGGCCCAGACCCACACCATAAATCCTTGTTTTGCGCCGCTAAAACGTGCCATCCGGCCAGCGACGTAGCCGCCGGAGAAATACGACACAAACAAGATGACCAGCACGGCGATGATGCCGACAAGCCCCATCGTTTCGTTGCCCGCGGTGACTGCAGCGTTGACGTCCGTATTAGTGGCGAGGCCAACGGCGGTGCCGGCAGCCGCGACCAGTGCCGTCAGCAGGACGGCCATTCCGGTGGCGGCCAGCCAGCCGAAGAATGCTGAACCAATCTTGATGCCGCCGAACTGCTCCTTTTCGCGGGCCACCACGGTTTCGCGGGTGGGGACATCGTCGAGCACAGTCTCATGCCCCGTCGCGTCGTGGCGCACGGCAGTGACGGGCCGGCTGCGGGCTGGTTCGGTGCCGGTCGGGATGGCCTGGGTGTCGTTGGTGCGGACGGTGTTGTGGCGGTCGGCATCCTGGCGGGCGTCGTGGATCCCGGCGTTCTGGCTGCCGGGCGTGTCCTCGTCACGGGCGCGTCGGGGAGTGCGATCATCGGGGCCTGCTGGGTTGCTCATGAGGACTGCTCACTTTCACTGAATGACCCGGACTCATTTTTTGAGCCGGGCACCGCCAGGCGGAGGCCGGCGTGCAGGCCTCACCACCAGCTAATCACGGCCAGAACATGGTAGCAAGGATGCTTACTATTGCTCGTTGGGTGACGTCTCCTGTCAGCGGTACTTTCGGTGCAGATTCGGTTTCACCGACGCGCGCGCACTGGCGTCGGCAATCCACGGTCCGGTCCCTTCGGACTGGTCAAGGACGCCGGCCTCCAACCATTGGTGATCGCCGGCCAGAACCGTGCGGGAAAGCGCGTGGTCGGTCTCGTCGGTGTTCCGCCAAAGCTGGTCGAAGTATTCATCAACCCGCACCCGGGCCTGCTCACAGAATGCCTCGGCAAGATCGTAAGCGGACGCGCCCTTCTCCGGGGAGGTCCGCAGCAGCATTTCCGCCCGGGAGCAGGCCGCGGCCATAGCGAACAGTTCAGCCCCGATGTCCACAATCCGGCCCAGGAAAGCCTGTTTGTGTTCAAGCTTGGCCTGCCACCGGCCCATCCCGTAGAAGGTTTGCCGGGCCAGCCGCCGCGATGTCCGCTCGATGAAGCGAAGTTGCTTCGCGAGCCTGCCGAAGTCGCTGTAGGACCGCGGGTCCATGCCGGCCCCGGCGACCAGTTTGGGCAGCCATTTCGCGTAAAAGCCGGAGGCCCCGACGGCGGCCCGGGCCTTGTCGGAGAGGCTGGCTTCCGCGGAGGCGAGATCTCCGGCCGCGGTCAGGTGCGCGTCGACGGCTTCGCGGGCGATCAGCAGTTTCATGATCTCTGAGGATCCCTCGAAAATGCGGTTGATGCGCAGATCCCGGAGCTGCTGTTCGGCAGGTACGGCGCGTTCGCCGCGGGCCTCGAGCGAGTCCGCTGTTTCGAAACCGCGGCCGCCGCGGATTTGCACCAGTTCATCGGCGATCCGGCAGCTGATCTCGGTGGACCACAGTTTGGCCAGGGCCGCCTCGATCCGGACGTCCTTCTGCCCGGCGTCGGCCATTTCGGCGGAAAGCTCAAAAACCGCGTCGAGGGCAAAGGCGCTGGCTGCAATGAAGGCGATCTTTTTGCCCACGGCCTCGTGCTGGCCCACCGGGCGACCCCACTGGGTGCGGGCGTTGGACCACTCGCGGGCGATTTTCAAGCTCCACCGCCCGGAGGCGACGCAGAGCGCTGGAAGTGCGAGCCGGCCGGTGTTGAGCGTGGTGAGGGCGATCTTGAGGCCCTGTCCTTCGCGGCCGAGCCGGTTGGCTGCCGGCACCCGGACCCGGTGGAAGCGGGTGACGCCGTTCTCAATTCCGCGCAACCCCATAAAGGCATTGCGGTTTTCCACTGTGATGCCGGGGGAATCCATCTCAACAACGAAGGCGCTGATTCCGCCGTTGTGCACCGTGCCGTCAGCACCGGTCCGTGAGGGAACCACCGCCATGACCACCACGAGTTCGGCGATCACCCCGTTGGTAGTCCAGAGCTTGACGCCGTCCAGGAGGTAGGACTCGCCGTCGTCGGAAGGGACTGCGGTGCTGCCCATCCGGGCGGGGTCGCTGCCAACATCGGGCTCGGTCAGCAAGAAGGCGGTCACGGCGCCGGCGGCGCAGCGCGGCAGATACTCCTGTTTCTGTGCCGGCGTGCCGAATACCTTCACCGGCTCGGGGACGCCAATCGACTGGTGCGCCGAGAGCAGGGCGCCGAGGCTGGGGTGGACGGAACCCAGCAGCGCCAGTGCCCGTCCGTAGTAGACCAGGGAGAGGCCAAGCCCGCCGTAGTCGCGGGGAATTTTCATGCCGAAAACACCGAGGTCGGCGAGGCCCTTCAGGTACGCATCCGGAATCAGCGCGTCGCGCTCGATGGTGCGCCCGGACATCGTGCGGCAGTACTCGGTTAGGCGGGCCAGGAACTCTTCGCCGCGTTCGACGTCGTCCGCGGGGGCTTCCGGCCACGGGTGGATCAGGCTGAGGTCAAAGCTGCCGAGGTACAGGCCCTTGGCGAAACTGGGCCGGTCCCAACTGGACTCACGGGCAGCCTCGCTGATGGCCCGCGCGTCGGCCGCAGTAGCGTCCGGACCGAGCGCCGCAGGTGGAGCTGTGGCTTCCGAGGCGGGCGTGGCGGCTGGTTTGCCAGTGGCTGGATTTTCAACGGCGGAGCTCATCGGGCATCTCCTCTAACCGGGGTACCGGCTTGAGCCCTGGATCCGCCGTGGGTGGAGGACCCTTCAGCTGTCACGCAATACTACCCGCGGGTAGGTCCCGGTACTAGGGGCCGGTTGGCCCATCATTTCTGCGGCAATGTCTGAGGCGAAGTCGCCCGGCAGCTCTACCCGGGAGGCATGATGAACCAGCAGGTCCCAGGCATGGTTGATGCCTCGCACAAGACCCAGCAGGAGAGTCCCTGCGATGAACCAGGCGAGCCGGCCGACCCCCACCAGCACCAGGGCCGCGAATGACGCCATCATCATAAACACCGTGATTACCAGGGCAAATACGAGCGTTCCGATGAACACCAGCGTTGCCGTTTCCACTGCGTTGAGGTCGAACTGCATGTTTCCCCCTGCACCCTTGCATCGGCTGAATCAGTAGCCCGAGCGTAGGGTTCGGGCGGGAGACCCGCCAGAGTCCGGCGCGCGTGCCGGAGTTCTTGATACGGGATCGAAATGCTACCGGGGCGTAGGTCACGGAGCGGTTGCGGTCACCGCACGGTTTGCTCCGGCCCGCCCGTCCGGACGTGCAGATCTACTGCCCCCAGACGATCCCGCATCACGATGGATGCAATCCGGGGCCTGCGTTAACCTTGTAGCTGGCAGTTTTTCCGTATCCGCTGCCCGATCCAGGTCCCGCGGCAGCTGAAGGAGAGTGCATGACCCGCTCAGCACTGTCCTCCGCCGACGCAATAAGCGCCAGGTTGCGGGACCTCGAACTGCTTACCAAAGGGCCAGCCTGGGCCTTGACCCGTTCGGCACCGTGGGTGATCGCCGTGCTGCAGGCCTCCTTTACCCGCACCAGGCCGCAGCTCCCGCTGGAACAGTTCCACGCCGACGTCGACGCTTTCCTCGAGCAGCTCCGCCGCCAGGATCCGGGGCTCGGCGGTACCGCAAACGGCAAGACGTTCGGCGATGAGTGGACCCGCAAGAACTTCCTGACCCGGCGGAACCAGTCAGGGCAGATCGTGTATGAGGTCACCGAACCCGCGGCCCGCGTCCTCGCCTTCCTTGACAGCCTCTCAAGCGAACGCTCCACGCTCAACGGTTCCCGCCTCGGTACGCTGCTGGGCGACGTCGAAAAGCTCGCCAACGAGACGAACCCGGATCAGAGCGCCCGGCTGGAGTCCCTCGAGGACGAGATCGGCGAGCGGCGCCAGCTCATCGAGGACATCAGCTCGGGCGGCTTCGATGGACTGCTGGACGACGAGGAGGCAGTGGAAGCCGCGGGAAACATCCTGGACCTCGCAGCCAGCCTGCCCGCGGACTACAAGAAGATGCGTGACCGTATTGAGGAGCTGGTGGGCGAGCTCCGCAACCAGATCATTGAGGAGTCCCTCAGCAAGGGCGCCACGATGGCGCAGGTGCTGGCGGCGGACAAGCGCCTTCGGCAGAGCCCGGAGGGCAGGACGTTCCGGTCCTTCACGGCGTTCCTGGAGGACCCGCAGCAACAACTGCGGTTCCGTTCGGCGATCGGGGAGGTGCTTAGCCGTCAGTTCGCAGACGACCTCAGCCAGGACGAGCGCGAGACGCTGAAGAACCTGGTGGCCGAACTGCGCAGCCAGCACAGCCAGATCCAGCGGATCTACGGCAAGCTCAGCGAAAGCCTTAACACCTATGTCCAGAGTGACGATTTCCGCCAGTCCGTCCGGCTCCGCAAGGTCCTCCGGGAGGCCGAGCAGGCCATCCGCTCGCTGCCGTACGAACGTGAACGCCCCGGCCTGGTCCCCGGCCCGGCGCTGTTCAACGCCGGCTTCGAATCCCTCGCCATGATCAAGCTCTTTGACCCGGACGAGTTCGCGGCCCCGCCAAAGTTGGCGGACCCGATCGCCTTCAGCGACTCGGACCGTGTGCGCTCGCCGCGGACTTCGAAAGCGAGCCCCGGGGCTATCCGCGCCGCGTTCAACGGCGCTTCCACCCTGGCCGAGGCCTGGGAGCAGCTCCCGGCTGCGGAACGCCACATCAACTCCATCCGTGCCCTGCTCTCCCACGCCCTGCACGTGGGCGCCGGCTTTGACCGCGGGGCCTGGGACACTCTCGACTTCGAACAGATCGACGGCTCCACGCGCACCGCGTACCTGCCGGTCGTCACGCTCAAGAAGGATTGAAGATGACTGAAGAAAACACGACGGCGGAACCGGCGAGGCCGGCGGAACCGGCGGAACCGGCGGGGCAGGCGGGGCAGCCCGCCCGGCACGTGTCCGCAGATCCCTTCGCCGTCACCCCGCGTGACACCTTCGTCGACGGCGCTGCGCTCTTTCCGGGGGACACCGGAGTGCTTCCGATGAAGGTCCGCCAGGCGCTGGTGAAACTCCTTAAGGGCCCGTACATCGACGGCGGCCGGGACGAGAAGCTCTGGACCACACTGCTGGACAACCAGCTGATCCTGCGCAGCCGGCTCTCCGAACTGTTCCTGACGCTTCAGCTGGACCACGAACGAAAAGTGGCCGTGCTGCGGCCGGTGGACCCCGAAGCGATCGGCGGCAGCACCCGCTCCAGTATCCTGCGCCAGCAGCGGGCCCTCAGCCGCATCGAAACCATCGTCCTGCTGCGCCTGCGCCTGCTCCTGGACCGCCATGTCACGGCCCAGACCGACCCTACTATCACGCGCGAGGAAATCGCCGACCTGGTGGCCCACTACCAGCCCGCCGGCCAGCAGGACGCGCTGCGCGATTCCGACGTCGTCACCCGCGCCATCACCAAACTCCTGGCCCGCCAGCTCCTCCTGGCCACCGGCCTGGACGAGGTTTACACGATCTCCAACGCCCTCCCGCTGGCCCTCCCGTTCGAGAACATCGGCGACATCCCGGCCCAAATCGACGCCCTGGTCGCCGCCAGCACCGACCCGTCCGGCACGGAGCCGCTGCTGGAGTTCGACGGCGACGCGGTAGGCCCGGGGGAGGATGACTCGGACGACGGCGATGCCGTCGATCCGGTTACTGACAGCAGCGGTGGCGCCGGGGACATGCGGCAGCATGCGTCTAAGCGAGGAACGAGCGAGCATGCAGAGCATGTGTCCGGTGGCGCCGCGGAAGGCGACCACAAGGGCATGACCAAAGACTCGGAGGAAGCCAAGTGAGCATCGCGACCATGCTGCCGATGGGGGACCTCACCAACCCGGGCCAGATGCGCCTCGCCCTCGTCCAGGTGGTGAACTGGGGCACCTTCCATGGCGCCCACACCATGCATGTTGACCGCAACGGCACGCTGCTGACCGGCAATTCCGGCGTCGGCAAGTCCACGCTGTTCGATGCGATGCTCAGGGTCTTTGATGCCAGGCCGCGCTCCAACGAAGCCGCTGCCCAGCGGGCGGGGGGCGCCGTCGAAGACAAGCGCACCACGTTCACGTACATGCGCGGCAAGGTGGGTGACAAAGCTGTCGGGGAGGGCTCGGCCAGTGCTTTCCAGCGACCCGGTGCCACCTGGTCCGCCGTCGCCCTGACATTCGACAACGCAGCGGGCACCCGGGTGACGGTGTCGGCGCTGTTCGACCTGCCCCAAAACGGCACGGAGTCCAGCGTCGGCAGGTTCTACTTGATCGACAACAGACCGTTGGACCTGACGGCCATCGAGGGTATCGCGGAGAAACGCTTCACCAAGTCGGCGCTGGATGTGATCTTCCCCGACGCCCAGGTTTTCGATGTGCACAAGGCCTTTGCGGAACGCTTCCGGCGCCTGCTTGGGATCAATTCGGACCAGGCCCTGCCCCTGCTGCGCGTCATCCAGGCCGGCAAGGGCCTCGGCGGCAGCGTTAACACTTTTTTCCGTGACCAGGTCTTGGACGCACCCGCTACCCTCGCCGCGTCGGATGACGTGGTGGAGGAATTCAGCAACCTGATGTCCATCCGGCAGCGGCTTGAGGATGTCCGGCAACAGCGCGACCAGCTGGCCCCGGTCCCCGGCCTCAATAAGGAGTATGCCCAGTCCCTGCTCGACGCCCACCGGCTGCGGGAGCTCGCCGGCGAAGAATTCGAGTCGTACCGGCAGCAGTTGGCCGTCACCGTGCACGAGAAGACCCTCGTCCGGTTCAAGGACCTGGCCCAGGCGAAAGCCAGGGATCTCGGCGCCGAACGCGGCATCCGGGACGGCCTGGCCAAAGAGTTGCGCCAGCTTGAAGTGGATTACAACAACCAGGGCGGCAACGCAATCTCCGCGATTGAGCAGTCGCTCGACAACGCCCGGGTGGGGCTCAAACTGCGCCAGCAGGTGGAGGAATCAGCCCGCAAGACGCTGTCCGAGGCCGGACTGGAACTTCAGTGGACTGCGGCCGGCTGGGAGCAGGCCCACCAACACGCCGCCGCGCGTTCCGCCGAGCTGACGGGGGACGCCGAAATACTGAAGGAACTGCGCTTCGAGGCGTTCGACGGCCACGCCGCCAGGAAGCGGGAACTCGCCGCGGCCCAGCAGGAACTGGTGTCACTCAAGACTCGCAAGTCCCTGCTGCCGCCGTCGAGCATTGAAAACCGCAGCGCGATCGCGGCCGCCACGGGCGTTCCCGAGGAGCAGATGCCGTTCGGCGGCGAACTGATCGACCTCACCGAGGGACAGGAACGGTGGCGCCCGGCCGCCGAACGCGCGCTGCGCAGTCTGGCCACAACGCTGCTGGTTCCCGGTGAGCACTTCGCCGCCGTCACCCGCTACCTCAACGACCATGCCGTCCGCGGTGCGGTGCGCGCGGTCGACGTCTCCAAGCCCCTTGCCGGCGGCGCGCTGGCCGTCGAGGACGCGGCCGACGGCGATCTGCTCACCAAGCTGGACATCCTGGCCGTGGGTGCGGCAGCGGACGCGGGCGAGTGGATCCGGGAACGGATCGCCCTCGATTTCGCCTACCCGTGTGTTGAGGACCCGGACGAACTTGCCCGCCTGGACAAGGGCCTGAGCCTGGGCGGGGTGGTAAAGCGCAACCGCCACACCGTGGAAAAGGACGACCGCTTCGCATCCCGGCAGGACTATGTCCTCGGCTTCGACAACGCCGCCAAACTGGAGCTCGTGGCCGCACAGGTCCAGGACCTGCAGCAGGAACTGGCCAAGGCCGCAGAGCTCGCGCAAAGCCGGGAAGAATCGCACCAGGGGATGAACCGGCAGCTCGAGGCCCTGCGCCGCGTCACCGAGGACCACCGCCCCTGGGAGCAGGTCTCGGCAGTTGTCGCGGCGGACGAACTTGCCCGGATCGAGCAGCGGCTCAAGGACGCCCTCGCCGCGCAGGCGGACCTGGAACCGCTGCGCGCCAACATCGAGGCGGCCCGGCACAAGCACCAGTCCAGCACCGAGGCCGCGGCCGTGCTGCAAAGCGAATACAAGGCTGTCGACGCGCAACTTTCCCGCGCCGATTCGCTGCTGGATGCCGCGCGGGAGCGGCTGGCTCAGTCGCCGCCGTCGGAGGCCACTGTCACGGCGCTGGAACCGTACTTCACCGATGCCGGCGATGTCCTGGAGATGCATGAGCTGGACCACCTTGCCAACCAGGTCCGGACCCGCTTGCTCGGAGAGCTCCACGCTGCCGAATCCCGGGGGCAGGGGACCTCGGAGCGGCTCACCCGGATCTTCGAGGGCTTTGTCCGCGAATGGGGAACCGCGATCTCCGTGGACCACGGCACCGCGATCGGGGCCGCGGGGGAGTTCGAGGCCCGCTATCACGCTATTGTCAGCGACGGACTGCCCGCGCAGGAAGCCGAGTTCCGGCAGTTCTTCAACCAGCGCACGCATGAGTCCTTCAGCACCCTGCTGCACCTGCTGGATGAGGAGCGCCGCTCCATCACGAGCCGGATCCTGCCGCTGAACGGCATCCTCTCCGAGGTGAACTTCCACGAAGGCAGCTTCCTGGAACTCGATATCAAGCAGACCCTGCCGGCCACGGCGAAGCAGTTCAAAGACGCGATCCAGAACGCGCTCAAGGTCCGGCACAGCCGCCCGGGCAAGGCAGCCGCGCCTGCCGCCGGCACGCCCGGCGAGCCGGACGACGACGTTGAGCTCACCAGCCGCTACAAGTCGCTCGAAACGCTTGTGAAGCGGCTGGGTTCGCAGACCCCCGAGGACCGGCGCTGGCGTGCCGAGGTGCTGGACGTCAGGGGCCACCTTTTTATCCAGTGCAAGGAGCACCGCGAGATCCAAGGCCCGCGTGCGGCGAAGGGCAGCGGTAAGAACCGCGCAGTGAAGACCGAGGTCTTTATGCACGCGGACACCGGCTCGATGTCCGGCGGCGAGCGGCAACGCTTCACCGCGTTCATTATGGCAGCGGCGCTGAGTTACCAGCTGGGCATCGCCGAGCAGGGCTTCACCACCTACGGCACGGTGATGATGGACGAAGCCTTTGTGCTCGCCTCGGAGGAATTTGCGGGCGCCGGCATCAAGGCGCTACATGAATTCGGCTTCCAGCTGCTCCTGGCCGCCCCGGAAAACGTGATCGACCTGTCCCGGCACCTCGGCTCGGTCACCGAGATCCTGCGGGACAAACGCACTAACCGTTCCGGTGTGCTGACGGCGCCGGTGATTGCCCCGGGCCCTGGTTCCGAGGGTAAGTGGCGCTCCGAGGCAAACCCTGTGGACATCGTCCTGCGCTGACGGCACAGTGCCCGTGCCGGTGCTACGCTTCCTGGACCCGCTCCAGGAACTGGGCGGTGCGTGCCGCCAGCCCGCCTATCTGCCGCAGCACGACGGCGGCCGGGTCCGGGTTGATTTCATTGGCCGGAGGTTCAACCCGCACGTTGCGGCAGCATCCGAATTCGGCGCAGATCAGCGTGCCCACGGTGTTTCCGTTGCGGCCGGACTGCCCGGCCCGCTTGGCCACCCACAGCAGGACATCGTCCTTGGAGAAGATGTCGCGGCACAGCTCGCACAGCACTGATCGGTTCTTCTTGGGCCCGCCTTCGGGGGCGCGAAACATGATTCCGGCGGGACCCTGAGGGCCGGGCAGCACCAGATAGCCACGCAGCGGCATCTTCCCGTCGCGCCAGCCCAGAAAGTCGAGGCTCTCCCAGTCGAGGGCATCGAAGTTCCGGGGCAGATTGAGTTTCGAGGCTTCCGACCGGCTTGCGTTGATAAAGGACGAGCGGATCTGCTGCGCAGTGATTTTTTGCATGTTGGAAACTTTCGGAGTCGGGTGGTCCGGTCCGGCCAAGGTGCGCCGGGACGGAAGGCAGGCAGGCGTTTGCCAGCCTGCGACTCCGGTTTGAACCGGGGCTGCCGCGGTATCAGACCGCAGCGGTACCCGATTGTCGGGGAAGGGCTGGCGACTGTGCGGGCGCGTAGCAGGCCAGAGCGGCCACCCCGCCAACCGTGGCAACAGTCATCATGTGGATGCCCATGCTCACTTCCCTGATAGATCGCAGCCAATAGTTTTGGCACCGGTGCCGATTCACCCGTGCGGCCCATCCTCGCAAACACCCGGATTCCTGTCCAGTTTTCGAGCCCCGCTCCAGCCGGAACCCACATCAGGGTAATTAAGTTATGCAAACCTTGCGTAATTAATTTAAAGATAGGCTAGCCTTACTTAGGTTCACTTCACTTACCTAAGGAGTTCCGTGGCTTTCGCAGTCTTCCCGGCTACCATCAGCCGTACCATCGGCCGCCCCCTCCGCGCGACAGCCGTGCTCCTGGCCGCCGTCGGCTTGGTCCTGACCGGGTGCTCCACCGGACCAGCCGCCACAACAGCGGAGGCCCCCGCACAGTCGGCCGGCGCCGCTTTCCCGTTGACCATCAAGCACGCCTTCGGCGAGACCACCATCAAGGAACAGCCGCAGCGCGTCGTCACGGTTTCCTGGGTCAACGACGACGTCGCCCTGGCCCTCGGCGTAGTCCCGGCAGGAGTGCCCAAGAACGAATGGGGCGGCAACGCCCAGGGGTCCACGCCGTGGAAGGACGCGGCGCTGAACAAGCTCGGCGCCGGGTTCGGCTCGGCGAAGGCTCCCGCGCAGTACTCCGAGGCGGACGGCATCAACTTCACCGAGATCGCCAAGCTCAACCCGGACGTTATCCTCGGCGCCTACTCGGGCCTGACCGCGGAGGACTACAAGAAGCTCAGCGAGATAGCGCCCGTCGTGGCCCAGCCGGAGGTCGCTTACGGCACCTCGTGGCAGGATTCCACGGCCATCATCGGCAAGGCGCTCGGCAAGGAGGCGGAAGCCGCTGAGCTCATCGCCGACACCGAGGCCACCATCCAGGCCAAGGCCGCCCAATACCCGCAGCTGGCCGGCAAGAGCTTCATCTACGGCAACCTGGAGCCGGCCAATGGCGACGGCGTCAACGTCTACACCGCCAACGACAACCGCCCCCGATTCCTCAGCGAGATCGGCATGAAGCTGGCCCCCGTGGTGGCGGACAATACCCAGGGTTCCAAGGAGTTCTTCATCCCGTGGTCCGCGGAGAAAGCCAACGAACTCACGTCCGACCTTTTTGTGACCTGGGTCCCGGACGCGCAAACCGCCGAATCGATCAAAACTGACCCGTTGCTCGGCCAGATCCCGGCCATCAAGAGCGGTGCCCTGGTCGCGGACTCGGATAACACGCTAACGCTGTCCATCTCCGCGTCATCTCCGCTGAGCCTGCCCTGGGCCCTCGACACCTTCCTGCCGCAGCTGGCGACGGCAGCCGGCAAAGCCGCTGCCCCGGTGAAGTAGGCAGCGTTCCATGAGCCCACTTACGACGACGGCGGCCAGCACCGCCGCCCGGCCCGCCCCGGAGATACTTACGGCTCCGGACCGGACCGTCCGGGGCCCGCAGGCGCTCTGGTTGCTGGCCGCCGTCGGCGTGCTGGTGCTCGTGGCCGCGGCGTCGCTCGGCATCGGGGCCCGCGGCCTGACCCTTGAGACCGTCTGGCAGGCAATGACCCAATCCGATCCGGCCAGCGGTGACCACGCAGTGGTGCTCGCCCGGGTTCCGCGGACCGCACTCGGGTTGCTGGCCGGCAGCGCCCTCGGACTCGCCGGGGCGGCAATGCAGGGAGTGGCCCGCAACCCGCTGGCGGACCCGGGGATCCTCGGCATCAATGCCGGCGCTGCGTTGGCCGTCGTCACGGGAATCTACGTCTTCGGTGTCTCCTCTCTGGCTGGATATATCTGGTTCGCGTTCCTTGGCGCGGCGGGTGCCGCCGTGATGGTCTATCTGATCGCCGCACTCGGCAGGGGCGGCGCGACGCCGGTGAAGCTCGCCCTTGCCGGCGCGGCCCTGAGCGCGGGACTTTTCTCGCTCATGAACGTCATCCTGGTCTCCAGCCGGGACACCCTGGACCGCTTCAGGTTCTGGCAGGTTGGCGGGATCGCCGGGCGCGACTGGTCCCTTGTCCTCACGGCCCTGCCGTTCCTGCTGCTGGGTGCCGCGATTGTGCTCTCCGCGGGCCGGATCCTCAACAATCTGGCCCTCGGCGACGACCTCGCCCGCGGCCTGGGCCAGCGTGTTGGGCTGACCCGCGGCATCACGGCCCTCGGCATCGTCCTGCTCTGCGGCGCTGCCACGGCACTGGCCGGCCCGATTGGCTTCGTGGGTCTTGTCATTCCGCACGCTGTCCGCTTCCTCACCGGTCCCGACTACCGTTGGATCCTGCCCTTTTCCCTGGTCCTGGCCCCGGCGCTGCTGCTGGTCGCCGACGTGATCGGCCGCGTGATCCTGCTTCCGGGCGAAGTCCCCGCAGGGATCATGACCGCGCTCGTCGGCGCGCCGGTGTTCGTCTGGCTGGTAAGACGCGGCAAAGGGGCGGGACTATGAGGGAATCCGCCGCCGAGTTGGCACTTCGCGGCAATGATCCGCACAAACATTGGCCATATCTGCCAACTCGCGGGAGTGTGCCCGGCCGGACCACCGGCCTGGCCTTGGCCGTCGCGGTGCTCTTCGCAGCCAACGTGCTGCTTGGCAGCTACACCGTCACCATCCCCGACTTCGTCAGGATCCTGGGCGCGCACCTCATTGGCGGCGAGAAGATCCCCGGCGCCAGTTTCATCGTGATGGAGCACAAGCTGCCGCGGGCCGTTGTGGGGACGCTGGTCGGCGCGGCCTTCGGACTCTCCGGCGCGCTGTTCCAGACCATGCTCCGCAATCCCCTGGCCAGCCCTGACGTTATTGGCATCAGCTACGGAGCCAGCGCCGCGGCTGTGGCGGCCATTGTGGTCTTCGGCGCATCCGGTGCCGCCGTCTCGGGCGCCGCATTCGCCGGGGCGCTGGGTGTGGCCGTCCTTATCTACGCCATCTCCCGCAGCGGATCCCTCGGTTCCGGCGGACGCCGGGGGGACGCCGCGGGGGGCCGGCTGATCCTGGCGGGAGCGGGTATCGCCGCAGCCCTTCACGCCATGGTCAGTTTCCTCATGACCAGAGCGGACATCCGCACCGCCGCCGACGTCCTGATTTGGCTCAACGGCTCCCTCAACTCCGCGAACTGGGACCGGGCCGGAGTCCTCGGCCTCGCACTGATCGTCCTGGTTCCTGGCGTCGGGTTCCTCGCCGGTCCGCTGCGCATCCTCGAACTGGGCGAGGATTCCGCCGCCGGCCTCGGTGTCCGGGTGGGGGCGGTCCGGCTGGCGGTTGTAGTGGTCGCCGTCGCACTCGCGGCAGCGGCCACTGCAGCCGCCGGGCCGGTGGCGTTCGTCGCCTTCCTCGCCGGACCAATCTCGCGCCGGTTCGTCCGCGCGGCGAGCCTGCCGGCCTCGGCCCTGACCGGTGTGGTGATCGTCCTGGCCGCTGACTACTTCGCCACCAACATGGCACCGCTGCTGCTGGGCGGCACCGTCCTGCCCGTCGGGGTGGTGACCGGTGCCCTGGGTGCCCCGTTCCTGCTCTGGCTGCTTGTCACCTCCAACCGAAAGGATGCCTGAGATGGCAACTCTTCAGACCTCCGGCCTGACGCTGAAATACGATCATCGGACCGTGATCGAGGGACTCAGCACGGAAATCCCCGAGGGCAGGGTGACCATGATTGTCGGCGCCAACGCCTGCGGAAAATCCACCCTGCTCCGCGGCCTGGCCCGGCTGCTCAAACCCGCGGCCGGAACGGTCACCCTGGACGGGCGGGACATCCACCGCCGCCGCGCCCGCGAGGTGGCGCGCACCTTGGGGCTGCTTCCACAGCACCCGACAGCACCGGCGGGCATCACCGTCCGGGACCTCGTGGGCCGCGGCCGCTATCCGCACCAGGGATTCTTCCGGTCCGGGGCGACCGCGGGCTCGGTGGATGACAAGCGCGCCGTGCAACAGGCGATGGCCGCCACTGAAACGCTGGAACTCGCCGGGCGCAACGTGGACGAACTTTCCGGCGGGCAGCGGCAGCGGGTGTGGATCGCGATGGCCCTGGCCCAGGAAACCGAAGTGCTCTTGCTGGATGAGCCCACCACGTACCTGGACCTCACCCACCAGCTGGAGGTCCTGGACCTCATCACGGACCTCAACCGCCGGCGCGGAACAACCGTGGCGATCGTGCTGCACGACCTCAACCTCGCCGCACGGTACGCGGACCACATCATCGCCATGAAGGACGGACGGATCGTGGCCGAAGGCGCCGCCCGGGCGGTGGTCACCGAGGAACTGGTGCGCGAGGTGTTCGGCCTGGCGTCCAGGGTGCTCCCGGACCCGGTGTCCGGCGCTCCCCTGATCATCCCGCTGGGCCGCCACCATGCCAGTTTCCCGCACACTACAACCCCGGAGCTGGTCCCGTGACTGCAATGAACCCCACCCCGGCCCGCAACCGGGCCGACCTCAAGACCCCACGCGCCACCGAACCCATAGCCCTTGCCTTCGAAGTCCAGGTCACGGCGGTCCAGCAACTCGGGCCCAACTTCCGGCGGGTCACGTTGGGCGGCTATTCGCTGCGGGACTTTGGCGTCCATGGCAGCACACTGGACCTGCGCGTCAAACTTATGATTCCGTCGTTTGACGCGGATGGCACCGCGTTGCCGCTGCCGGAGTTCCGGATGGAGCAGGCCGGCTGGTACCGCGCGTGGCTGGCCATGGATCCTGCGACCCGCGGCTCCATGCGCACCTACACCGTCCGGAAAGAACGCTTGGATGCCGTCTATCCGGAAATCGACGTCGACTTTGTCCTGCACTTTGACGACGCCGGGCACGGAGGACCGGCGGCCAACTGGGCGCTGAACGCCAAGCCGGGGGACACCCTGACCGTGATCGGACCAAACAACCGGGCTGCGCACTGCGTCACCGCGGAAACCTACTCCGGGATCGAATGGCGGCCGGGCCTGGCCCAGCGGGTCCTGCTGGCAGGAGACGAGACGGCAGTGCCTGCCATCAGCGCCATTCTGGAGAGCCTGCCGCCGGACGTTAGCGGGCACGCGATTCTCGAGGTTCCGGAGGCCGGGGACTTCCAGGTCATCACGACAGCCGCCGACGTCGAGATCACCTGGCTTGCGCGCGGGGCGGCGATCGGCCGCTCGCGTCCGCGCGGCGAATTGCTGCAGGAGGCGGTCCGGGCCGCCGTCACCCTCCCCGGCTGGGTCTGGCTTGAGTCCTCCCGTGAGCCTGCTGCCGGCCCCGAGCCCGAGGATGTCAACGTGGACCGGGACATTCTGTGGGAAACGCCCGCACGGATGGATGCCGCGGCGATCAGCGCCAGCAGGAACCCGGCCAAGCCCGCGGGGGCGATGCCGTTCTATGCCTGGATCGCCGGTGAAGCCGGGACAGTCAAGGAGCTGCGCCGGTACCTGGTGCGGGACGTCGGGATCGACCGGAAGCAGGTGTCGTTTATGGGGTACTGGCGGCAGGGCAAGGCCGAGCTCTAATCCGGAGAGCCCCTGCCGTTTACCTTGTTGTCCCCTGCCGGCCCGTTGGGTTGGCTACCGTGGCGCCATGGCCGAAAACCTTCTATCCCCCGACGCCGGTGGGCGGCGGGTCTATGTTGCCCTGGGGGATTCCTTCACCGAGGGGGTAGGGGACTATAACCCCCGGCTGCCCAACGGGGTTCGCGGCTGGGCGGACCGGGTGGCGGAGCAGCTGGCCAGGGCGGATCCGGGGTGGGAGTACGCCAACCTTGCCATCCGCAGCAAAAGGCTGCGGCACATCATCACGGAGCAGCTGGACGCCGCGCTTGGCATGGAACCGACGCTGATTACCTTGTACGGCGGCGGGAACGACGTGCTGGATATCGGAACGGATATCAACGCACTGATGAAGGACTACGAGTTCCTGGTCGCCAAACTGGCAGCCAGCGGGGCCACTGTGGTGCTGTTCACCGGTTTCGATGTTCGCGTCTCGGCCCTGCTGGAACCGTTCAAGAGGCGCAACGCGGTCTATAACCAGCGGGTCCGCGAGGTGGCGGCGCGATACGAGGCCGTTTTGGTCGATTACTGGTGCTTTGAGGCGTTTTACGATCCGCGGATGTGGGATTCAGACCGGCTGCACATGTCCAAGGCGGGCCACAAGTACCTCGCCGGCCAGGTCCTGGACCACCTTGGAGTTCCGCACCAGGTCAAGCCCAAGGAGTGGGCTCCGCCGGCGAAGCTCGGTCTCCGGGACTGGGAACGCCGCCAGCGCCGCTGGGTCCATGACTGGGTCCTGCCGCTGTTCAGGCGCAAACTGCGGGGAGTCACGCTCGGCGATGAACTCAGGCCGCGCTGGCCTGCGCCGGTGAGGGTCCCGCCAAAGGCCGGCCTGAAAAAGCTGACCGCCAAGATCCCCGGGGGCTGAACGACCGTCCTTGGCCGGGCCGCGGGTGTCAGCTGTCCAGCAGGTTCTCGTAGCCCGGCGCCACCCGGCTGGCGTGGAACTCCTCGACGTCGAATTCAGCGACTCCGTTGACGTAGAACGGGTCCCTCGCCAGCGAGGCATCGAGGGCGCCGCGGTCCGCAGCGGAGAGCAACAGGGCGCCCGTGCGCGGAATCTTCCGCCCCGCGACCAGGAAAATGCCCTCGTCGAAGGCATCCTGCAGCCACATAACGTGCGCCGGAAGATGGAAGTCAACGATCTCTTCGGGGACCTTATAGGTCAGCGAGACTACATACATAGCGTCAGCCTACCGTCTCGTGTGCGCGCCGAAGCGTGATCCTGCCGGCCCGGAATCCTACGAAGTTGAACCGTCAAGCTTCCTTGCTCCTACACTGTATCCATGACTGAACCGCGCTGGCTGAATGCCGACGAACGACGGGCCTGGCTGGCCCAAGTGAGCATCAACACACTGCTTCCGGCAGCCTTGGACACGCAGCTTCACCACGCGCGCAAGATTTCCCTCTTTGACTACCACGTCCTCGCGATGCTCTCCGAGGCTGACGGCCGGTTTCTTCCCATGAGTGAACTCGCCGCGCGCACCAGCGCATCACTGTCGCGGCTCTCGCATGTGGTCACCAAACTGCAAAGCCGTGGCTGGGTGGAGCGCCGTCCACACCCCGGTGACGCCCGGGTGACGACTGCGCATCTCACTGAGGCAGGAATGGGTACCATCCAAGAGCTCGCTCCGGCGCATGTCCAAGCCGTCCGTTCGCTGTTCCTGGACGCCCTGACCGAGGAAGACGTTGCCGACCTCGCACGGATCGGCGAGAAGATCGTCGGCGGCCTGGACCGGCACCACTGGATCCTGCGTGAGGGGAAGCAAGCCGGGGACCCCCGCAACACCTAAAGTTGGCCTTATGGAATCGCCTGTCGACAGCTACTTACGCCAGATCCACGCCGAGATCGCGCTGCTCAAGGACGGCAAGCCCTACAGCACCATTCCCGCCATGGCCAACGTGGACCCGGACAACTTCGGCATTGCCCTCGCCACAGTGGACGGCACGGTGTACGAAATTGGGGACACCCGCGAGGAATTCACCATCCAGTCCATCTCCAAGCCCTTCACCTACGGCCTGGCGCTGGAAGACCTCGGCAACGAGGCTGTGGACGCCAAAGTGGACGTGGAGCCTTCTGGCGACTCGTTCAATGAGATCTCCCTCGCCGAGGGGACGGGCCGGCCAGCCAACGCCATGATCAATGCCGGCGCCCTCACCGCCACGTCGCTGATCAGGGGCTCTGGCGGGCAATCCGGTTTCAAGCGGATCCTGAGCACCTACTCCGCCTTCGCCGGCCGCCCGCTCTCGGTCAGCGAAAAGGTCTTCGAATCCGAGCTCAAGCACGGCCACCGGAACACGGCCCTTGCGTACCTGTTGCGCTCCTTCAACATTATTGAGGATGACCCGGCGCCCGTGCTGGAAGACTATTTCCGCCAGTGCTCCGTCCTGGTGAACTGCTTCGATCTCTCGATCATGGCCGCCACGCTCGCCAACGGCGGCCGGAACCCGCTCAGCGGAAAGCAGGTGCTGGAGATCGGCCCGGTGGAACGCGTGCTGTCGGTCATGATGACCTCCGGCATGTACGACGACGCCGGCGCGTGGATCAGCAGCGTGGGGATGCCGGGAAAGAGCGGGGTGGCCGGCGGGATCATCGCAGTGCTTCCAGGTCAGGTGGGTCTCGCGGTCTACTCGCCGCCGCTGGATGAGCATGGCAGCAGCGTCCGGGGCCTGGCCACCGCCCAGCGCCTCTCCCGGGACATGGAACTGCATTTTGTCCGAGCGGCCCGAACGGGCCGGTCAGCCATCCTCGCCGCGTACGACGTGACCGAAACGCCCTCGGGCATCCGCCGAAACGACGAGGCTGCCGACGTCCTCCGGGAGCACGGCTACCGCGCGCGTGTGATCGAAGTCAACGGCGACCTTCTTTTTGCCGGAACTGAGTCCACAGCCCGGGAGCTCAGCAGCCTGCCGGACGAGGTGGACCTGGTGGTTCTGGATGTCCGCCGCACCGACCAGATCAGCGAGGTCGCCGTTCGGATGCTGGCCAGGATCCGGCAAGGGATGGCCGACGCCGGCCGGGAACTGGTACTGATCGAGTCAGACGGCTCCCTCGCCGAGGCTCTGGGGCCATTGGACCAGCAACTGTTGCCGTCTTTCGCGACCCGAAGCGCCGCCGTCGAATACTCCGAAAACCGCCTGCTCGAGCGACACGGAAGCCACCTGCTGCTGCCGGACCACGTTCCGGTCACCGCATCGCCGGCTTTGGCCCCGCTGGACGAGGCGGACGCCGCGGCGCTGGAAGCCCTAATGACGCCGAAAGCCTTCGAAGACGGTGACGTGATTCGCCGCGTTGGACTGCGCTTCGGCGGGGTCTACTTCATCACTTCCGGACGGGTCAGCAGCACGTCTCCGGGGCCCACGGCGGAGCGGGTCAAACTCAATACCCTCAGCGCCGGCATGACCTTCGGCGAACTGGCGCTGGGCAGCGGCAACCGGCAGGAAACCACTGTCCGCGCGGTCGGGCCGGTGACCGTGATGGTGCTCAGCGCGGAAGCGATCGCCGAGCTGGAATCCGCCGACCCGCGCCTGGCGATCGCCCTCTGGAAAGCCTTGACCCGCGACGCTTACACCCGGGTCGAGCAGTACCTGCGCGAATCGGCTGTCCGGATCCGCGAATAACGGCTTCTTCGGCCGGCGTAGTCCCGGCTTTGTTTGCTTGGGGCAACTGCTGGCAGACTGGATCCATGGATCTTACGCACCGCTACGTAGCCCTTGGCGACTCCTTCACGGAGGGCGTCGGTGACGAGGACCCCGGCCGTCCCAACGGCGTCCGGGGCTGGGCAGACAGGGTGGCCGAGCAGCTCGGCGCCGCAGATCCGGGCTTCGGGTACGCGAACCTCGCCATCCGTGGCCGGAAGCTCCGCGGGATCATGACCGAACAAATCGACGCCGCCGTGGCACTCAAGCCCACCCTTGTGAGCATTTACGCCGGCGCCAATGACATCTTCCGGCCCAAGGTCGATATCGACAACCTGCTGGTCGACTACGACGCCGGTATCCGCAAGCTCACGGCGACCGGAGCGACAGTGGTGATGTTCACCGGGTTCGATTCCCGCGGCTCAAAGATCTTCGGCACCACCCGCGGCCGCACCGCCATCTACAACGAACTGGTCCGCGGAATCGCCGGGGACCACGGTGCCCTCCTGGTGGATTACTGGCGCTTCAGCGAGTATTACGACTGGGGAATGTGGGCGACGGACCGGATGCATATGTCCCCCGCCGGCCACGCGAACATGGCCAAGCGCTTCCTCGGCGTCCTGGAGCACGACCACTCCATTGAGGTCCCGCCGATGACCCCGGTTCCTGAGCTGAGCCCGGCCGAAGCGGTCCGCGCCAATGCCCGCTGGGTCCGGGAATTCGCCGGGCCGTGGGTGGTGCGCCGGATCACCGGCAGGTCCTCGGGTGACGGACTGGCACCGCGCTACCCCCAGCTCACGCACCTCTAGGCGCGGAAGCCGGGCGTCGCGAGCAGTTCCCCGCCGCCGAGGACTGCCAGCACCTCGACATCCCAGCCGTCCGTCGCCCGGTCCAGCATCTGCTTGCCGCCGGCGACGACCGCCGTTGCCAGCACGTCGGCGGTAAGAATGTCCGGCGCCGCCACCGACACCTGGCGGAATTCGAGGGCGCCGAAGCCGGTGCGGCCGGCACCGGCCCGCCAGATGTGGTTTCCGCGCTCCGCAGTGCCGGATGTCGCGAGTGCGGAGAAACGGCCGGTGCTGCCCAGGGGAAAGCCCGAGAGCAGCATTCCGCGGTTTTGCGGGTCCACGACGCCGGCCTGCCAGGGTATTCCGGTACCCGGCGCTGGTGATCCGCTCACCAGAACGTCGCCGCCGGCGTTCAGGCACCAATCCGTGAGGCCGGCCGCTCCCAGTGCGGCGCCAGCCTGGTCGATGGCGTAGCCCTTGATGATTCCGGAGAGGTCGAGGACACCGTCGGGCCGCTCGGCGGTGAAAAACCCGGCGGTCAGCAGCCGCCAGCCGGCGGCGTCCGCAAAGCGGGCGCGGAAGGCCGCCGAGGTGTCCCGGAGTGTGAGTGCGCCGCGGGCCAGCCGGCTCGCTTCGGAGCCGGGGCGGTACAGGCTGAACGTCTCGTCCAGACCGGTAAAAACGCGTTCGACGGCGGCCGCGGCGCCTGCCAGCGCGGTGGCGCTGTCCGCCGTCCCGGGACCATTCGCCGGCAGGGCGAGGCTGATGACAGTCCCCATGGACCGGAAGTTCGTACTCCTCAGTGCCGGGCCGGTGGCGCCCTGCGCCGGGCTCCCGGCGGGTGAAGGCTTAGAGGTTCGCTGCATCGAGGGCTCCCTGAAGCGACGTCAAATAGGCGTCACTGGTCACGGTTGCGCCGCTGACGGTCTGCACCTGGGCCGACTGGGCCTTGAGCACCGCGGCACGCAGCAGCGGCGCGGCCCGGTTGCTGATCTGCACCGACCTGCGGTCGTCGTCGGTCAGCTGGAGGGCAGTGACATCGGTGATCGCGCCGGCCTTGACGGTGATCTGCACCTGGACGCTGCCGTAGCGGGTTTGGACTGCTTTTCCGGCGAAGGTCCCCGCCGTCGGTGCCGCGGTTCCGGAGCTTCCCGAGGAACCCGGCGAGCCGCTGGCACCGCTGGCACCGGTGGAAGCGCTGGAACCGGTGGAACCGGTTGAGCCGCCCGCGGGGCTGAACCCGGAAGCATCGTTGGTGGGCCCGCCGCTGGTGCCGGTCCCGGACAGCGCAGGCGCCGCGGTGGCTGCCGCGGTGCTCCCCGTATCTGCCACGTGGGCGCCTGACTGCCAGCCGGCCAGGAGGATCCCGGCGGAAGCCAGTGCTGCTGAAACTGCTGCGCGTATTCTCACCAGTCGAACCTTTCGTAGTGGAGCTGGGGTTCGCGGACGCCTGCCGCGCGGGCTTCGCTGATGACACTGCGCGCCCAGGCGGACGGGCCGCAAATGTAAACGTCCGCGTCGGCGATGTCCGGGGCATAGCTGGCCAGCCGGTGTCCGGACCGGAAGGACGACTCGGGCAGCCAGCCCTGCTTCCCGGTGGTACGGGGGCCGGTGAGATGGAACAACGTCGCACCGCGGCGGCGGCAGAGTTCCAGGATTTCCTCGCCGAGATAAAGTCCCGCCTTGTTGTGACCGCGGAGGATCACTGTGGCGTTTCCCGGTTCAAAGGGGGTGCCCTCCAGCAGTGCCCGGATAGGGGTGATTCCAATGCCTGACCCGATCATTACAACGCGGTTCCGGCTGCGGGCCGCTGTACTGAAGAGCCCGTACGGTCCTTCGATGGCTACCCTGGTCCCGGACTTCAAACGTGCCAGCTGCGCGGACCCCCGGCCGAGGTTGCGGACAGTAATCCGCAACCGGCCCCGGCCGGAGGCATCGAACAGCACGGGTTCCGCGGAGAGGCTGAAGGGATGCGGGTGCCACCACGCACCCGGGGAGAGGAACCGCCAAATGAAAAACCGGCCGCCGCTGCCGGCCAGTTCGTCGAGATGGCGGCCGCTCAGTTCGATACTTACGACGCCGGGACCCTCCGTCACCACGCGGCTCACCGTCAGTTGGTGCCGGACGGTCGCCACGATTGGCTCCAGCACGCGGTAGTGGACCAGGGCGGCGCCGGTGGCGATAATCATGGCCAGCCAGTACCAGCGCTGCCAGGTGCCCTCGGCGAAGAGAGCCCCGGTGCTGAACTGATGGGGGATTGCGGTCAGCACCGCCGCGTAGGTCAGCAGGTGAATGGCGTACCAGTATTCGTACGGGAACCGGCGGCGGACCGCCACAAGCGAGGTGACCACAACGGCGATGAACAGTCCGATTGACACGATGGCGAGCCACATGTCCGGGACCAGCACCCAGAGGGACACAAGCTCACTGACCGGATTGAGTCCTTCCGCCATCCCGTAGCCGATGGCGATCAGGATTCCGTGTGCGAGCAGCAAATACAGCGAGGGTTTCCCGAGTTTGCGGTGGAACTCCAGCGCCCGGTCGTGCCCCACGGCGCCGTCGATCAGGGGAGTGCGTGCCGCCAGCAGCAACATCAGCAGCACAAGGTCCATGCCGGCCAGACCGGCGACAATTCCGATGGCCGTGAAGGAGCCGGCCAGGGTCGAGAACCCCGCTGCCCCGCCGTCGGCGAGCCAGAGCGCGATGGACCCGGCCACCGAAGCCCACGCGAGCACGGTCAGTAGGTCCGCCCGGAGCAGCCGGCGCCGTGACTGGCCGCGGAACCGCTCCACTGGAGTGCGGCGGGCCGTGGCCGGCGCGGCGGCCTGGAGTGAGGAGTTCATGGTTCCACCGTCCGTCCGTCGCCTATCAATCTGCTGTGAAAGCCCTAGGGTCCCGATGTGACTTCGCGCCGATCCGGCTGGCGCCCCCTTATACACCTCCGGCTGCCGGATTGGTCTTTAATTCATCAAGCTCGTAGACTTGGTAGGCGCTAGGTGGCGCGGAGCGTGTGCAATTGCTCCGGTTGACGGGATTTGTCTGCAATATCGACAGTCCTGAGGGCCGGTAGTTAGGGGCTCAAGTTGCGTGCACTCCTGTATTCGCCCGGCATCCTGGTACTTCGCGGTGGCTTCCCACAAGGTTTCCTCCGCCCGGTGACCGTGGCCCACAATTTTCGCCGTAGTGAGCAAAGCAGTCGGTTTACGCCCTCTGCCTGAATGCTGCGGAACTACCGAAACCCTGTGGGAGCTGGATGCGGACGCTGCCTGCCGCACGGTTTCGCGGGAACTCCGCAGCCGTTTCATATATTTTTTGAGGAGAGTCGTCATGGCAGCACATTGCCAGGTGACCGGAGCCGAGCCGGGCTTTGGACACAGCATTTCGCACTCGCACCGTCGCAACAAGCGCCGGTTCGACCCGAACATCCAGAAGAAGCGCTACTGGGTTCCGTCCCTGCGCCGTAATGTCACTCTGCAGCTGTCTGCAAAGGGCATCAAGACCATCGACGTGCGTGGCATCGACGTAGTCGTAGCCGCCATCCTGGCACGAGGAGTGAAGCTCTAGTGGCTAAGGACAAGGACGTACGTCCGATCATCAAGCTCAAGTCGACCGCGGGCACGGGTTACACCTACGTGACGCGCAAGAACCGTCGTAACGACCCGGACCGTATGGTTCTGAAGAAGTACGATCCCCGCATCCGCAAGCACGTCGAATTCCGAGAGGAGCGCTAAACACATGGCTAAGAAGTCAATGATCGCTAAGAACGAACAGCGTAAAGTCATCGTCGAGCGTTATGCTGCAAAGCGCCTCGAACTGAAGAAGGCTCTGGTTGACCCCGCGTCGACCGACGAGGCCCGCGAAGCTGCACGCCTCGGCCTGCAGAAGCTGCCCCGCAACGCTTCACCGGTGCGTCTGCGTAACCGCGACATCATCGATGGCCGCCCGCGCGGTACCTTCCAGAAGTTCGGCATCTCCCGTGTTCGCTTCCGCGACATGGCTCACCGCGGTGAGCTCCCGGGCATCACGAAGTCTTCCTGGTAATTCAGCACAGCTGTTGCCAGTAGCTTGAAGTAGGGCCGGCGCCTCTTGGCGCCGGCCCTTCTTGCGTTTAAGCGCTCGACGACGGGTGCCTGGTGTAAGTGGAGCGCGCTGCGGCGTGGTGTGACCCGGTACACAGGGGTGGATTTCCGGGCTGTGGGTGCTGGACGCGGCCGCAGGGGGGCTTGGGTTGCCCGCCGTGGCGGGGTTTTTGGGGGTGTGGGGGTGGTGTGGGGGGTGGATTTGTGTGGGGGTCTGGTGGCGTGTAGAGTAATTCGAGTCGCCGCCGCTGTTGCGGAGAGTTTGCGACCGACCCCCTGATAAACGGCCTGTGAATATGGCGCTCTTTTGAGTGCGTGTTGCGGGTGGGGACCTTCCGGAGTGTTTGTGGATCGCAGGATTGCTGATTTGCAAAGGGTTCCGGGTTCGGGTAAGTTTGAAAAGTTGCTCCGGAGCGATCCATGGCTGTTTTGGTTGTGGTGGTGCCGGGTGTGTCTGTTGTTTGAGAACTCAATAGTGTGCCAAGTTTGTTGATACCAATTTATTGTATTGAATTGGTTGAATTGATCAGGTCCGCCACCCCGTGGTGGGGTCTGGTTTTTACAGCTGGTTTCAAATTTTGTGCAGCTGATGCGTCCCGTTTTCCCGGGGGTGTTGGTTGTGTCTGTTTTACTTCAACGGAGAGTTTGATCCTGGCTCAGGATGAACGCTGGCGGCGTGCTTAACACATGCAAGTCGAACGATGATCCCAGCTTGCTGGGGGATTAGTGGCGAACGGGTGAGTAACACGTGAGTAACCTGCCCTTAACTCTGGGATAAGCCTGGGAAACTGGGTCTAATACCGGATATGACTCCTCATCGCATGGTGGGGGGTGGAAAGCTTTATTGTGGTTTTGGATGGACTCGCGGCCTATCAGCTTGTTGGTGAGGTAATGGCTCACCAAGGCGACGACGGGTAGCCGGCCTGAGAGGGTGACCGGCCACACTGGGACTGAGACACGGCCCAGACTCCTACGGGAGGCAGCAGTGGGGAATATTGCACAATGGGCGAAAGCCTGATGCAGCGACGCCGCGTGAGGGATGACGGCCTTCGGGTTGTAAACCTCTTTCAGTAGGGAAGAAGCGAAAGTGACGGTACCTGCAGAAGAAGCGCCGGCTAACTACGTGCCAGCAGCCGCGGTAATACGTAGGGCGCAAGCGTTATCCGGAATTATTGGGCGTAAAGAGCTCGTAGGCGGTTTGTCGCGTCTGCCGTGAAAGTCCGGGGCTCAACTCCGGATCTGCGGTGGGTACGGGCAGACTAGAGTGATGTAGGGGAGACTGGAATTCCTGGTGTAGCGGTGAAATGCGCAGATATCAGGAGGAACACCGATGGCGAAGGCAGGTCTCTGGGCATTAACTGACGCTGAGGAGCGAAAGCATGGGGAGCGAACAGGATTAGATACCCTGGTAGTCCATGCCGTAAACGTTGGGCACTAGGTGTGGGGGACATTCCACGTTTTCCGCGCCGTAGCTAACGCATTAAGTGCCCCGCCTGGGGAGTACGGCCGCAAGGCTAAAACTCAAAGGAATTGACGGGGGCCCGCACAAGCGGCGGAGCATGCGGATTAATTCGATGCAACGCGAAGAACCTTACCAAGGCTTGACATGAACCGGTAATACCTGGAAACAGGTGCCCCGCTTGCGGTCGGTTTACAGGTGGTGCATGGTTGTCGTCAGCTCGTGTCGTGAGATGTTGGGTTAAGTCCCGCAACGAGCGCAACCCTCGTTCTATGTTGCCAGCGCGTGATGGCGGGGACTCATAGGAGACTGCCGGGGTCAACTCGGAGGAAGGTGGGGACGACGTCAAATCATCATGCCCCTTATGTCTTGGGCTTCACGCATGCTACAATGGCCGGTACAAAGGGTTGCGATACTGTGAGGTGGAGCTAATCCCAAAAAGCCGGTCTCAGTTCGGATTGGGGTCTGCAACTCGACCCCATGAAGTCGGAGTCGCTAGTAATCGCAGATCAGCAACGCTGCGGTGAATACGTTCCCGGGCCTTGTACACACCGCCCGTCAAGTCACGAAAGTTGGTAACACCCGAAGCCGGTGGCCTAACCCCTTGTGGGAGGGAGCTGTCGAAGGTGGGACTGGCGATTGGGACTAAGTCGTAACAAGGTAGCCGTACCGGAAGGTGCGGCTGGATCACCTCCTTTCTAAGGAGCACCTACAGTCACCTTGCCTCATGTATGTGAGTGTGGAGGGGTTGTCAGGAGTACGCCCGTTGCGCAGACGCTAGTTCTGCGGCGGGTGCTCACGGGTGGAATATCAACAAGTAGCGGCCGCTGGTTTTTCCTGCGGCACTTAGTACGGTTCTGCACTTGTGTGGTTCCTGGAACGGTGTGCGGGGGGTGCTGGTGGTTTAGTGTTTGGCACACTGTTGGGTCCTGAGGCAACAGGGGCCGGGTTCCGCGGTTTTCGCTGTGGTGTCCGGTGCTGGTGTTTCTGGTTGTTCCTGGCTGCATCGATCGCACGGTTTGGTCCCTTTGTGGGGGTTGCGTGTGGGGTGTGTGGTACGGGGTTGTTGTTTGAGAACTACATAGTGGACGCGAGCATCTTTTATAAGAAGCAATTTCCAAGAATATGAACCTGGATCTGACCTGGGCGCCTTTGGGTGTGTGGGTTGGTTTTCGTGGTTCTCTCGAAAATTAGCGTTTTTGATCTTTTGTGGTCAAGTTTTTAAGAGCACACGGTGGATGCCTTGGCATTAGGAGCCGAAGAAGGACGTAGGAATCTGCGATAAGCCTGGGGGAGTCGATAACCGGACTGTGATCCCAGGGTGTCCGAATGGGGAAACCCCGCCAGGGGCGCGAGTTGCCTGGTGACCCGCATCTGAACACATAGGGTGCGTGGAGGGAACGCGGGGAAGTGAAACATCTCAGTACCCGCAGGAAGAGAAAACAATAGTGATTCCGTCAGTAGTGGCGAGCGAACGCGGATCAGGCTAAACCGTTCCATGTGTGATAGCCGGCGGGCGTTGCATGGTCGGGGTTGTGGGACTTCCCATTCTGTCTCTGCCGGGACAGTGGGGTGTGTAGTGCAGGCATAGGTGAACGGTCTTGAAAGGCCGGCCAGAGAGGGTGTGAGCCCCGTAACCGAAATGTTGTGCACCGCCCGGGGAGTATCCCAAGTAGCACGGGGCCCGAGAAATCCCGTGTGAATCTGTCAGGACCACCTGATAAGCCTAAATACTCCCTAATGACCGATAGCGGACCAGTACCGTGAGGGAAAGGTGAAAAGTACCCCGGGAGGGGAGTGAAACAGTACCTGAAACCGTGTGCTTACAATCCGTCGGAGCCAGTCTGATTCTGGTGACGGCGTGCCTTTTGAAGAATGAGCCTGCGAGTTAGTGTTACGTCGCGAGGTTAACCCGTGTGGGGAAGCCGTAGCGAAAGCGAGTCTGAATAGGGCGTTGCAGTGGCGTGATCTAGACCCGAAGCGAAGTGATCTACCCATGGCCAGGTTGAAGCGACGGTAAGACGTCGTGGAGGACCGAACCCACTTCAGTTGAAAATGGAGGGGATGAGCTGTGGGTAGGGGTGAAAGGCCAATCAAACTTCGTGATAGCTGGTTCTCCCCGAAATGCATTTAGGTGCAGCGTTGCGTGTTTCTTACCGGAGGTAGAGCTACTGGATGGCTAATGGGCCCTACAAGGTTACTGACGTCAGCCAAACTCCGAATGCCGGTAAGTGAGAGCGCAGCAGTGAGACTGTGGGGGATAAGCTTCATAGTCGAGAGGGAAACAGCCCAGACCACCAACTAAGGCCCCTAAGCGTGTGCTAAGTGGGAAAGGATGTGGAGTTGCGAAGACAACCAGGAGGTTGGCTTAGAAGCAGCCATCCTTAAAAGAGTGCGTAATAGCTCACTGGTCAAGTGATTCCGCGCCGACAATGTAGCGGGGCTCAAGTACACCGCCGAAGTTGTGGATTTCAGATATTAGCTAAGCCGCCCCTTGTGGGTTGGTTCAGGCGTCTGGAGTGGTAGGGGAGCGTCGTGTGGGCAGTGAAGTCGCGGTGTAAACCAGCGGTGGAGCCTACACGAGTGAGAATGCAGGCATGAGTAGCGAAAGACGGGTGAGAAACCCGTCCGCCGAATGATCAAGGGTTCCAGGGTCAAGCTAATCTGCCCTGGGTAAGTCGGGACCTAAGGCGAGGCCGACAGGCGTAGTCGATGGACAACGGGTTGATATTCCCGTACCGGCGAAAAACCGTCCATGTTGAACAGGGGATACTAACTGCCCAATACCTGCCTGACACCCCTTGTGGGTGAAGGGTTTTGGTGGAGCGCGGGACCTGATCCTGGGAGGCAAGCGTATTAACAGGTGTGACGCAGGAAGGTAGCCGAGCCGGGCGATGGTTGTCCCGGTCTAAGGATGTAGGGCGAACGGTAGGCAAATCCGCCGTTCATGATGCCTGAGATCCGATGGGACTCCCGTAAGGGGGGATTCGGTGATCCTATGCTGCCTAGAAAAGCATCGACGCGAGGTTTTAGCCGCCCGTACCCCAAACCGACACAGGTGATCAGGTAGAGAATACTAAGGCGATCGAGAGAATTATGGTTAAGGAACTCGGCAAAATGCCCCCGTAACTTCGGGAGAAGGGGGGCCCCCATCGTGATGGACACAAGCTGTCCGGAGCGTGCAGGGGCCGCAGAGACCAGGGGGAAGCGACTGTTTACTAAAAACACAGGTCCGTGCGAAGTCGCAAGACGATGTATACGGACTGACTCCTGCCCGGTGCTGGAAGGTTAAGAGGACCGGTTAGCCGCAAGGCGAAGCTGAGAATTCAAGCCCCAGTAAACGGCGGTGGTAACTATAACCATCCTAAGGTAGCGAAATTCCTTGTCGGGTAAGTTCCGACCTGCACGAATGGAGTAACGACTTCCCCGCTGTCTCAACCATAAACTCGGCGAAATTGCAGTACGAGTAAAGATGCTCGTTACGCGCAGCAGGACGGAAAGACCCCGAGACCTTTACTATAGTTTGGTATTGGTGTTCGGAGTGGCTTGTGTAGGATAGGTGGGAGACGTTGAAGCCCGGACGCCAGTTCGGGTGGAGTCATCGTTGAAATACCACTCTGGTCACTTTGGACATCTAACTTCGGCCCGTAATCCGGGTCAGGGACAGTGCCTGATGGGTAGTTTAACTGGGGCGGTTGCCTCCTAAAAAGTAACGGAGGCGCCCAAAGGTTCCCTCAGCCTGGTTGGCAATCAGGTGTCGAGTGTAAGTGCACAAGGGAGCTTGACTGTGAGAGAGACATCTCGAGCAGGGACGAAAGTCGGGACTAGTGATCCGGCGGTACATTGTGGAATGGCCGTCGCTCAACGGATAAAAGGTACCTCGGGGATAACAGGCTGATCTTGCCCAAGAGTCCATATCGACGGCATGGTTTGGCACCTCGATGTCGGCTCGTCGCATCCTGGGGCTGGAGTAGGTCCCAAGGGTTGGGCTGTTCGCCCATTAAAGCGGTACGCGAGCTGGGTTTAGAACGTCGTGAGACAGTTCGGTCCCTATCCGCTGCGCGCGCAGGAAATTTGAGAAGGGCTGTCCTTAGTACGAGAGGACCGGGACGGACGAACCTCTGGTGTGTCAGTTGTACTGCCAAGTGCACCGCTGATTAGCTACGTTCGGATGGGATAACCGCTGAAAGCATCTAAGCGGGAAGCTCGCTTCGAGATGAGATTTCCATACACCTTGTGTGTGAGAGGCCCCCAGCCAGACCACTGGGTTGATAGGCCGGATGTGGAAGCGAGGACTAACGACTCGTGAAGCTGACCGGTACTAATAGGCCGATAACTTACACCACACACCACCTGGACAAACCAATCCTTCAAAAGAGGTTTGCCCATCAAGGGTGGTACAAAGATAACAAGACTGCTTGCGTCCACTATGTGGTTCCCAACCAACAAACCCGTTGCGTGAGGAACAAAACACAACAACACAACAACACCACAGTTGTAACCACAGATTTCCCACCACCACGCCCAGGCGCGGAACGGTGCGGACACAAAGTTACGGCGGTCATAGCGTGGGGGAAACGCCCGGTCCCATTCCGAACCCGGAAGCTAAGACCCACAGCGCCGATGGTACTGCACCCGGGAGGGTGTGGGAGAGTAGGTCACCGCCGGAACATCATTAAACGGTCGAGGACCCCCAACCACGTTGGGGGTCCTCCCGCATTTAACACCCCACCCAAAAACACCCCCACCGGGAACCCCACCCGGCTCAGCGGGGAAACCGCCGCCCATCAATCCACGCCAGGAGCTCGACGGCCAGCCCGCCGCCAACCGCGGCTATGACGGCTGCCCACAACATGTCGGCCGGAGGCAAGGCCAGGTGGAAGAAGTCCTGGGCCAGTGGCACGTTGAGCAGGAGCACTAGGCCGGCACACATCCCCAGTAGCACTGCCAGCTTCCTGGCATCGAGCGGGCGGGAGACCACCGCGAGAATCCACAACCCGATCACCGCGAGGGTAAGGACCGACGCCGACTGCAGCGACTCCGGAGCGGCCCCGGCAGCCCCGAGGGAACCCGCGTACAGGTTCAAGCCCAGCAGCGAGGCGGCGACGACGAGTCCGGCGGGGATGGAGAACGACAAAGACCTTCGAAGGAACCCCGGCCGGTAGCGGCGGCGATTGGCCATCAGCGCTAGAAAGAATGAGGGGATCCCGATCGTGAGGCCGTCGGTGAAAGACAGTTGTCGCGGCAGGAAGGGAAACTGCAGATTAAGGAGGCCGAAGCCGACCGCGATCGCGATCGAATAGGCCGTCTTGCTGAGGAACAACTTCGACACACGCTCAACGTTGGCGATCACCCGGCGGCCCTCGGCCACCACACCGGGCAGCCGGTCGAAGCGTCCGTCCAGCAGCACCAGCCGGGCCACGGCCTTTGTGGCAGGCGCGGCGGAGTTCATTGCTATGCCAAGGTCTGCCTCTTTTAGCGCCAGCACGTCGTTGACACCGTCGCCGGTCATCGCGACTGTATGGCCGCGGCGCTGAAGTGCTGCCACCATATCCTTTTTCTGCTTCGGACTGACCCGGCCGAAGACGTTATTGCCCTCCATGACCTCTTCCAGCAGCGCCGGGTGGTCGGGGAGCTGCCGGGCATCGTAGCCCTCCCCGACGTCCAGGCCCACGGAGCGCGCAATCGCAGCGACCGTCCGGGGATCGTCCCCCGAGATGATCTTCAGTTCAACACCCTCGTTGCGGAAGTAGTCCAGCGTCTGTCGGGCATCGGCGCGGATCTGTTCCCGAAACGTGAGCACAACGACGGGTTTCACCCGTGCCGGCAGTGTTGCGTCCTTGGCAGTCATGGCGGTGCCGTCCGCGTAAGCCAGGACGACGGTCCGCAACCCGGAAGCGGCGAGCCGTCCGGCCTTGCCCAGGGCGTCCTCGGTCGACGGCGCCGCGCTGCCGCCGCCGGAGCTGTCGGCCAGCACAATTTCCGGGGCGCCCAGGATCCAGGAGCACGGGCTTGTCCCTCCGCCGTCGAACGTCACGGAACTCCACTTCCGTGCGGAAGAGAACGGGACCGACGAGACCGCCGGCGTTCCGCCGTTGTGCTCAAAATCCGACTCCAGGCAGCGCGACGTCGCGTTTGCCTCCGGATCCGCAGCGAACCAGCCCAGGGCGTGCTCCCACCCGGGTTCAGCGGATCCGGCCAGCTCGTGAACGCCGTCGAAGATGATGCTGCCTTCGGTGAGTGTCCCGGTCTTGTCCAGGCAGAGGACATCAACGCGCGCCAGGCCCTCGACCGCGGCCAGTTCCTGGATAAGAACCTTGTTGCCCGCCATCCGGACGCCGCCGACGGCGAAAGCAACGCTCGAGAGCAGCACCAGTCCCAGCGGAACCATGGCGATGACACTCGCGATCACCCCCACCAGGGCGGAGGTCCAGGCCCCACTGGCGATGGCGGCTTCCCAGCCGCCCCTCGACTGCATTTCACCGTTGGCAACGATGAGGGCAACCGGCAGCAGCGCCCAGGTCAGCCAGCGCAGGATCCGGTTGAGGCTGTTGCGGATCTCAGAGTTGACCAGCGAGAACCGCTTCGCATCGGCGGCGAGCCTGCTGGAAAAGGACTCAGCGCCCACCCGGACCACCCGCGCCGTGCCGCGTCCGGCGACAATGATCGAGCCGGAGAGTACTTCAGTCCCCGCATCCTTGTCCACGGGGTCCGACTCCCCGGTGAGAAGGGATTCATCGGACTCCAGCCCCCCGCTCTCAAGGACTGACGCATCGGCTGTGACCTGGTCGCCGGCCCGCAGGACCAGGACATCGTCAAGTACGACGTCGGCAGTCGGGATCTCCTGCACCGTACCGTCGCGCAGTACCCGGGCCAGGGGGGCCTCGAGGACGGCAAGGCGGTCCAGGGACCGTTTGGCGCGATACTCCTGCACAACACCGATGACGGCGTTGCCGGCAGCAGCCAGCCCAAAAAGAGCGTCCTGCCAGCTCCCCAGCAGGAGCAGGAGAATAAAGCTTGTGCCCACGATCGCATTGAAAAGGGTCAGCACGTTTGCGCGGACGATTTCCCAGAGGCTGCGGCTGGTTGCGTCCGGCAGACGGTTGTCGAGGCCGCTGCTCATCCGGGAGGCTACGTCGCCACGGGAGAGGCCACTGGCGGCCGGTCCGGACACACGACGATGGAGCATGCCTGGTCCTTGGCGCCGGTGTTCTGCCATCATCTCCTGATCGTAACTGCAGGTGCCCCGGTTTGAGGTGACGGAGCACACAGGTAGCGGGTTTGGCCGAGGTGGGCTGTTGGCCCCTGGCGGGGCGTCTGTTTTTGGTGTGGTGGCGGGGTTTTTGGGGGTGTGGGGGTGGTGTGGGGGGTGGATTTGTGTGGGGGTCTGGTGGCGTGTAAAGTAATTCGAGTCGCCGCCGCTGTTGCGGAGAGTTTGCGACCGACCCCCTGATAAACGGCCTGTGAATATGGCGCTCTTTTGAGTGCGTGTTGCGGGTGGGGACCTTCCGGAGTGTTTGTGGATCGCAGGATTGCTGATTTGCAAAGGGTTCCGGGTTCGGGTAAGTTTGAAAAGTTGCTCCGGAGCGATCCATGGCTGTTTTGGTTGTGGTGGTGCCGGGTGTGTCTGTTGTTTGAGAACTCAATAGTGTGCCAAGTTTGTTGATACCAATTTATTGTATTGAATTGGTTGAATTGATCAGGTCCGCCACCCCGTGGTGGGGTCTGGTTTTTACAGCTGGTTTCAAATTTTGTGCAGCTGATGCGTCCCGTTTTCCCGGGGGTGTTGGTTGTGTCTGTTTTACTTCAACGGAGAGTTTGATCCTGGCTCAGGATGAACGCTGGCGGCGTGCTTAACACATGCAAGTCGAACGATGATCCCAGCTTGCTGGGGGATTAGTGGCGAACGGGTGAGTAACACGTGAGTAACCTGCCCTTAACTCTGGGATAAGCCTGGGAAACTGGGTCTAATACCGGATATGACTCCTCATCGCATGGTGGGGGGTGGAAAGCTTTATTGTGGTTTTGGATGGACTCGCGGCCTATCAGCTTGTTGGTGAGGTAATGGCTCACCAAGGCGACGACGGGTAGCCGGCCTGAGAGGGTGACCGGCCACACTGGGACTGAGACACGGCCCAGACTCCTACGGGAGGCAGCAGTGGGGAATATTGCACAATGGGCGAAAGCCTGATGCAGCGACGCCGCGTGAGGGATGACGGCCTTCGGGTTGTAAACCTCTTTCAGTAGGGAAGAAGCGAAAGTGACGGTACCTGCAGAAGAAGCGCCGGCTAACTACGTGCCAGCAGCCGCGGTAATACGTAGGGCGCAAGCGTTATCCGGAATTATTGGGCGTAAAGAGCTCGTAGGCGGTTTGTCGCGTCTGCCGTGAAAGTCCGGGGCTCAACTCCGGATCTGCGGTGGGTACGGGCAGACTAGAGTGATGTAGGGGAGACTGGAATTCCTGGTGTAGCGGTGAAATGCGCAGATATCAGGAGGAACACCGATGGCGAAGGCAGGTCTCTGGGCATTAACTGACGCTGAGGAGCGAAAGCATGGGGAGCGAACAGGATTAGATACCCTGGTAGTCCATGCCGTAAACGTTGGGCACTAGGTGTGGGGGACATTCCACGTTTTCCGCGCCGTAGCTAACGCATTAAGTGCCCCGCCTGGGGAGTACGGCCGCAAGGCTAAAACTCAAAGGAATTGACGGGGGCCCGCACAAGCGGCGGAGCATGCGGATTAATTCGATGCAACGCGAAGAACCTTACCAAGGCTTGACATGAACCGGTAATACCTGGAAACAGGTGCCCCGCTTGCGGTCGGTTTACAGGTGGTGCATGGTTGTCGTCAGCTCGTGTCGTGAGATGTTGGGTTAAGTCCCGCAACGAGCGCAACCCTCGTTCTATGTTGCCAGCGCGTGATGGCGGGGACTCATAGGAGACTGCCGGGGTCAACTCGGAGGAAGGTGGGGACGACGTCAAATCATCATGCCCCTTATGTCTTGGGCTTCACGCATGCTACAATGGCCGGTACAAAGGGTTGCGATACTGTGAGGTGGAGCTAATCCCAAAAAGCCGGTCTCAGTTCGGATTGGGGTCTGCAACTCGACCCCATGAAGTCGGAGTCGCTAGTAATCGCAGATCAGCAACGCTGCGGTGAATACGTTCCCGGGCCTTGTACACACCGCCCGTCAAGTCACGAAAGTTGGTAACACCCGAAGCCGGTGGCCTAACCCCTTGTGGGAGGGAGCTGTCGAAGGTGGGACTGGCGATTGGGACTAAGTCGTAACAAGGTAGCCGTACCGGAAGGTGCGGCTGGATCACCTCCTTTCTAAGGAGCACCTACAGTCACCTTGCCTCATGTATGTGAGTGTGGAGGGGTTGTCAGGAGTACGCCCGTTGCGCAGACGCTAGTTCTGCGGCGGGTGCTCACGGGTGGAATATCAACAAGTAGCGGCCGCTGGTTTTTCCTGCGGCACTTAGTACGGTTCTGCACTTGTGTGGTTCCTGGAACGGTGTGCGGGGGGTGCTGGTGGTTTAGTGTTTGGCACACTGTTGGGTCCTGAGGCAACAGGGGCCGGGTTCCGCGGTTTTCGCTGTGGTGTCCGGTGCTGGTGTTTCTGGTTGTTCCTGGCTGCATCGATCGCACGGTTTGGTCCCTTTGTGGGGGTTGCGTGTGGGGTGTGTGGTACGGGGTTGTTGTTTGAGAACTACATAGTGGACGCGAGCATCTTTTATAAGAAGCAATTTCCAAGAATATGAACCTGGATCTGACCTGGGCGCCTTTGGGTGTGTGGGTTGGTTTTCGTGGTTCTCTCGAAAATTAGCGTTTTTGATCTTTTGTGGTCAAGTTTTTAAGAGCACACGGTGGATGCCTTGGCATTAGGAGCCGAAGAAGGACGTAGGAATCTGCGATAAGCCTGGGGGAGTCGATAACCGGACTGTGATCCCAGGGTGTCCGAATGGGGAAACCCCGCCAGGGGCGCGAGTTGCCTGGTGACCCGCATCTGAACACATAGGGTGCGTGGAGGGAACGCGGGGAAGTGAAACATCTCAGTACCCGCAGGAAGAGAAAACAATAGTGATTCCGTCAGTAGTGGCGAGCGAACGCGGATCAGGCTAAACCGTTCCATGTGTGATAGCCGGCGGGCGTTGCATGGTCGGGGTTGTGGGACTTCCCATTCTGTCTCTGCCGGGACAGTGGGGTGTGTAGTGCAGGCATAGGTGAACGGTCTTGAAAGGCCGGCCAGAGAGGGTGTGAGCCCCGTAACCGAAATGTTGTGCACCGCCCGGGGAGTATCCCAAGTAGCACGGGGCCCGAGAAATCCCGTGTGAATCTGTCAGGACCACCTGATAAGCCTAAATACTCCCTAATGACCGATAGCGGACCAGTACCGTGAGGGAAAGGTGAAAAGTACCCCGGGAGGGGAGTGAAACAGTACCTGAAACCGTGTGCTTACAATCCGTCGGAGCCAGTCTGATTCTGGTGACGGCGTGCCTTTTGAAGAATGAGCCTGCGAGTTAGTGTTACGTCGCGAGGTTAACCCGTGTGGGGAAGCCGTAGCGAAAGCGAGTCTGAATAGGGCGTTGCAGTGGCGTGATCTAGACCCGAAGCGAAGTGATCTACCCATGGCCAGGTTGAAGCGACGGTAAGACGTCGTGGAGGACCGAACCCACTTCAGTTGAAAATGGAGGGGATGAGCTGTGGGTAGGGGTGAAAGGCCAATCAAACTTCGTGATAGCTGGTTCTCCCCGAAATGCATTTAGGTGCAGCGTTGCGTGTTTCTTACCGGAGGTAGAGCTACTGGATGGCTAATGGGCCCTACAAGGTTACTGACGTCAGCCAAACTCCGAATGCCGGTAAGTGAGAGCGCAGCAGTGAGACTGTGGGGGATAAGCTTCATAGTCGAGAGGGAAACAGCCCAGACCACCAACTAAGGCCCCTAAGCGTGTGCTAAGTGGGAAAGGATGTGGAGTTGCGAAGACAACCAGGAGGTTGGCTTAGAAGCAGCCATCCTTAAAAGAGTGCGTAATAGCTCACTGGTCAAGTGATTCCGCGCCGACAATGTAGCGGGGCTCAAGTACACCGCCGAAGTTGTGGATTTCAGATATTAGCTAAGCCGCCCCTTGTGGGTTGGTTCAGGCGTCTGGAGTGGTAGGGGAGCGTCGTGTGGGCAGTGAAGTCGCGGTGTAAACCAGCGGTGGAGCCTACACGAGTGAGAATGCAGGCATGAGTAGCGAAAGACGGGTGAGAAACCCGTCCGCCGAATGATCAAGGGTTCCAGGGTCAAGCTAATCTGCCCTGGGTAAGTCGGGACCTAAGGCGAGGCCGACAGGCGTAGTCGATGGACAACGGGTTGATATTCCCGTACCGGCGAAAAACCGTCCATGTTGAACAGGGGATACTAACTGCCCGAGACCTGCCTGACACCCCTTGTGGGTGAAGGGTTTTGGTGGAGCGCGGGACCTGATCCTGGGAGGCAAGCGTATTAACAGGTGTGACGCAGGAAGGTAGCCGAGCCGGGCGATGGTTGTCCCGGTCTAAGGATGTAGGGCGAACGGTAGGCAAATCCGCCGTTCATGATGCCTGAGATCCGATGGGACTCCCGTAAGGGGGGATTCGGTGATCCTATGCTGCCTAGAAAAGCATCGACGCGAGGTTTTAGCCGCCCGTACCCCAAACCGACACAGGTGATCAGGTAGAGAATACTAAGGCGATCGAGAGAATTATGGTTAAGGAACTCGGCAAAATGCCCCCGTAACTTCGGGAGAAGGGGGGCCCCCATCGTGATGGACACAAGCTGTCCGGAGCGTGCAGGGGCCGCAGAGACCAGGGGGAAGCGACTGTTTACTAAAAACACAGGTCCGTGCGAAGTCGCAAGACGATGTATACGGACTGACTCCTGCCCGGTGCTGGAAGGTTAAGAGGACCGGTTAGCCGCAAGGCGAAGCTGAGAATTCAAGCCCCAGTAAACGGCGGTGGTAACTATAACCATCCTAAGGTAGCGAAATTCCTTGTCGGGTAAGTTCCGACCTGCACGAATGGAGTAACGACTTCCCCGCTGTCTCAACCATAAACTCGGCGAAATTGCAGTACGAGTAAAGATGCTCGTTACGCGCAGCAGGACGGAAAGACCCCGAGACCTTTACTATAGTTTGGTATTGGTGTTCGGAGTGGCTTGTGTAGGATAGGTGGGAGACGTTGAAGCCCGGACGCCAGTTCGGGTGGAGTCATCGTTGAAATACCACTCTGGTCACTTTGGACATCTAACTTCGGCCCGTAATCCGGGTCAGGGACAGTGCCTGATGGGTAGTTTAACTGGGGCGGTTGCCTCCTAAAAAGTAACGGAGGCGCCCAAAGGTTCCCTCAGCCTGGTTGGCAATCAGGTGTCGAGTGTAAGTGCACAAGGGAGCTTGACTGTGAGAGAGACATCTCGAGCAGGGACGAAAGTCGGGACTAGTGATCCGGCGGTACATTGTGGAATGGCCGTCGCTCAACGGATAAAAGGTACCTCGGGGATAACAGGCTGATCTTGCCCAAGAGTCCATATCGACGGCATGGTTTGGCACCTCGATGTCGGCTCGTCGCATCCTGGGGCTGGAGTAGGTCCCAAGGGTTGGGCTGTTCGCCCATTAAAGCGGTACGCGAGCTGGGTTTAGAACGTCGTGAGACAGTTCGGTCCCTATCCGCTGCGCGCGCAGGAAATTTGAGAAGGGCTGTCCTTAGTACGAGAGGACCGGGACGGACGAACCTCTGGTGTGTCAGTTGTACTGCCAAGTGCACCGCTGATTAGCTACGTTCGGATGGGATAACCGCTGAAAGCATCTAAGCGGGAAGCTCGCTTCGAGATGAGATTTCCATACACCTTGTGTGTGAGAGGCCCCCAGCCAGACCACTGGGTTGATAGGCCGGATGTGGAAGCGAGGACTAACGACTCGTGAAGCTGACCGGTACTAATAGGCCGATAACTTACACCACACACCACCTGGACAAACCAATCCTTCAAAAGAGGTTTGCCCATCAAGGGTGGTACAAAGATAACAAGACTGCTTGCGTCCACTATGTGGTTCCCAACCAACAAACCCGTTGCGTGAGGAACAAAAACACAACAACACAACAACACCACAGTTGTAACCACAGATTTCCCACCACCACGCCCAGGCGCGGAACGGTGCGGACACAAAGTTACGGCGGTCATAGCGTGGGGGAAACGCCCGGTCCCATTCCGAACCCGGAAGCTAAGACCCACAGCGCCGATGGTACTGCACCCGGGAGGGTGTGGGAGAGTAGGTCACCGCCGGAACATCATTACACGGTCGAGGACCCCCAACCACGTTGGGGGTCCTCCCGCATTTAACACCCCACCCAAAAACACCCCCACCGGGAACCCCACCCGGCTCAGCGGGGAAACCGCCGCCCATCAATCCACGCCAGGAGCTCGACGGCGTGGGCCGTTGTTGGCGAAATCGGGGTCGGAAAGGCCCTGATTCCGGGTTTTTTCCTCAAAAAAGGCCGAAAACACGCGGAATTTGCCGCCTCGACCGCGGCAAGCTGGTAAGTTTTCGAACAGTGGCTTGTGCGCATGCCGTGTGCAGGCTCCAAAAATCATGACCGTCCAGGAGGACATAAATGGCTAAGAACCGTAGTGAACTTGTTGCAGAGGTAGCAGGCAAGGCCGGCACCAGCCAGGCAGCCGTCAACTCCGTGCTGGATGCATTGTTCGAGGTCTTCGAGACCTCTGTCGCCGCCGGCGAGAAGATCACCATCCCGGGCTGGCTTGCAGTTGAGCGCACCGACCGTGCCGCTCGCACCGGCCGCAACCCGCAGACGGGCGAGACCATCCAGATCGCCGCGGGCCACAGCGTCAAGCTGACCGCCGGCTCCAAGCTGAAGGCTGCGGTTTCCAAGAAGAAGTAGCTTTCCATAAAGGCTTAAAAGGAGCGGCGACCCATTGGGTCGCCGCTCCTTTTTCCTTGGGGCCCGGCTCCGGCGGCCATACCGAGGCGGCTGGGACGGCGCTCGATTCGGTGAGCAGGCGGGGCGTAGCGGACAATGGAGCTGTGCCTTCCGCAGCAAAACCCCGCCCCGCCGCCGCCGCTCCTGCCCCTACGGGGGGAGCGCGAAGTGCTGTTGCGGGCCCTGCAGCTGTCTCCAGGGGTTGGCTGTACGCCGGACTCGCCGCGTTGTTCCTCGGCCTTGTGGCGGCCCTGCTGTTCTCCGGCGCCGCTGCAGCGCGGTCGGTCTCCGACCCGGGCGCCATGGTGCGCTGGGGCCTGCCGGTCAGCAAGGCAGTGCATAACGTCTCGCTTGCCACCGTGATCGGCGGATTGCTGTTCGCCGTCGGCGTCCTGCCGCGGTCCTTCGCCGGGTCCCGTTCCAAGGCACCGGACGCCCCGGAGCATCCTGCCTTCAGCCGCGCGCTGGCTGTCGCCGCCGCCGCGGGGGCCCTCTGGACATTGTCAGCGGTTGCCGTGCTCGTAATGAGCTACTCGGACATCGCCGGCCAACCGATCTCCGGTGATCCGGAATTCACCCGCTCTTTGGTCTACTTTATGACGGACATCGAAACCGGCCGCGCCTGGCTGGCCGTTGTCATCATCGCAGCCGTGGTCACCACTGCGCTCTTCGGCGTCCGCTCGATGGGAGGACTGGCGGCAACCCTGGTTCTCTCGCTGGTCGGGCTCGTCCCATCGGCGCTGATCGGCCACTCCGCCAGTTCGGCTGATCATGAAGGTGCCATTAACTCGCTCGGGCTGCATCTGGTTGGGGTCTCGGCCTGGGTGGGGGGCATCATCACCCTGGCCTTGCTCTCCGGCGTGCTGGGCGGCACAACGGCGGAGCGGGCGGCCGGTGGCCGCCGGGACATCACCGAGCCGACGCTCAGGCGCTTCTCCGCACTGGCGGGCTTCGCCTTCATCATGGTCTTCGCCTCCGGGGTGATCAACGCCAGCATCCGCCTCACGTCCTGGAACAATCTCCTCGGTTCTTCCTATGGGCAGTTGATCCTGGCCAAGGCAGCGGCCACCCTGGTCCTTGGCGGCATCGGACTAATGCACCGGCGGTGGGTGATCCCGCAGCTCGGTAGCCACGCCGGCGGCCTGTCCGCCCGTCGTGTGCTCTGGCAGCTTGTGGTGGCTGAGCTGCTGATCATGGGCGCGACATCGGGCATCGCCGTCGCGCTTGGCCGATCGGCACCGCCGCAAGATCCGGCCCTGTTGCCGGCCGCCTCGCCGGCCTTCATTCTGTCCGGCTACGAACTGCCACCGGAGCTCACCCCGGAGCGCTGGCTGACAGAGTGGCGTCCTGACTGGCTGTGGCTCACTGCGGCGGCCTTTGGCCTCGCCGCCTACATCCTGGGCCTGCGGAAAATCCGCCGGCGTGGGGATTCCTGGTCCTGGTTCCGGGCAGTCAATTGGGTGATCGGGCTTGTGCTCTTGAGCTATGTGACTTCCGGCCCGCCAGCCGTCTACGGCCGGGTGATGTTCTCCGCGCACATGGTGGACCACATGGCACTGACCATGGTGGTTCCCATCTTCCTGGTCCTCGGGGCCCCCATAACGTTGGCACTGCGTGCGCTGACGCCGCGACGGGACAGCTCCCGCGGCCCGCGCGAGTGGCTGCTTATCTTCATCCATTCGAAGTTCTCCCAGCTCGTGACGCATCCGCTGTTCGCCGCCGCCAACTTTGCCGGTTCGATCGTGTTGTTCTACTACTCGGATGCGTTTGGTTACGCGATGCGCGACCACGTGGGTCACGAGCTGATGAACCTGCATTTCGCCCTCACCGGCTACATCTTTGTGCTGACCATGCTCGGAACCGACCCGTTGCCCCGGCGTGCGCCCTACCCGATGCGGCTGCTGCTGCTGCTGGCCACGATGGGTTTTCACGCTTTCTTCGGTGTAGCGATCATGGGCGGTACCGGGCTGCTGGCCGCGGACTACTTCGGCAACCTGGGCCGGGCCTGGGGCCCTTCAGCGCTGCTGGACCAGCAGATGGGCGGCGCGGTGGCCTGGGGCATCGGCGAGGTGCCCACCTTGCTGGTGGCGATCGGCGTCGCCGTGATGTGGTCCCGTTCCGACGCGCGCGAGTCGAAGCGCACCGACCGGGCGGCGGACCGGAATAACAACGCCGATCTCACTGCTTACAACGATATGTTTGCCAAGTTGGCCGAGCGCGATGCCCGGCTGGACGAACGCAGCTCAAAGCTGGAAGGACGCTCATGACCGAAACTGTACGCACCCACCTCCGGGTCCGGGCCTCCGAACTGGTGGGCCGCAACTGGCTCAACACCGGCGGCAAGTCACTGGACCTGGAATCCCTGCGCGGCAAAATCGTGCTGCTGGACTTCTGGACCTTCTGCTGCATCAACTGCCTGCACGTACTTGACGAACTCCGCCCGCTGGAACAGCGGTACTCCGATGTACTCGTCACCGTCGGGGTGCATTCTCCCAAGTTCGAGCACGAGGCGGATCCGGTGGCCTTGGCGGCTGCCGTCGAACGTTATGAGATCAGCCACCCGGTCCTCGATGATCCAGAGTTGGACACTTGGAAGGCCTACACGGCCCGGGCCTGGCCCACCCTGGTGGTCATTGACCCAGAGGGCTACATCGTGGCGCACCTCTCCGGTGAAGGCCACGCGGATGGTCTCGCCGTTCTGATTCCGGAGCTGATTGCCGAGCACGAAGCCAAGGGCACGCTGCACCGGGGCGACGGCCCCTATGTGGCGCCGGAGCCGACGTCGGACACCCTGAGGTTTCCGGGCAAGGCCCTGTACCTTCCCGCTGGCCGTGGCGCCGGAGATGCTTCGGAAGCAGGTTCCTGGCTCGTCACCGACACCGGGCACCACCGCCTGGTAGAACTCTCCACTGACTTCCAGACTGTGCTTGCCACCTACGGGTCCGGCGAGAAGGGCCATGCCGACGGTAACGCCGCTGCGGCCCGCTTCAACGAACCGCAGGGTCTGGTGCTGCTCCCGGCGGATGCCGCGGCGGCGGCAGGGTACGACGTCGTTATCGCCGATTCCGTGAACCACCGCCTGCGCGGGCTGTCCCTGGCCGACGGAGCCGTCAGCACCTTGGCCGGCAACGGCGTGCAGCGGCTGCTGGAGACCGGACCGGCCCGGGTGGATGAGGAAGGCGCCGCCTATGGCGCCCGGCTCGAGGCGGATCCGCTGCGCGTTTCGCTCAGCTCGCCCTGGGACGTTGTCTGGTCCAGCAAACTCAACGCCGTGGTGGTCGCCATGGCCGGGGTGCACCAGATCTTCAGCTTCGACCCGCGCTCCGGCGCCGTGTCCATCATCGCCGGAAATGGCCTCGAGGGACTCCTTGACGGCCCGGCGGCGGAAGCATGGTTCGCCCAGTCCTCAGGCCTCGCCGAGGACACCGAGGGCAACATCTGGGTGGCGGACTCGGAAACCTCAGCGCTGCGTAAGCTCATAGTCGGCGACGGCGGCGCCATCACCGTCGAGTCGGCCATCGGCAAGGGCCTGTTCGACTTCGGCTTCCGCGACGGGCAGGCCGCCGAGGCCCGGCTGCAGCACCCGCTGGGTGTGACGGTACTGCCGGACGGCTCGGTAGCCATCGCAGACACCTACAACGGTGCGGTCCGCCGCTATGACCCGGTCGCGGGCACCGTCTCCACCCTGGCGCGTGGGCTCTCGGAACCCTCTGACGTGATTGTGGACCACACCCAGGTGGCCGGCGCCGAGCCGCTCCTGGTAGTGGTGGAAGCGAACAAGCACCAACTGGTTTATGTTCCCATCCCCAAGGAAGCGCAACAGGTGGACGAGGGCGCAGCCCAGACCCAGCGGCCCAAGAGCCCGGTGGCGCCCGGGCAGCTTGAGCTCACCGTCCGCTTCACAGCCCCCACCGGCCAGAAACTGGACCACCGCTGGGGCGACCCCACCCAGTTGAAGATCTCCTCCACCCCGCCGGAACTGCTGGTGGCCGGCGGGGGGACTTCGGTGGGCCTGATGCGCACCCTGGAACTAGCCTCCGACGTTCCGGAAGGTGTCCTGCATATTACCGCCCGCGCCGCTGCCTGCGACGGACCCGAGGAAGCTGACGGGGAGATCCCGGACCACGCCGCCTGCCACCTTTACCAGCAGGACTGGGGCATCCCGGTGCTGCTGCGGGCCGACGGCGACACCGAACTGGTGCTGGACCTGCGCGGGGTGGACTGAAGTGCTGGCTGGTGCCGCCGGACGGAATGTGCCCGGCCCTCCGTGCAGGGTGCGGGCGTCCGGGACCAGGATGCGGCGGTCTTCGCGGTCTGACCCGTGCTAGTAGCTCAGCAGCGGTGTGACCTTGACCGAGTCGGCGTCCACGTCCAGGCGGGTGGTGAAGCTGAAGTCGTGGACGGCGTTCAGTTCGGTGGTTGCCCCGCTAAACAGGTCCACCTGCCGGGCCGTGATCCGCGCCGTGCCGTTCAGTGGGGCAACCACCCAGCGTCCGCCGAACGGTTCGATGCTGATGGTGGGGTATTCGGTGATACTCCAGTCGATCGTGCCGGGAACCACCTGGTTGAAGGTGGTGTGGTAGAACGGACAGTCCGGCTGGAGCTTCTGCTCTTTGTCCGCAGTGTCGGCGCACGTGTCCAGGAACTCCTTTACCTTGGCGTCCACCGCCTGCTTCAGCCCGTCGGTGGCTTCGGTCAGCAGATTCAGCGGAGCGGCGGGGACATCGCGGCCGGAGAGTGTGGCTTTGGTCGGTGCGGCGGAGAAGTACTCACCGGAGAGGGACGCCTCGTACTCGCCCGGGTAAAAAGCCGCGAAGGAATTCCTGCCGCTGGGCATGTTCACCGGAACCCCGTTGAGGATCGCCTCGCTGGAGTTGACCACTGTGACGTTCAAGACCGGCAGCGCAGCGGGAAAAATAGCCCACTTGTGGAAGAACAACCACTCGGTTCCCGAGCGTTCCAGCAGGAATTCGGTCCGCAGTTGGCTGCCGTCAATCGTGTAGTCAATCGGGACCATCACCTGGTTGCCGCCGCGGTCCTCGGCCGCGCCGTACTTCACGCCGCTGATCCGGGCCGCGGCCGTTTGGAGCGCGGTGCCGTCCAGCATGGCCGCGTTGCTCTGCGGAACGGAAGCATGCAGTAAGCCGAGGGCCTTCCCGCCCTCGCCGTTCTGCAGGGCAGCCAGATACTCCCGGACAGGTTGCTGCGGGCTTGCCAGGGATCCGTTGACCAGATTGACCGTCACGATGCCCCCGGCCACGGCAAGCATCAGGCCCAGCAGCCACCCGGCTGCGATCCTGACCAACGCCTGACTCATTTGCACTTACCATACGTTACCTGCACCCTGCAGGAATTCCCTTGTCGTTAGGGACGCGCCCGGCCCGCACGGATCGCGTGAGCTGGGGACGCCGTCCCGCCGGACCTTAGCGGCGGCGCTTCGGGGCGGTACCGAAGACGCCGCGCAGCAGTTCGCGGCCGAGCTGGGTTCCCAGCGAGCGTGCCATGCTTTTCAGCCCGCCGCCAAGGGCGCCACCCAGGACACCGGAAAGGTCGCCGGCTCTGCCGCCGTCCGCCGCCGGGCTGCGCTGGGACTGCCGGGGCGACTCGCGGGGTTCGCGTGGTTCGGGCGCCGCGGCGGGCCGGCTGCTGGGACGGCCCAGGATTTCCTCCTCGATCCGCCGGGCTTCGGCGTCGACGTCGGTGGTGGCGGCACCGGCGGGAGCCGGGGCGGCGGGTCCCGTATCCGGCGAGGCTTTCCCGGAGATCTTTTCATAGGCGGAGACATTGTCGACGGCGGTGCCGTACTTGGCCAGCAATGCGGAGCCGGCCACGGTGCTGGCGATCAACGCGTCGGCGCTGGGACCCATCACCGATTCCGGCGCGCGCAGCCGGGTGAGTGCGACCGGCGTCGGGGCACCATTCTCGTTCATCACGGTAACGACCGCCTCGCCGATCCCGGCGGAAGTAAGGGTTTCCGCCAGATCGTAATCGCTCACCGGGAAGGTGGAGACGGTGGCTTTGAGCGCCTTCGCGTCCTCGGGCGTATAGGCCCGGAGGGCATGCTGCACCCGGTTCGCGAGCTGCCCCAGGACGTCGGCGGGAACATCCTTGGGAGTCTGGGTCACGAAGAAGATGCCAACACCCTTGGACCGGATCAGTCGTACGGTGGTGGTGATCGCAGCCAGGAACGCCTTCGAGGCGCCGTTGAAGAGCAGGTGGGCTTCGTCCAGGAAGAACACAAGCTTGGGCTTGTCCAGGTCGCCGGCCTCGGGCAGGTCCTCAAACAGATCGGCCAGCAGCCACATCAGGAACGTCGAGAACAGCATCGGTTTGGTCTGCAGGGTGGGCAGCTCCAGACAGGTGATCACGCCGCGCCCGTCCGGGGCGGTGCGCAAAAGTTCTGCGGTGTCGAACTCGGGTTCGCCGAAGAACTTCTCCATACCCTGCGCCTCAAGGGTGATCAGCTCGCGCAGGATAACGCCGGCGGTCGACTTCGAAAGCCCGCCGAGTTCCTCAAGTTCGTCCTTGCCCTCCGCGGACGTGAGGAACTGGATGACCGCGCGAAGGTCCTTGAGGTCGATCAGTTCGAGCTGGTTCTTGTCCGCGAAGTGAAAGACCAGCTGCAGGCTCGATTCCTGCGTTTCGTTGAGCTCCATAACGCGGGAAAGCAGGACGGGCCCAAAGGAGGTGATAGTGGCGCGGACCGGGATCCCGGTGCCGTCCCCGCCCAGGGCCAGGAACTCCACCGGGAACGTTTTGCCGGACCAGGGCTGCCCGATCCCCGCCGTGCGCGTGATGAGTTTCTCACTGCCGGTGGCGGCTGTAGCCAGCCCGGAGAGATCCCCCTTGATGTCCGCCAGGAACACCGGGACCCCGGCGGTGGAAAGCTGTTCCGCCATCATGTGCAAGGTCACGGTCTTACCCGTGCCCGTTGCCCCGGCCACCAGTCCGTGGCGGTTCATCATGGACAACGGGAGCCGGACAGGAGCGTCCTTGTGGACCTCGCCGTCGACGATCGCGGCACCCAGCTCAATTGTGGGCCCCTGAAGGGTGTAGCCCTGCTGGATGGTGGCGACTTTGTCTGCGGTGGATTTGATGGCCATGCGGACAGCTTAGCCGGGTCCGGCGGCCCGGACCCGGCTTCAGCGGATGTTGTTTTTATGCTGCTATTCGGCGAGGGCCTTGAGAACTTCCTTCGCCACAGCCTCGCTGGACTGCGGGTTCTGGCCGCTGATCAGGTTGCCGTCGCGCACAACGTGGGAGCTCCAGGCAGCCGCCGTTTCGACGATGGCGCCTTTGTCCTTCAGCTCGTCCTCCACGAACCACGGCGTGTTGGGGCCGGTGCCGCCGTTGAGTTCCTCTTCGTTCGTGAACACGGTGAGGCGGCGGCCGGCGAAAGCAAACGCCCCGGCGTCGTCCGTGGCGCTCAACAGGCCGGCCGGGCCGTGGCAGAACGGTGCGATGACTTTGCCGTCGGCGTTCGCCGCAACCAGGAGCTTGCCAAGGTCCTTGTCCTCGTAAAGGTCGGTCATCGGGCCATGGCCGCCGGGCATAATGACCGCGTCGTAGCCGGCGATGCTGACGTCGGCAAGCACCAGCGGCGCGGACAGCTCAGCGTCGATCGTGGCGATGTAGTCGCGGAATCCGTTCGCCCGTTCCTCGCCGCCGGCGGCCTCGGGTGCGAGGCTGACCTGGTCAACAGTGGGCTTGGCGCCGCCCGGGGTGGCGAGGTGGACGGTGTGCCCGGCGTCGAGCAGGGTCTGATGCGAAACGACCAGTTCCTCAGCCCAATAGCCGGTGGGGTGTTCGCTCCCGTCGCGCATGGTGAGGGAATCGGCGGCGGATACGACCATCAGGATGTTAGCCATGTCAGGCTCCTGTTCTGCCGGCCACGGGGCCGGCGTTGATATTGGGGACTTAGTGGGCGGCTTGGAGCTCGGCGTAGGCGGCGTCGTCCAGGACAACGCCGGCAGCGGCCAGGTTCTCTTCGAGGTGTTTGACCGAACCGGTTCCGGGGATCGGCATCATCACTGAGGAGCGGCGCAGCAGCCAGGCGAGGGCCACCTGCGAAGTGGTGGCGCCCAGCCGCTTGGCAGCCGCATCCAGCGGGCCGCCGGGCTGAGCAAGTTCGCCCGCGGAGATCGGCGCCCAGGGGATGAATCCGATCCCGTTCTCCTCGGCGTAGTTCAGCACGTCCTCGGAGCTGCGGTCGGTCAGGTTGTAGCGGTTCTGCACGGTGGAAACGGTGAAGTACTTACCGGCTGCTTCGAGCTCTGCGACGCTGACCTGGGACAGGCCCAAGGCCTTCACCTTGCCCTCGTTTTGCAGGTCACGAAGCACAGCGAACTGCTCCTCCGGGTCTACCTTGGGGTCGATCCGGTGCAGCTGGAGCAGATCCAGGGCGTCGACCTTCAGTTTTCTCAGGCTCAGTTCGGTCTGCTGGCGCAGGTATTCGGCCCGGCCCAGCGGCACCCACTCGTGCGGGCCGGTACGGGTGAACCCGACCTTGGTGGCGATCCTCAACCCCGCCTTGTACGGGTGCAGTGCCTCGGCCAGGATTTCCTCGCTGATATTGGGCCCGTACGAATCAGCGGTGTCAATGAAGTCGACACCGAGCTCAACCGCACGGCGGACGACGGCGATGGCGGCGTTGCGGTCGGCTGGCTCGCCCCAGACGCCGTCCCCAACAATCCTCATGGCGCCGAATCCCAGCCGATGGACGGTGCCCAGGTCCTTGAGTGCGATCGTGGCGGATGTTTGCGGATGCTGTGAGTTGTTATGGCTCATAGGGGCGGCAACTCCCTGAGCCAGCTGAGTATTCCGGACGCGTCGCAGTGCCGGAGTTCGGCTCCGGCGGACGGGGCTGCAACTATCCCCCTCCTTGAGCCTCAGCCCGGAAAGAGCATGGGGGACGCCACAGCTGGCACAGAAATATCCCGGGGCCCGGCGTCGTTGTCTACAGTGTGCCCGCACCGGGATCCGGTGCGGCTACTGAGAATTCCCCGCTACGAAAGGCCGGCTTTTCCGTGACTGTTCCGCTTTCCATCCTTGACCTGGCAACCATCGGTAAGGGCCAGACGGCGGCCGAGAGCCTGGCGGGAAGCGTGGCCATGGCGCAACTCGCCGAGAAGCTGGGGTACCGGCGCGTCTGGTACGCCGAGCACCACAACATGTCGGCCATCGCCTCGTCGGCCACCAGTGTGCTGATCGCCCACGTTGCCGCGCACACCGAAAGTATCCGCCTCGGCGCCGGCGGGGTGATGTTGCCAAACCACTCACCGCTGACTATCGCCGAGCAGTTCGGCACCCTCGAGACCCTGCACCCTGGACGGATCGACCTTGGCTTGGGCCGTGCGCCCGGCAGCGACCAGAATACGCTTCGTGCCCTGCGCCGCGACCCGATGTCTTCGGACAGCTTCCCGCAGGACGTGCTGGAACTCCAGGGCTACCTGACCGGCCCCACCCGCATCCAGGGCGTGGAAGCCACCCCGGGCAAGGGCACCAACGTCCCCCTGTACATCCTGGGATCCTCCCTGTTCGGCGCCAAGCTCGCTGCGCAGCTGGGCCTGCCCTACGCCTTCGCCTCGCATTTTGCGCCGAACGCGCTGCGGGACGCCGTAGCCATCTACCGCCGCGACTTCCAGCCCTCCGCGCAGCTGGACGCCCCGCACGTGATTGCCGGCGTCAACGTGATCGCGGCGGATTCCGCAGCCGAGGCGCAGCAGAACTTCCAAGCGACCAAACGCGCCAGGGTCTCACTGTTCTTCGGCAACGGCCGCGAATTCAGCGACGACGAGGCGGACATGGTCCTGGAGTCGCCGCAGGGCCAGCACATCGCCCAGATGATGAAGTACTCGGCCGTGGGCACCCCCGACGCCGTGTTGGAATACCTGGACGGATTCGCCGCGCATGCTGACGCCGACGAGCTGATCGTCGCGCACCAGAGCAATGCCACCGATTCCCGGCTGCGTTCGGTACAGCTTCTGGCCGACGTCGCAGGACTCGTGCGGGTCTAGGCTCCGGCGTCCAGCCACCGTCGACGTCCGATGCGGTACCGGCGGTTGCGGAATTTACATAACTGCAACCGCCGGGACACCCGAGGGAAACGGGGTGCAGCGAATACTGGGAGTACGCCCGGCAGCGGGCGCACTCAAGGCAGGCATGGGGGACTAACCAAAGGACTCCGCACATGCCCACTCCGCTCAACCAGTCCCTGGCGGACTCTGCCCTCCTGACGAAGTCCCTGCCGCTGGGCCTGCTCCGGGCCTTCGTCCAGACCAACGCCGCCGACGACGGGCTGACGCCACAACTCCTGGCGGAACTTAAAATCCTGGCCCGCACCCCGGCGCTGCTGGTGGCGTGCAACTACGGCGGGACCCTGTGCGCGGCGGAAGGCATTTCCACCGAGACCCTGCCGCTGGGCAGCGCGGCGATTGCCCTCCGTGCGCTGGCGGCGCTCCCCAACACCCATGCCGCCGTCATCTCGGGGCGTTCCCTGCGCGACCTGGCCGCAGTCTCCCGGCTCCCGGCCGAGGTCCACCTGGTCGGCTCGCACGGTGCCGAGTTCGACATGGGTTATGCCCACGGCCTGTCCCTGGCCACCGAATCCGTGTTGCAGCAAGCCAGCCAGGCCCTTGCCGAAACTGTGGGCGCCTACCGGGGAATCACCATCGAACGGAAACCCGTCGCAGTGTCGGTGCACACCCGCCCGGCCGCTGCCGACGTCGTTGCGCTCGCCACCGCGCAAGCGCAGGTGATAGCCCGCGCGCATGGGCTGGCCCTGATTGTGGACGGTTCGGTGCTGGACCTTTCCGTGGTGGAACCGGCCAAGGCAGCCGCCCTGGAACAGTTGCGCTCCATGCTCGGCGTCAGCGCAGCCCTCTACGCGGGAGACGCTGCGAGCGATGAGCTGGCAATGGCGACGTTGCGCGGGCCGGACATGGCGCTGCGGGTGGGGGCGGGACCCACCCTGGCGCCGCATCGGCTTCCGGACCCCGAGTCCTTCGCCCGGGTGCTGGCCATCCTCTTTGAACTGCGGCGGGCCTGGCTCTTCGGAGAGGACGCCGTCGGACTGGAGCGGCACTCCATGATCGGCAACGGCTCGTCCACTGCCCTTATCACCCCGGATGCCAAAATCTGCTGGATGACCCACCCGCTGCCGGATTCCGGATCGCTCTTTGCGCATCTGCTCGGCGGTGACGCTGCCGGCCACTTTTCGGTCGAACCGGTCAAGGCCTCGCAGGTCCTGGGGCAGCGCTATGTGGACAGCACGATGATCGTGGAAACCCGCTGGGCCGACGTGACAGTCACCGACTACCTGGAACCGGCGCCGGAGGGTGTCACCAGCCTGGTCCGGGTGCTCTCCGGAACGGGGACTGCGCGGATTGTCTTTGCGCCCCGTCCGGACTACGCCAACGCGCACTTCAGCATGGAGGCCCGTGGATCAGAGCTGCACGTGGTGGGGACCGCCGACCCGATGATCCTGCTTGCCCCAGGTGCCAGCTTCAGGATCACCTCCGACGGCCGCCACGCCACCGCGACTGCAGAGGTTGAGTTGCGGCACGGTCCGGTGGTGCTGAACCTGCGCTGCGGCGACACGGAACTCCACCGCGCGGCGCCGCCCGAGGAAAACTCCCGCCGTGCCGCCGTCGCGCATCATTCCCGGCGTTGGGTGCAGGCGCTGCAGTTGCCCGCGGTGAAACCGTCCCTGGTCCGCAGGTCCGCCCTGGTGCTCCGGGCCCTGGTGCACGAGCCCACCGGTGCGGTGCTGGCGGCGCCCACCACCTCCCTGCCGGAGGGGATCGGCGGCACGCGGAACTGGGACTACCGGTACTGCTGGCTGCGGGACGGCTCGATGACTGTTAATGCGCTGGTGGACCTCGGCTCGACGTCGGAGGCTGAGGGGTTCCTCGCCTGGCTGGGCCGGATCCTTGCCCACTCTCCGGGCCCGGAGTGGCTGCACCCGCTGTATTCGGTTACCGGGGCTCCGCTGTCAACCGAGGCTATTATCGAGAGCCTGCCCGGTTACGCGGGCTCCCGGCCGGTGCGGATCGGCAATGCCGCCGACCATCAGGTGCAGCTTGACGTCTTCGGGCCGATCGCCGAGCTCATCGATGCCCTGAGCGCGCGGCAGGGGGAACTGGCCGAGGCCCATTGGGAGCTGATGGTCCAGATGGCGGCTGCCGTCCTAACCCGCTGGCAGGAGGCGGACCACGGAATCTGGGAAGCCCGGCGGGCGCCCCGGCACCACATATATACCAAGGTGATGTGCTGGGTGGCTCTGGACCGGGCGCTGCGCACCGCCGCCCGGCACGGACGGACGCCGCTGCCGCAGTGGGCGCCCACTGCGGCTCTCATTCGGGACGAAGTCCTGCGCGAGGGCTGGGATGAGAGCGCCGCGTCCTACACGGTGGCCTATGACAGCCCGGATCTGGACGCTGCGGTGCTGCACATTGGGCTCTCCGGCCTCCTGGACGTCGCCGACCAGCGCTTCCTGGACACCGTCACAGCGGTGGAACGGGAGCTGCGGGTGGGCCCCACGGTGTTCCGCTACCGCTACGACGACGGGCTGCCCGGACTGGAGGGCGGCTTCCACATCTGCACCACCTGGCTCATTGAGGCGTACGTGGCGGTGGGGCGCATCGAGGAGGCATGGGACCTGTTCGACCAGCTGGTCAATCTGTTTGGGCCGACCGGGCTGCTGCCGGAGGAGTACGACCCGGGCACCGAAACGCACTTGGGAAACCATCCGCAGGCGTACTCGCACCTGGGTTTCATCCGGTGCGCCCGTCTGCTGGACGCGCTGCCGAAGAACTAGGTTCCGGACCCCGACATCCCTATTCGCAGGCGACCCCGTCGCGGTCGCCGTCCATCTGCTCGCGGTAGCCTGGCTGGCCGGATCGCAGCGGCGCGGCCCCGGCCGCCCGGGCAGCGGCGCAGTTCGCGTAGAACACGGCCGCAGGGGCCGGCGCTGCGGGGCCCGGGGCTGCGGGAACTGGCGCCGCCGGGGACGGCGTGTTGGGGGTGGCCGTACCTGTGCCGGCAGGGATTGTTGCGTCCGGGCAGCCGCCGAGGATCCGTGCCATCGCATCATGCTCGGCTTGGGTGATCCACAGGCCGTAGCCGGACTTGACGGAGATCTGCCGGGCAACATAGTCGCAGCGGAAGGCTTTGTTTGGCGGCAGCCAGGTCGCGGCGTCGCCGTCGCTCTTTTGCTGGTTGTTGGGGCCGTCCACCGCGAGCAGGTTCAGCGGGTCGTTGGCCAGGGACAGCCGCTGGGCCGCGGTGAGTTGCTGGGCGCCCTTTTGCCAGGCGTCGCTGAGGGCCACCACATGGTCAATCTGTACGGCGGCGCTGGTGGTGCTGCCGCGGAGGAAATTGATCAGGGTCCCCGTGTACGGGTCGTTCAGGACGCCGGAGAGGACCACACACTCCCCGGTGCCGGGCTTGAGGGCGAGGGCTGTCAGGTCCCGGCGCAGCACATCGTTGCGGGTGTCGCACCCGTTGCGGTCGACGTCGGCCCAGGCCTGGCCAAACTCTTCGCGTGAGTAACCCGTCTTGGGTGCCCGGCCCTTGACCGGAATCGTGGCCAATTCGTCCAGGGCGTTGCCGGCGCGCGGGCCGGCGGTGATGTCCGCGGGCGAGGTGGCCGGCGCCGGCGTCCCTGGCTCCGCCGGTGCTGTAGCGCCTGCGGTGGCCGCCGGGGCGGCGGCCGGACCCGTCCCGGGTGCGGCGCAGGCCGTGGCTGAGACCAGCAGCAGTCCCGCCAGCCCGGAAACGATCCAGTCGACGGCGCCGGGTGCGCCGCTGCTGCGCGTTCTGAGTGTGTGCATTTTGTCCCCATATTGTGCTGGTGCCCCGGATCTCCGCGGGCCGGCTAAAGCCGGTCCCAGCCTACCGGCGCGGGAAACAACCCGGGCACGGCCTGGCCGGTATCAGGCGAGGAGCAGTGCCACGCAGATCATGGCGGGCACTGCGACGACTGTGGTGACGAGCACGGTGTCCTTCGCGACCGTGAGCCCGGTCTGGTAGCGGCTTGCGGCAACGAACACGTTCTGCGCCGTGGGCAACGCCGACGTGACCACCACCGCAAATAGCTCTTGCTCTTCCATGCCAAGGAGGAAGCGCGCGAAAACGTAAGCCAGCGCGGGATGCACAACGAGCTTGAACCCGCTTGCCAGCAGGGTGTCGAGACGCCGGCCCGCAGAGGCCTGCAGGGGCCGGGACCCATTGAGGCTCATGCCAAAGGCGATCAGCATGGCCGGAATCGCGGCGCCGCCGATCAGGTGGATTGGCTGCATCACGAGATCGGGGACCCGCCAGCCGGTCCCCGCCACGAGCAGGCCGAGTCCGGAGCCCACGATCATCGGATTTCGCAGGATCATCAGCCCGAAACCCAGCGGTGTGGTCCGGTGGTTGCTTGTCGTGGCGTCGAGGGCCATCAGGAACAGCGGCGTGAAGAAGGCCAGCTGGAAGATCAGCAGGGGAGCCACGTAGCTGGCGTCGCCAAGGACGAAGGCGGCGATCGGGATGCCTAGGTTGGCGGAATTGGCCAGCGAGGCGCCCATCGAGGACATCAGCGATTCCGGCACGGAACGCTTCAGGAGGACGCGGACAATGACGAAGAAAAGCGCCGCAGTGGTGATGGCACCGGCTGCTGTGACCAGCAGGGGCGCCGCGAAGACGTCGTCCAGACGAGCCTTGCCGAGCGTTTCGAAAAGCAGTGCGGGGCTGGCAACAAAGAAGGTCAACGCACTGAGCACGGAGCGGGCGTTCGTACCCAGGATCCCGCGCCGGCCGACGAACATGCCCACCAGGATGATGCACCACACCACAAAGAATCCGGCGAGAACGCCTAGCATGTGGTGGCCGTCGGCGTCAGGCATAGGGTGGCAGTCACCTGCCAAGAGTAATCAGCTTTATTTACTCCTGGTGCCCGTTACGGCGTGGACACTCCGCCGGCGCGGCGGCTCGGCGTCAGCTAAGTGTTGCGTTATCCAGCGCGAACGGCGGACGCATGGTCCCCGGCGTATGAGCCTCCGCGGGGTCGGAGCCGATCTGGACGATGTTGTTGTCCTTATCCACATGGACCACCCTGGGACGATAGGCCTTGGCCTCGTCCGTGGTCATTTGGGCGTAGGTGATCAGAATGATGATGTCGTTCTCGTGCATCAGGTGTGCGGCGGCACCGTTGATGCCAATGACCCCGGAACCGCGCTCGCCGGCGATTGTGTACGTCTCAAGCCGGGCACCGTTGGTGACGTCGACGATGGATACCAGCTCGCCGGGAAGGATGTCGGCGGCGTCCAGCAGATCCAGGTCCACGGTGACCGATCCGACGTAGTGGAGGTCCGCGTGCGTGACCGTGGCGCGGTGGATTTTGGACTTGAATATTGTGCGGTTCATAACGCCACCAGTCTAGCGCCGGTCCGCCGGCGGCGCTGTGCGCCAGGGGGCGCCGACCCGCCATATTACGGGCCCGCGGGCGGGATGGACGCGGCGGTCTCGGCCAGGATCTCTCGCGCGGCCAGGATTGCCGGGCGCTTGACGCTGGAACGCCGCACCGAAGTGAAGATGGTCCGGTGCGGATCACCCGGCAGGGTGATCAGATCCGCCGTCGTGCCTCTTCCGGTCCAGACGAGGTCAGGCATAAGGGCCACGGCGTTGCCGGATTCGATCAGCCGGATCTGCGCCTGCAGGTCAGCCGTTTCGAACCGGACGTCGGGCTCAAAGCCGGCGCTGCGGCAAGCCTGCTCTGCCCAATGCCGCGACGCGGCCCCGCGGGGTTCCATCACCCACGCCATCCCGGCGGTCTCCGCGAGGGACGTTATTGCCGCGCGGTCGGCGGCGGCGGGCGGAACCGCGAGGCGGATCGCATCGCCTGTGAGCCGGACGCGGTCGAGCTCGGCATACCGGGGTGCTGCGTGTCCGGGGTACTGCTCGGCAATCACCAGGTCGAAATCGCGGGCCCACGTTTCGTGGAGTGCCGTTTCGGGTTCCTGCTGGGTCATTTCAACCCTCACCTCGGGATAGCGTGAGGACATACGGGTGAGCGCGTCAGGCATCAGTGCCAGCGCCGCGGACTGGAAAACGGCCATCCGAACGGTGCCGGTCACTGTCGTGAGGGAGGCTGCCAGGTCCGCCTCGGCCTGTTCCAGCGTTTCCAGCAAATGGGCCGTGTGGGCTACCAGGACTTCGGCCTGCGGGGTGAGCTGAACCCGGCGACCGGTTTTGCGAAGCAGTTCGACGCCGGCCTCCTTTTCCAGCAGTGCCAGCTGCTGCGACACCGACGACGGGCTGTACTGCAGCGCTTCCGCTACCGCGACCAGGGTGCCGCGGATTTTCAGTTCGCGCAACAGGCGCAATCGCCGGACATCCAGCATCGCTATTCCTTTGTGAAATCTAATGGTTATTGATTAGGAGAATTCACTTTATCTAATGCAATCCGGCTTGCATACTGTTGTCGTTGAGTTACCCCCATCACAGGGTGGGTTGATGGGTGCCACACCAAACGGGAGACCCTGAAAATGAACGCACAAGACATGACCAGGTCGATCTTGCGGCGCAAGCCAATCGACGACATCGAGGAAGAAAGCCTTCATAGCGGGCTTTTCAAGAGCCTTGGGCTATGGCAGCTGACGGCCATCGGCGTCGGCGGTATCATCGGCGTCGGCATCTTTTCCCTGGCGGGCCTGGTGGCCCATGGCAGCGAGTCCGAACCCGGCGTCGGACCGGCCGTACTGTTTTCCTTCCTGATCGCGGGCCTCGCCTCCGCGGCTGCCGCGCTGTCCTACGCGGAATTCGCCGGAATGATCCCCCGGGCCGGCTCGGCATACACGTACGGCTACGTGGCCCTCGGGGAAATCATCGGCTGGTTCATCGGCTGGGACCTGCTGCTGGAGTACATTGCGATCGTGGCTGTTGTGGCCATCGGCATTTCCGGGTATTTCGATGCGTTCCTGACCGGCATCGGCGTGCACATGCCCGCCTGGATGACCGCGACGCCGGACGAGGGCACCGGGGGAATCATCAACCTCCCGGCGATCGCCGTCTGCCTGCTCGTGACCTGGATCCTGTCCCGCGGCACCAAGACTTTTGGCCGCTTCGAACTTGTAGCCGTAGGGATCAAGGTGGTCCTGATCCTGTTCATCATCGGCCTGGGCATCTTCTACATCGACACGGGGAACTACAACCCGTTTATGCCCAGCGGCTTCGGTCCGGTGGTGGCAGGCGCGGCCACCGTGTTCTTCGCAGTGTTCGGATACGACGCCATGAGTACCGCAGCGGAAGAGGCGACCGACGGCAAGAAGCACATGCCGAAGGCCATCATTATGTCCCTGATCATCGCGATGCTCCTGTACGTTGCCGCCACCCTGGTGCTCACCGGCATGCAGAATTTCAAGGACATCGACCCCAAGGCCGGCTTCGCCTCCGCGTTCAACGGTGTCGGCCTGCCGGTCATCGCCACGATTATCTCGGTCTTTGCCGTGCTGTCGATCCTGACCGTGATGCTCACCTTCCTGCTCGGCGTCACCCGCGTCTGGTTCTCGATGAGCCGCGACGGCCTGCTCCCCGGCTGGTTCGCCAAGACCGACCGCCACGGCACCCCGCAGCGCGTGACCTGGATTGCCGGCGTCGCTTCGGCACTGCTGGCCGGGGTATTCCCGATCAAGGCAGTCGCCGACCTGACCAACATCGGCATCCTGGCCGCGTTCGTCGTCGTCTGCTTCTCGGTGATCGTGTTCCGCTACAAAAAACCCGACGCCCCGCGCACGTTCCGGCTGCCGCTGATGCCCCTCGTTCCGGCCTTCGGTGTACTGGCTTCCGGGTTCCTGATGTTTCAACTGCACTGGGAGACCTGGCTGCGATTCGGCGTCTGGCTCGTCGTTGGTCTTGTCATCTACTTCGGCTACGGCCGAAAGCACTCACTGATGAATCCCGACAGCCCCCGGCACGAAGAAGCCGTGGAGATGCACCGCCACATCGGCTAGCCCCGACGCTCCCTCAGCTCCGGTCGTGTTTCCCCCGACGCTCCCTCAACTCCGGTCCACGATCGGCGAACCCTCTCTCATCTTGTGGGAGAGGGTTTCGTGGTTTCCCGACGGAAGTGAGGGAGGGCCGTGCGAATCAGCGCCGGAGGTGAGGGAGGGTCGTTTGGCGTGGCGGGCAAAACGTTCGATTTTCTGACCAGTATTGCTCGAAAAACATCGCTTTATCTTATGAAAATCCGGTCGCATACTGAAACAAGAACGGTCCACATTTTTGAGAAAGAACGAGTGCAGCCATGACCAACGTTTCAACGGAGTCCGGTGTGAAGGCCGGCAACGCGGCCGAGCAGACAACCTTTTCGGACGACTCTGCGGTCCTTGAGGCCACCGCCCTGTCGGAAGAGACGATCGGGTTGGTGCGTCGCTGGCTGTCCGCGGCGGCAAGCGTTCCGGTTGATGCCTCGGCCGCCCAGCTCGCCGGGGTGTTGAAGGACCCGAACGGCCTCGACTTCACCGTCGGATTCGTCGACGGCGTCGTCCGTCCCGAGGACCTGGGAGTTGCAGCGCGGAACCTCGCGGCGCTGGCACCCAAGGTGCCCGCTTTCCTGCCCTGGTACATGCGCGGCGCCGTCCGGCTCGGCGGCACCATGGCCCCGTTGCTGCCGCGCTTGGTTATCCCGATCGCACGCCGGGTGCTGCGTGAGATGGTGGGGCACCTGATCGTTGACGCGACCCACGCCAAGCTCGGTCCCGCCATCGCGAAGATCCGCAAGGACGGCATCAAGCTCAACGTCAATCTCCTGGGCGAGGCAGTGCTCGGTGAGCACGAGGCCTCCCGCCGGCTTGAGGGCACCCATACGCTCCTTGCCCGTCCGGACGTTGACTACGTCTCGATCAAGGTTTCCTCGACGGTCGCCCCGCACTCGCCGTGGGCGTTTGATGAGGCCGTGGAGCATGTGGTGGAGAAGCTGACCCCGCTGTTCGCCCGGGCGGCGTCCTTCCCGGTGGCGAAGTTCATCAATCTGGACATGGAGGAATACAAGGATCTGGATCTGACCATCGCGGTCTTCACCCGGATCCTTGATAAGCCCGAGTTCAAGAACCTGGCGGCCGGCATTGTGCTCCAGGCCTACCTCCCGGACGCGCTGTCCGCGATGGTCAGGCTGCAGGACTGGGCTGCCGCGCGCCGCGCCGGCGGGGGCGCCGCGGTCAAGGTCCGTGTGGTGAAGGGCGCGAACCTGCCGATGGAGCAGGTCGAAGCGTCATTGCATGACTGGCCGCTCGCCACCTGGGGAACGAAGCAGGATTCGGATACCAACTACAAGCGCGTCATCAATTACGCGCTGCACCCGGACCGGATCGGGAACATCCGGATCGGTGTGGCCGGTCATAATCTCTTCGATATTGCGTTCGCCTGGTTGCTGGCCAAACAGCGCGGTGTGGAGTCCGGGATCGAGTTCGAGATGCTGTTGGGGATGGCCCAGGGCCAGGCGGAAGCGGTCAGGAAGGACGTCGGTTCGCTGCTGCTCTACACACCAGTGGTGCACCCGGCCGAGTTCGACGTCGCGATCGCGTACCTGATCCGCCGCCTCGAGGAAGGCGCCAGCCAGGAAAACTTCATGTCCGCCGTGTTCGAACTCGGGGGGAACTCCCCAGAAAGCCGCTCCCTCTTCGAGCGAGAGAAGGAGCGCTTCCTCGCCTCCCTCGCCGACTTGGACGGCACGGTGCCCGGCCCGAACAGGCGGCAGAACCGCGCACTCCCGGCCATGCCGATGCCGCGCGACGCCTTTGCGAACACCCCGGACACCGATCCGTCGCTGCCGGCGAACCGCGATTGGGGCCGGGCCATCCTGGAGCGGGTTCCGCACTCGACTCTGGGCAACGCGGCCGTGGAAGCGGCCACCATCCATGACGAGGCTAGCCTTGAGACCGTCATCGCGACCGCCGTGGCGAAGGGCAAGGCCTGGGGCGCACTGTCCGGAGCCGAGCGGGCCGAAATCCTGCACCGCGCCGGCGACGTCCTGGAATCCCGCCGCGCTGAGCTGCTTGAGGTCATGGCGAGCGAGACCGGCAAGACCATCGACCAGGGTGACCCCGAGGTCAGCGAGGCGGTTGACTTCGCGCACTACTACGCCGAATCGGCCCGCAAACTCGACGACGTCGACGGCGCCACCTTCGTGCCGGCCACACTCACGGTCGTGACGCCGCCGTGGAACTTCCCGGTAGCCATCCCGGCCGGCTCTACCCTCGCGGCCCTGGCCGCAGGCTCCGCCGTTGTCATCAAACCCGCCAGGCAGGCTTGCCGCAGCGGCGCCGTGATGGTCGAGGCCCTGTGGGAAGCCGGCGTCCCGAGAGACGTCCTGACCATGGTTCAGCTCGGCGAGCGGGAGCTGGGCCGGCAGCTGATCGGCCACCCCGCGGTGGACCGGGTGATCCTCACCGGCGGCTACGAAACGGCCGAATTATTCCGTTCGTTCCGCCCGGACCTGCCCCTGCTCGCCGAGACCAGCGGTAAGAATGCCATTATTGTGACCCCGAGCGCGGACCTCGACCTCGCCGCCAAAGACGTCGCGTACTCCGCGTTTGGCCACGCCGGGCAGAAGTGCTCTGCGGCCTCGCTGGTGATCCTCGTCGGCTCGGTGGCGAAATCCAGGCGCTTCCACCACCAGTTGGTCGACGCCGTGACGTCCTTGAAGGTGGGGTACCCGGAGGATCCGGCCAGCCAGATGGGCCCGATCATCGAACCCGCCAACGGCAAGCTGCTCAGCGCCCTCACCACACTCGGCGAAGGCGAGTCCTGGGCAGTGGAGCCCCGGAAACTTGATGACACCGGCAGGCTCTGGAGCCCGGGCGTGCGCAACGGCGTGCGCCGCGGCTCATATTTCCACCTCACCGAATTCTTCGGCCCCGTGCTCGGGGTTATGACCGCGGACACCCTGGACGAGGCAATCGCGATCCAGAACCAGATCGACTACGGCCTCACGTCCGGTCTGCACTCCCTGGATCCGGAGGAAGTCGGCTTGTGGCTTGACACCGTCCAGGCGGGCAACCTGTACGTCAACCGCGGTATCACCGGCGCCATTGTGCAGCGCCAGCCCTTCGGCGGCTGGAAGAAATCCGCCGTCGGCGCCGGCACCAAGGCCGGCGGTCCAAACTACCTGACCGGACTCGGCACCTGGACCAGCAAGCCCAGCTCCGCGGCCCAAAGCACCGAACCAGGGCACCCTGGCGTCCAGCGGATCCTGCAGGCTGCCCGGAGCGAGATGGCCGCCGTCGAATTCGAATCATTGCAGCGTGCACTGGGCTCGGACGCCCGCGCCTGGGCGGACGAGTTTGGCACCGCCAGGGACGCCACCGGGCTGGCCGCCGAGCGGAACATCTTCCGCTACCGGCCCCTGCCCGTGACCATCCGCCGCTCCGACGCTGAACCCCTCACCCACCTTGTCCGGACCGTCGCGGCCGGAGTCCTCGCCGGCTCAACCCTGACGGTGTCCAGCGGCGAGGCGCTGCCCGCCAAGCTGCACACGGTCTTCTCCGGCCTCGGCATCGACACCACAGTGCAGAACGACGCCGACTGGCTCGCCGCCGCGAAGACAACAACAACCACACGGATCAGGCTCCTTGGCGGCAACCACACAGTCCTGGCCCAGGCCACCGGCGGACGCCCCGATCTCGCCATCTACCACCAGCCGGCTACCGAATCCGGACATGTTGACCTGTTGCCCTTCCTGCACGAGCAAGCCATCAGCATCACCGCCCACCGGTTCGGCACCCCCAACCACATCACCGACGCACTGATCTAAGGCATTGCCTCCCGGGAGGCGGATTAAACAAGCCGGGCGACCACCCTCCAATAGTGGTCGCCCGGCTCATTGATTTTGGGGCGCGGCGTGCCCCGGACCGGACTCAGCCGAAGTACCAGCCTGGCGGAACCCACGAGGCAGGCACCGCATGGGCGGAGAAGTCGTCGCATCCGGAGCAGAAGTAGGTGACTTCGCCCAGCTTGTTGATGGAGCCGTCCCTCCGGTGCGTGGCAGGAACAAATGTCTCAAGGTAGATGAACTCGTCGTTCCCGCAGCGTTCGCAGAACGGGCTGCCCACATAGTCGGCCTCAACAAGGGTGGGCAAGTGAGGGTTCAGCTGGCCCCCGCGGGGGTGGTGGGCGGATGAGCCGCGGTGCACGGCTTGGGAGAGCGGGCTCGCAGTCTTCAGGCCACCGCCTGACGATACTGCGGTGAGCGGACTGTGGTGGGGGTTATTGGCTGGCGTCATTGTCGGCCTATCCCGAACGCCTCCGGAAGTCGCCGTGCGGCAGACCCAGATACAGCATCCGTTTGTTGAATCGGTGTAGTTGGCCGCTGCTTGACCGTTAACGTACTCAGGATATGCCACGAATCCGGGTGGATCAATGGTATGCGTAAGTATGCAATCCAAGTAGGTACAGCGCCGGGTCGCGTAGGCCGCAACGGATCGGCGCAGGCGCTGGGCAGGTATCCCCGGCTGCGCCGCTGCTTCCGGCCCCGACGCCGGCGGGTCCGTTCAAGCGGAGCGCTTCAGCGGCCGGCCGGCGATCGTCTGGGTCAAGGCCTCAATCACCTCGGTGTTGGCCAGCGGATTTCGGATCAGGGTGAAGTCCACGTCGCCCACCGGGGGCAGGTCAAAGCGCCGGGTGATGATCTTGAGGTCCTCCGGCACCAGCGAGGACGGCATGACCGCCACCCCGATCCCGGCCCGGACCGCGGCCAGCACCCCGCTGATCTGCCGGGTTGCGCAGGTGATCCGCCAAGTCCTGCCAGCGGACTCCAACGCGTCGATGGCCAGCTTCCGGCTGAGGCTGGGGGCGGGGTAGGCAATCAGCGGCACCGGCTCGGTCGGATCCAGCGAGGTCTGCTCCAAGCCGACCCAGGCGAACGAGTCCTGCTGCACCACCGTGCCGTCCTTGGCCCCGGCAACCCATTTGACGAAGACCAGGTCCAGTTGGCCGGCATTGAGCCGCTTGTAGAGCTGGTCGCTTTGGCCCACTGTCAGTTCCAGGTTGATCTGCGGGTAGACCTGCCGAAACTCCCGCAGGATCCGCGGGAGCCCGGTGATGGCCAGGTCGTCGGCGGTACCGAAGCGCAGCCGTCCGCGCATGGCCGATCCGGAGAAATAGCGTGCCGCCGCATCATGGGCGGAGAGGATGCTCCGGGCGAAACCTGCCATCGCGTCCCCGTTGTCGGTGAGGCGCACGTCCCGGGTGTCCCGCGCCACGAGGACCCGTTTTGCGGCGGTTTCCAGCTTGCGGACATGCTGGCTGACCGTCGGCTGTGCCAGGCCCAGCCGTTCCGCGGCCTTGGTAAAGCTCAGAGTCTCAGCCACGGCCAGGAAGGACCGCAGCTGGGCAGGTTCAAACATGAGGCCTCCCTGGCCGTGCGCGCGTTCCCGCACCACATTGCGTTACGTAATGCGAGTTATGCGGTGAATAAGCTTCCGCAATCTATTGCGGCCAGCTTAGCGTTAAGGCATCCCCATTCACCCCGCTCCCTTGAGGACACTCCGTGGCACCCCCACCGCCGTCAGAGGCCACCGTCACCGCACTGCCGGACGCCGTTACCCAGCCTGTCGCCGTCGTAAGCCAAAGGCTGCCGTGGCGCCACACCTTCATATCGTTGAAGGTCCGCAATTTCCGCATCTTCGCGATCGGCCATTTCATCGCCGTCATCGCCCTCTGGATGCAGCGGATTGCGCAGGACTGGCTGGTCCTCCAACTCTCCGGTTCCGTCACCGCCGTCGGGATCACCGTGGCCCTGCAGTTCCTGCCGTCGTTGTTTCTGGGGCCGTGGGCAGGGATGATGGCGGATCGGTTCGCGAAGCGCAGGATTCTGATGCTGTGCCAGTCGGTGGCGGCGGCGCTGGCGGCCGTTCTTGCCGTGCTGGCACTCAGCCAGCAGATTGAGGTGTGGCACGTCTACGTGATCGCCCTGGCGTTGGGCCTGGTGACAGTGCTGGACCAGCCCGCGCGGCAGGTCTTTGTCAACGAACTCGTGGGCCCGGCCTATCTCCGGAACGCCATCAGCGTGAATTCCACAACGTTCCAGCTCGGCGGGCTGATCGGACCCGCGCTCGCAGGCCTGCTGATCACCGCGGTGGGCGCCGGCTGGGCATTCGCCGCGAACGCCATCGCGTGCTGCTCGACAGTTGCCATGCTGCTCACGTTGCGGAAGGACCAGCTGCACACCAGCGCACCCGTGCCCAAGCGCAAGGGAATGCTGCGTGAAGGGCTGAACTATGCGCTGAGCAAACCAACCATCTACTGGCCGTGGCTGATGGCGGCCTTCGTCGCCGTGTTCGCGATGAGCCTGCCGGTGTTGCTTGCCGCTTTCGCGGACCGGGTGTACGACGTCGGCGCCGGCGGCTACGGGGTGCTCAACGGGACGGTGGCCCTCGGGGCGCTGGCCGGGGCCATCACCTCCGCCCGCCGGCGTGAGCTGCGGCTGCGTTCGGTGATGCTCGCCGCCGGAATGTACGGGCTTATGCTTTGCCTGGCGGCGCTGGCGCCTTCCATCGTATGGTTCGCGGCGGCGATGGTGCTGGCCGGGTTCTGGTGCCTGATGTTCCTGACCGCCGCCAACCAGTTGGTCCAGATCAGCTCAAACATGGCAATCCGCGGACGCGTGATGAGCCTGTACATTATGGTTCTGATCGGCGGGCAGGCCATTGGCGGGCCCATGCTCGGCTGGCTGGCAGAGCACGTGGATCCGCACACGGCCATCCTGGTTTCCGGCGCGGTACCGGCCCTGGCAGCGGCGACCGTCGCCGTTGTGCTGGCCCGCCGCGACCAGCTGATGCTCCGGGTGGACCTGCGGGACCGGCGCAGACTTGTCAAGATCGTCCGCAGGGCTGCGGCTCCGGCGACAGGGCAGTACCCGGGCGGGCGGCCGGCTGCCGCCACACCCTAACGTTGCGCACGGCAGATCGAGAGCCGCTGCGTGGATCCGCGCAGCGGCCCCCGGTTTTTGTAGCGGAAACCCCGGCCGGTCAGCCTGCCAGCGGGCCGTGCGGGTACGCCGGATGCCGTTGCTGGAACTGAAGTACGTCCGGGTTGAGGACGACGCCGTCGCGGACCTCGATGGCGCGCCGGATGGTCTCGTTCGCGGCCCACTCCTCGGGTCCGCTGATCACGGTTTCCAGGAAGGGCAGCAGCGCCTCGCTGATTTCCCAACTGGCGGAATTCCACAGGTAGGACGGGCTGTGGTCCACGCCGTAGTAGGCGATATGGTCCCCGACGGTGAACATCGGCTCGGCAAACGTGGTGCTTTTCGCCCAGCTGAAGCCCATACCCTCATCGCAGGACACGTCCACGATCAGGCTCCCGGGCCGGAACTTGTCAAGATCCTCCGTGCGCAGATACGTCAGTGGTGCGTTCGGATCCTGGAGTGTGCAGTTGACGACGATGTCCGTCCCGGCGAGGAACGGTGCGAGCGGCACACGGCCGCGCTCGGTGATGACTTCGCTCAGAAACGGCGCCTTGTCGCTGTGGTCGAACTGCGCGATCCGCACCGAATGGATGGGGGAGCCAACCGCGGCGACCCCGCGGTTGGTCAGGACCTGGACGTCGTGTACGCCATGGGCGTTCAGCGCCGTGACCGCACCGCGCGCCGTGGCCCCGAAGCCGATCACCACTGCGCTCAGCCGGCGGCCGTAGTCTCCGGTGGAACCAGTTAGCCCCAAGGCGTGCAGGACCGAACAGTAACCGGCCAGTTCGTTGTTCTTGTGGAACACGTGCAAGCCGAAGCCGCCGTCGCTGGCCCAGTGGTTCATCGCCTCGAACGCTATCAGCGTGAGCTTTTTGTCGATCGCCAGTTGGGTGATGGCCCGGTCCTGGACGCAGTGCGGCCAGCCCCAGAGGACCTGGCCGTCCCGGAGCTCGGCAAGGTCTTCGGGCTGCGGTTTGGGCAACAGGACGACATCGGCCTCGGCGAGAAGCTGGGCGCGTGGGACGATACGCCCCACCAGTGGTGCCAGATGGGCATCCGAGACGCCGAAGCGCTCGCCGTAGCCTTCCTCCAGAATGAGCTGCCGCTGGAGTTCCGGGGCTATGCGGTCCAAGTGGAGAGGGTGGATCGGGAGGCGCTGCTCGTCAGGTTTCCGGGTGCTGGCAAGCACCCCGAGGGTAAGGCGGTTCGTCGGACCGCTCACTTTTTCTTCGGACTGGCCGGCTTCGAGCCGGTCGCCTTGTCCAGGGAGCTTGGCGGCAAAGCGGCGGTCCTTTTGTCGGCACGCTTTTCCTTCAGGGATTTCCCGGATTTCTTGGATGCTGCTTGACGGGGGGACTTATCAGCCATGATCGCTCCTGTAGCGGAACCGAAGAGGTTCCTGACTTCGAACCATACAGGCACGGACCTAACGGCCCCGGAGGAGTCCAAGGCGCAGAAACCCTGGCGACGTGGAGCGGCTGACGGGAATCGAACCCGCGTATCAAGCTTGGGAAGCTAGCGCTCTACCATTGAGCTACAGCCGCAGTGGGAACGGCCGAAATGCTGAAGCCGGTCCCGGGGAACAACGAGATTTACCTTACCCCAGCCACGCGCGTTCGCCGAACACGTCGCCCCTGCGACATCGTGGCCCGGCGCTCCCAGGCTGGCCACACCTGGTCGCTACACCGGCGGCAGAACGGCGAGTCGCGTCAGATGGCCGGGAAGGCCTGAGGAGCCACTGAGCACTAAACAGCCGGGGGATTCCCATAACTGTTCGATAAAGGCCCGTTACAGGAACCGTGCGGGCGGGGCCTTGCTGATTATCCTGAAGGGGTTAGCTGCAGTTCCGGGGAAGCGGGCTACGCCCATCAGCCGTCAGCGCAGCGAGGATTTCAGTGGCAATTGCAGAGTACGACGTCGTGATCCACCGGGACGCAATGTCCGTGTACGACTTCCTGCTCGATGCCCGCAATCTGCCGAGCTGGCGTGACGGAGTCCGCGGCGTTGAACTCGTATCGGGCGCGGCCGGGGCCAAGGGTGCCGTTTACCGGCAGAGCCTCGCTGCACCCGCCGGACGGACGGAATGCTGCGACGTCGAGATCACCGAGGCGCGGCCGGGGGCAGAGATCCGGTTCACCGTACTTGCCGGGCCGGAGCGGACCCGCGGCGGCTACTACCTGAGCACCGAAGGCACCAGTACCCGCGTCCGGTTTGCCTTGGAGGGCGAAGCGCGGGGGCTCCTGGCCCGGTTGAGTTCCCGGTTCCGGCGTCGGATGAGGGCGGAAGTCGGCCAGCTGGACCAGCTCAAGGCAGTGCTGGAGCAGGAACCGGAACTGTAACACCGGGACGGCACACCACTGTTCCCGGTGAGTGCTGTAATTTTGACACTGTGCTGATCTCTGACCGCGACATTCGTGCCGAAATAGCTTCCCACCGGATAGTTCTTGAGCCGTTCGACCCTGCCATGGTTCAGCCGTCCTCGGTTGACGTGCGGATCGATAAGTTTTTCCGACTCTTCGACAACCACAAGTACGCCCACATCGATCCGGCGGAGGAACAACCCGAGCTGACCCGACTGGTGGAGGTCGATTCCGGCGAACCCTTTATTCTGCATCCCGGGGAATTCGTGCTGGGCTCCACCTACGAGACAGTGACGCTCCCGGACGACATCGCCGCCCGGCTGGAAGGCAAGTCATCGCTGGGCCGGCTCGGCCTGCTCACCCACTCCACGGCAGGATTCATCGACCCGGGCTTTTCCGGACACGTGACCCTTGAGCTGTCGAATATGGCGACGCTGCCCATCAAGCTCTGGCCGGGTATGAAGATTGGGCAACTGTGCTTCTTCCGGCTGACCTCGGCCGCCGAGCACCCCTACGGCTCCGGCGAGTACGGTAACCGCTATCAGGGCCAGCGCGGCCCGACGGCGAGCCGGAGCCATTTGAATTTCCACCGCACGGTCATCTGACCCGGCCCGCTGCGCGGACGCCCTGCGGCAGCGGCGTCCAGCCTAGATGCCGTCCGCAGTCCGAACCCTGGACGGCTTGGCCGGGCGGCGCAGCATCGCCACAACCGGTTCCACAAACTTTGCTATCAGCGGGCCAGTGACTGCCATGATCAGCACGTAGGCGGTGGCCAAGGCCGCGAGTTCCTGGGGTACGACGCCGGAGGCGACGGCGAGCCCGGCGATAACGATTGAGAATTCGCCGCGCGCGATTAATGCTGCTCCGGCGCGGAAGCGCCCCGGCACGCCGATCCCGGCACGCTTCGCCGCCCAGATCCCGGTGAGCATCTTGGTGGCAGCGGTGACGATGGCCAGGAGCAACGCCCAGCCAAGCACGGGCGGGATGCTCGTTGGGTCCGTGTTGAGCCCGAAGACCACAAAGAATATGGCTGCGAAGAGATCCCGCAGCGGCTCAAGGATCCGGGTGGCGCTGTGCGCGGTGGCCCCGGAAATGGCGATCCCGAGCATAAAGGCACCCACCGCGGCCGAGACCTGCATGGCCGCTGCCAGTCCGGCCACCAGCAGGGCGGCGCCGAGCAGGTTCAGCAGGAACACCTCGGAGTTCTCGCTGTGCACGGCTTTGGACACGTGGTGCCCGTGTCGTAACGCCACAATCAGGACGATGGTCACGACGGCGAGCGAGATCCCGACCGTCTGCAGTCCGGCCACGAAACTCACGCCGGCCAGGGTTGCCGTCAGCACCGGCAGATACACCGCCATGGCCAGGTCTTCGAAGACCAGGATCGAGAGCACCACCGGAGTCTCGCGGTTACCGATTCGACCAAGGTCGGTGATCACCTTGGCAGCGATCCCGGAGGACGAAATGTAGGTGACGCCACCCATCACCATCGCCCCTACAACGCCCCAGCCCAGCAGTGCCGCCAGCACGGCGCCCGGCAGGAAGTTCAGCACGAGGTCCAGGACACCGGCCTGCCAGGAACGCCGCAGCCCGGTGACCAGCTCAGCCGCCGTATATTCCAATCCGAGCATAAGCAGGAGCAGGATAACGCCGATCTCGCTGGAGAGGTGCGCGAATTCGTGCATACCCTCGAGTTTGACCAGCCCGCCTGCACCGAAGAACAGGCCGCCGACCAAGTACAGCGGAATAGGGGACATCCCGATCCGCCCGGCCAGCCTCGCCAGCAGGCCGAGGCAAAAGACGACGGCCCCGAGTTCGATCAGCGTCAGTGCGAGCGGGTCCATGCTGTCAGCCGTTGCGCAGGATGCTGGCCGCTGTGTCCAGGCCTTCTTGCGTTCCGACTGCTACGAGGAGGTCTCCGGGGTGCAGGACGACGTCGGGCCCGGGGGAGGGAAGAACTTCGCCTTCGCGCATGATCGCGACGATCGAGGCGCCGCTTCGGGTCCGGATGCAGGCTTTGCCCATTGGCTGTTTGTGGAACGGGGAGTCGGCCGCGATGGAGAACTGCCGGGTGACGATTCCCGGGACCTCGCGGTGTGCCTCGGAAAGCTGCATTGCCAGCCGCTGGCCTCCCAGCAGGTTTCCGAGGGCGGCGGCTTCATCGACTGTCAGCGGAATGGACGCCTGGCAGGTGTCCGGATCGTCCCAGGTCGAGACGATGAGTTCAGTCTGGCCTTCGCGGTGTTCCACAACGCCGATCCGCCGTCCCGAGGCGGTCATAAAGTCCTTGCGCCGGCCCAGTCCCGGAAGGTCTGTTTCATCCACATTCATCCCTCCAGCCTAGTGCGCCGCAGGGGATTCCGGGGAGGTTCAGGCTGCCGGGACGACGGCGATCTCGGTCCGGTCCGGTGCCTTGACCGGAAGAAGGAGCAACAGCCCTGCCAGGAGCACTGCCATGATGCCAAGAATGCCCCAGCGCTGCGCCCCGCCGGGTTCCACCAGCGGGGCCGCGACGGCGATGCACAGCGTAAACAGTGCGGGCGCGAGAAAGCTGACGGCCCGGCCCGTCGTGGCGTAGAGGCCAAACAGCTCACCGGATTCCCCGTGCGGGGCAAGCCGGGCCAGGTAGGCCCGGGAGGAGGATTGTGCCGGTCCCACAAAGAGGCACAGGAACAGTCCGAAGATCCAGAACGTGGTGGTGCCGGCCCACTGTATGCCGAAGAGGGAATAGTTTCCGTTGCCGAGGACCAGGATCATCGAGCCGGCGACCAGAAGCCCTGCCAGCGAACCGGTGATGACCGATTTAGGACCGATCCGGTCATCGAGGAAGCCGCCCACGATGGCACCCGCCGCGGCAACAACGTTTCCGAAAATCGCGAAAAAGATGACCTCCGTGAGTTCGAACCCGAACGTACCCGCGGCGATGATGCCGCCGAAGGTAAACACCGCTGCCAGCCCGTCCCTGAAAACGGCACTGGCAAGAAGGAAATAGATGGTGTGCGGGCTGGTTCGGTAGATCGCCTTGATCCGCCGCAGCAACAGGCCGTAGGAGGCAAGGAATCCCAGCGCGGCGCCCTGCCTTGTTTTGGGCAGTTCCGGAACGGCGAACAGAACGGGCAACGCGAAAATGAAGAACCACAAGGCGGAGAACACCGCGACCAGCCGGATGTTCAGGCCGTCCGCCGTCGAGCCGCCGAACCACTCGAAGCCGGGCTGGACAAAAAGCTGGAGCACAATCAGCAGGGCCACGATGCCGCCGAGGTATCCCATGCCCCAGCCGAAGCCGCTGACCTTGCCGATGTTCTTAGGGGTGGAGATCTGGGCGAGCATGGCGTTGTAGTTCACGCCGGCAAACTCAAAGAACACGTTCGCCAGCGCAATCAGTGCCACCCCTGGCAGCAAGAACTCAGGGCGCGGGAAAACAAAAAAGCACAGGGCTGTCAGGACCGCGACAGCGGCCGTGTTGACCCCAAGCCACAGCCGGCGCCGGCCACCGTTGTCCGATCGCTGCCCGGTGACTGGTGCCAGCAGCGCGATGGCGGCACCGGCGATCGCCAACCCGCCGCCCAGGACCGCGGAGGCATGGTCCTCGCCGCCGAAGGCTTTGGATGTCAGGTACACGGTGAAGACAAAGGTAGTCATCACCGCATTGAAGGCGGCCGAGCCCCAGTCCCAGGCCGCCCACGCGAGGATGCGCCCCTTGTGGGACGCCTGGTGCCCGGATTCAAGTTCCGATTCTGGGCGCATGGCCTCAGGGACGGCAGCGGAGTTCATAGCGTGAATAATATCCGCAGTCCGCCCAGGACCCGGCCTACCGTGGGAAAAGAATTTGTCAACGCTTGGTAAACTGTCCGGACTGAACCGAACGAATACACCGCCTGCTCCAACTTGTTGATAAATGAAATCCTGACGTTGCGGAGATACCAGTGATCACAGTCCTTGCCGCGCACTTTGCGGCGGCCGCTGTGGCGCCATGGCTCTTCCGAAAGTTCGGCCGGAACTCCTTCTACGCCCTCGCGGCAGTGCCGGCCGGTTCGTTCCTCTGGCTGGTCCTGCAGCACGGCGCCGTTTATGCCAACGCAGCTGCGGCCCAGGGCGGAGTTGCAGGAAACGGAACCGCCGAGGTCCTGCCATGGATCCCCGAGCTGAAGCTTGAGCTCGCCTTCCGGATGGATGCCCTGGCCTGGGTGATGTCCCTGCTGGTCCTCGGGGTCGGCGCGCTGGTCCTCGTCTACTGTGCCCGGTACTTCAAGGACAAAGACGAGTACCTCGGTGGATTTGGCGCCCAGTTGGTAGCCTTCGCCGGGGTGATGTTCGGACTCGTGACGGCAGATGACCTGCTCTTGATGTTCATCTTCTGGGAACTGACCACGGTCCTGTCCTACCTGCTGATTGGCTACGCCCGGGCCCGGCTGTCCGCTCGGCGCTCCGCCCTGCAGGCCTTGATCGTCACCACCGCCGGCGGCTTGGCCATGCTCGTGGGGCTGATCATCCTCGGTTTCAACGCCGGGACCTACCGGATCTCTGCCATTCTGGGCCTGGCGCCTGAGCTCGTCACCGGTCCCGCCGCGGGCGCCGTTGCTGCCGCCGTCCTCCTCATCCTGGTGGGCGCGATCACCAAATCGGCGCTGGTTCCGTTCCACTTCTGGCTTCCCGGCGCGATGGCTGCTCCCACCCCGGTGAGCGCCTACTTGCATGCCGCGGCCATGGTGAAGGCCGGCATCTACCTCGTGGCGCGGCTGGCGCCCGGGTTCACGGAAACCCCGTTCTGGTTGCCGGTGGTGCTTGGCCTTGGTCTGGCCACCATGCTGGTCGGCGGCTACCGGGCGCTGCGGCAAACGGACATAAAGCTCATCCTCGCCTACGGTACGGTCAGCCAACTCGGCTTCCTGACCATGGTCGTGGGACTCGGCACGCCCGAGGCGGCCCTTGCCGGGCTCGCACTTCTCCTCGCCCACGGATTGTTCAAGGCCACGCTCTTCCTGGTGGTGGGCATCATTGACCACCAGGCCGGAACCCGCGATATGCGCAAGCTCTCGGGCGTTTACCGTTCCTCCCGGGCGCTGGCCATTGTGGCCGCCGTCGGGGCCGCCTCAATGGCCGGAATCCCGCCGCTGGCCGGCTTTGTCGCGAAAGAATCAGTCTTTGAAGCCTTCGTCCACTACAGCGCCGACGCGGCGGCCGGTCCGTGGGCTCTGGTGCTCCTGGCCGGCCTGGTGCTGGGTTCCATCCTGACCTTCGCCTACAGCGCACGGTTTATGTGGGGCGCGTTCGCCGTCAAGTCCGGCGTCAGGACAACGCCTTTCAAACCGATCAGACCCGCCTTCCTGGCCGCCCCCGCCATCCTGAGCCTACTGACCGTCGCCTACGGGTTGTGGCCTGCGCCGGTAGACGGCTGGATCCAGCCGTACGCTGCACTGTTTGTGCCCGACGGCGAGGATGCAGCGGCCGCTGCCGGCCATCTGGCGCTGTGGCACGGACTTACCCCCAGCCTGGGCCTGACCGCCATCACCTTCGCCCTGGGCCTGGCCATGTTTTACGGCCGGAACACCGTCTCCCGGCTCCAGGCATTGGTCCCCGGCTGGATTGACGGTGACCGCAGCTATCAGCTGGCCATCGGCGCGCTCGACGACGCCGCAGTGTGGATTACCGGCCGGACCCAGCGCGGCTCGCTGTTCTTCTACCTCTCCGTCATCCTGACCGTGGCATTCGTCCTTCCGCTGACGGCCCTTGTGCTGGCGAACAAGCCAGTGCCCCCGAACCTCTACTTCATTGACCCCAATTCCCCGCTGCAGATTGTGGCGGGCGCAGGAATTGTGATCGGGGCGTTGGCCGCGGTGCGGGCCAACAAACGCTTTCTGGCCGTCCTGATGGTGTCCGTTACCGGCTACGGAATCGCCCTGATGTTCGCGCTGCAGGGCGCTCCTGACCTGGCGCTGACCCAGATGCTGGTGGAATCGATCATCCTCGTGGCCTTTGTTCTGGCCATGCGCAGCCTCCCGGCGGAACTGCGCGACAGGACCGGCGGCAAATACCGGGTGGTCCGGGTGATTATCGGAGCGGCGTTTGGCATCACCATGGTCTTTGTCGCCATCTACGCCCTCGGCGCCCGGGTGGCTGCACCCGTCTCGCTCGATTTCCCCAAACTGGCCTACGAGGGCGGCGGCGGGCTGAACATCGTCAACGTGACCCTCGTGGACATCCGGGCCTGGGACACCTTCGGGGAAATCTCCGTGCTGGCGCTGGCGGCCACAGGCGTTGCCAGCCTGATCTTCGTCCACAACCGCGGCGAGGGGATCCGGGCCTCCGCCACAGTGGCCGAGGGGTCCGTCGGCCGCCGCAATTCCGGAGGCGAACGCGGCAATACCCGTGACGAGGCGGCTTTGGCGATCAGCCGACGTTTCGCCGCCTCGAGCCGTGATGCATGGCTTGTGGCCGGCCGGACCCTGGCCCCGGAACGCCGCTCTATCATCTTCGAAGTCGTCACGCGGCTGGTTTTCCACTCCATAATCGTCTTCTCGATCTACCTGCTGCTTGCGGGCCACAACTTTCCCGGCGGCGGCTTCGCCGGTGGCCTCACCGCCGGGCTGGCCCTCACAGTCCGGTACCTCGCCGGCGGTCGTTTCGAGCTGCGCGAGGCGTCGCCCGTCAGTGCCGGCACCCTGCTCGGTATTGGCCTGGCCACCGCGGCGGCATCCGGCCTGGTACCGCTGCTGCTGGGCGGCCAGGTGTTCCAAAGCGCCATCATCGAGTTCTGGCTGCCGGTTTTCGGCGACGTCAAGTTCGTCACCTCCACAATCTTCGATATCGGCGTCTACACGGTCGTCGTCGGCCTGGCCCTGGACGTGCTGCGCAGCCTGGGCGCCGAAATCGACGAACATTTCGAGGAACAGTCACACGAACCGGCCGACGACCAGGAGCCCGGCGGAGTACCGGCCGAAACCACAGCCAAGGGGAAAGCATGAGCGTCAACCTGACCCTGCTGACGGTCATGGGAGCCTTGTACGCCTGCGGCATCTACCTGATCCTCGAACGCAGCCTTACCCGGGTCCTGCTGGGCCTGATGTTGCTCACGAACGCCACAAACCTGCTTATTTTGACCACCGGCGGTTACGCCGGCCTGGCGCCGATGTTCAGCAAGGACACCGCGGCCGGGGACTACAACGATCCGCTGCCTCAGGCCCTCATCCTCACCTCGATCGTGATCTCCTTTGCCGTCACGGCCTTTATGCTCGGCATCATCTACCGGACCTGGGTGCTGGCCCGCGAGGATGAAATCCAGGACGACGCCGAGGACCGCCGCGTGGCGCGGACTCCCAGCTTCGACGTCGAGGACGACTCCGTGATCCCGGTGGAAACCTCCGAGTTTCCCTTGACCATGATCGGTTCGAACGGCCACGGGGTCTCCAATGTCCCAGCCGGCGCCGAAGCCACGGTCCAGGTGGCAGACCGTAAGCTGAACGCCGAGCAGGCGGCGGCGGAGGAGCAACCGGGTTCCTTGAATGTCCAACTACCCGATCCGGAAGGAGGCGGACAGTGAACATTGCCAGTTTCGCCCCGCTCGCCGTCCTCCTTCCCATCCTCGGGGCGGCCCTCACCTTCCTGCTGATCCGACATTCGCGTGCGCAACGGACGGTGAGCATCGCGCTGCTGTCCGTGACGCTGCTGCTGGAGTGTCTGCTGCTGGCCTCCGTCTGGGAGGGCGGAACGTCGGCGGTCAACCTGGGCGGCTGGCTCCCGCCATGGGGCATCGTGATGGTGGTGGACCAGTTTTCTTCGCTGATGCTGGTGGTCTCCTCATCGGTGAGCCTCGCCGTGCTGATTTACGCCACCGGTCAGGGCATGGCCGACGGCGATCGGGATGCGCCGGTCTCGATCTTCCACCCCACCTATCTGATCCTGGTAGCGGGGGTGTCCAATGCGTTCCTCTCCGGTGACCTGTTCAACCTGTATGTGGGCTTCGAGATCCTCCTGACCGCCAGCTATGTGCTGATGACCCTCGGCGGGACGGGCCCGCGGATCCGGGCAGGCGTGACCTACCTGGTGGTCTCGGTGGTGTCCTCGGTGCTCTTCCTGATGGCGATCGCGATGATCTATGGCGCTACCGGCACCATCAACATGGCTGATCTCGCCATCAAGCTGGCGCAATTGGACCAGGGCACCCAAAACCTGCTGCACGTAATGCTCCTGGTGGCGTTTGGCATCAAGGCGGCGGTGTTCCCGCTGTCCTTTTGGCTCCCGGACTCCTACCCCACGGCGCCGGCTCCAGTCACCGCGGTGTTCGCAGGACTGCTCACCAAGGTGGGTGTCTACGCCATTGTCCGTACCGAAACGTTGCTCTTCCCGGGCGACACTTTTAATGCACCGTTGATGGTGGCCGCCTTGCTGACAATGGTTGTCGGAATCCTGGGTGCACTGGCCCAGAACGACATTAAGCGGCTGTTGTCCTTCACCCTGGTCAGCCACATCGGCTACATGGTGTTCGGGCTGGCGATGTCCTCGGTGGCAGGGCTGGGCGCCGCCGTCTTTTACGTCGCCCACCACATCACCATCCAGACCAGCCTGTTCCTGGTGACGGGCTTAATTGAGCGCCGTGGCGGAAGTTCCTCGGTGGACCGCCTGGCCGGGTTGGCCAAGTTGTCGCCCCTGCTGGCGGTGCTGTTTTTTGTCCCGGCAATGAACCTGGCCGGGATCCCGCCGTTCTCCGGCTTCCTGGGCAAGGTGGGCCTGCTTCAGGCCGGGGTGCAACTGGGAACACCACTGGCTTTCGCCCTGGTGGCCGGGGGAGTGCTGACCAGCCTGCTGACGCTGCTTGCCATCGCCAGGGTCTGGAACCGTGCGTTCTGGCGCAAACCGGAGGACGCGGAACACCCGGATCCGGTGCTGCTGGCTGCCCCGGAAGATTCGGCAACGGGGGACCGGGCGGGCAAGACCAACGTCACGCTGCTGCCGCGGACCATGGTGGGTTCCACGCTAGGCCTGGTGCTTTTCGGCGTCGGGCTGACCATCTTCGCCGGCCCGCTGTTCAAGGTCGCGGACCAGTCTGCCTTCGACATGCTGGACCGGACCTCGTACATCCAGGCGGTCCTGGGCGAAAACGCGCCGGTTCCGCCGAGGCCCGGGCCACAGCCGCAGGAGGCCTCCAAATGAGCCGGAAACGGATCTCGTTGCGGCAGGAACTGCCGCTGCTCGTATGGCTCGTAGTGGTTTGGGGCGCCCTCTGGCGGGACTTCAGCCCCGGTAACCTGCTCTTCGGAGCCCTGATTTCGGTCGTTGTCGCCCGGCTGTTCTACCTGCCGCCGGTGGAACTCGGCGGGCGCTTCAACCTGCTTCGTGCAGTGCCGTTTGTACTCGTGTTCCTGGCCAAAGTGGTGGCAGCGAGCTGCCAGGTCCTGTACCTGGCAGCGGCCAAGGGACCCAAGGTGGTCAGTGCCGTTGTGGCCGTCCCGCTCCGGAGCCACTCTGACCTGCTGGTCACGGCGACCGGTCACGTCACCGCGCTGATCCCCGGCTCCATGGTGGTGGAAGTGGATCGCTCCACATCCACGCTCTATGTGCACGGGATCAACGTCCGCAATGCAGCCGGCGCCGCGCAACTGCGCAAGGACGTCCGCGACACGGAGGCCGGGCTGATCCGGATCATGGGTACCAAAGCCGAAGTGTCCGCACTCAACCAGGAGGTGGGGCCGTGATGGCGCTAGTCCTGACCGTAACCGCGGTGGTGCTCTCGTTGGCCGCCGGCGGGGCGATCATCCGGATCGCGCGGGGCCCGTCGCTGCTGGACCGGGTGCTTGCCGCGGACGTGCTCCTGGCCATCGTGGGGGCGGCCATCTGCATCGACATGGCCGTGAACCGGCACCTGAACAACCTTATGCTGCTGGTGGCGGTATCCCTTATCGGGTTCGTCGGCTCCGTCACGGTAGCCCGCTTCGTTGCCGACCGGAGGGAGAAAAGCAGTGCCTCCTGAGACATTTACCGCCGACACCGTGATCGACGCCGTCTCGGCTGTCTTTATGGTGGTCGGTGCCCTGATGTCCCTCGCTGCGGCGGTGGGATTGCTCCGCTTTCCCGACCTGATGACCCGGATGCACGCAGCCACCAAACCCCAGGTGCTGGGACTGTTCCTGTTGCTGTTCGCGCTGGGCCTTCAAATGCGCACCTGGTGGGTCTGGCCGGTGCTGGTGGTGGCATGGATCTTCCAGCTGCTCACAGTTCCGGTTTCCGCGCATATGGTCGGCCGCGCCGGGTACCGGACCAAGCACCTCCACCCGGAGCTGCTCAGCACCGACGACCTGGAGGCCGTGGTGCAGCAGGCAGCCGGCACCCGGGGATTCACTCACGACGACGCCGGGGACGCCGGCAAACGGTGAAGCTAGAGGATGCGCCCTAGACCAGGTCCTGGGTTTTGGCGAAGCGGGCAACCGCTCGCTGGGTGCCGCGATTGGCGAGTACTTGGATGATGGCGCTGACGGACGCGGAGATCAGCGCAAAAGTCAGGGCCGAGCGCAGGGTGGTGGGGACATCGTCCTCGTGGCCCTTGGGTGGCTTATTGCCGGTGGACTTCTCCCAGACGGTGTCCACGAGCTTGGTGCCGACGTAGCCGGCAAGCAGGCTGACGCCGGCGCCGAGCAGTTTGATGAAAATATTCATTCTTCGCAACTCCTTGCGGGAGGGAAACAGGGCTTCCCCTAGCCTAGCGTTCCTCGCCCGACGGTCCAGTTGGGGACCTGCGGGCGGGGCCAACACCCCTGCCGTCGTCGGAGTCTTGGGTTTAACCTCGGCGTAACCCGGGGGTGGCCGGCGCTCCACGGGTGTAAAGTGGGTCACGCCCACAAGGGCGATTTTTAGATACGACAGGGGAGCGCCGCCGTCGGGCATCACCGGGGAAATCCGGGGAGACCACAGGTGGGCGCTGAGAGTGCGGACAGCCGCAGACCCTCGAACCTGATCCGGTTAGTACCGGCGCAAGGGAGTCGAGTTCTCAGAGTGGCCGGAGCGGCAGCGGAAGCTGCAGGCCCGGGCCACTCTCCCCTCCTGTTCCTCAGGAGGACGATATGACTGATACATCTGCCAAGCCCGGATCCGTACAACCCGGATCAGCCGGCGCGCCCGTCCGGTACAGCCACAACTGGCGTGTGGTGGACATTGTGGTGGCGGCGCTCATTGCGGTTGCCGGCGGCGTGATCTTCTGGGCCTGGTCCCAGGGTGCCAACCTGGTTTCTGCCCCCGTTAATGCGTTCTATCCGCCGCTCACCGGGCTCTACGCCGGAGGCTGGATGCTCCCGGCCGTGCTGGGCATGCTGATCATCCGCAAGCCGGGTGCTGCACTGTTCTGCGAATCGGTGGCCGCCACCGGCGAGCTGATCATGGGCTCGCAGTACGGCACCACAGTGCTGATCTCAGGCATCCTGCAGGGCCTCGGCGCCGAGCTGGTTTTTGCCGCGGTGCTCTACAAGAAGTTCAATGTGCCGTCCTTTCACGGGAAATTCAACCTGCCGGTGGCACTGCTGGCCGGCGCCGGGGCGGGCCTGTTCTGCGGCTTGAATGACTCGTTCCTGCCCTGGGGCTGGAACATCGCTTACGCCTCCGGTGACAAGCTGGCCTACATCGTTTTCACTGTGGTCTCCGGCGCCGTGATCGCCGGCGGCCTGTCCTGGCTCGCCACCCGGGCCCTGGCCAGGACCGGGGTGCTGGGCTCTTTCGCCTCCCGCAAGGCGGCCGCGGAGCCGGTCTTTTCCTGACCCGCGCACACGGCTGATGACATCCTCCGACCGGGTCCGCCCGGCTGCGATCACCGCGCGCGGCTGGGGCTGGTGGCACGCGGGCCGGACCCGGCCCGCAGTCCGCGGCCTTGACCTGGACATTCAGGCAGGGGAACGTGTGCTGCTGCTGGGACCATCCGGTGCCGGCAAATCCACGCTCCTCCACGCCCTGGCCGGTGTCCTCGGCGACTCGCCCGGCGGGGACGCCGGGCGAGCCGCCGAGCGTGCCGCTGGCCGCGGGCCGGCGGACGACGGGGATGCCGAGGAGACCGGCAGCTTGCTGATCGACGGGGCATCACCCCGGGAGCGGCGCGGCCGGGCCGGGCTGATGCAGCAGGACCCGGAGACGCAGGTGGTGCTCTCGCGCCTGGGCGACGACGTCGCCTTCGGGGCGGAAAACCTTTCAGTGCCCCCGGCCGACATCTGGACCCGGGCAGCGGAAGCGCTCGACGACGTCGGACTCGGCCGCCTGCCGCTGGACCACCCGACGTCGGCGCTGTCCGGCGGCCAGAAGCAGCGCCTGGCCCTCGCCGGCATCCTGGCGATGCGCCCCGGACTGATTCTCCTCGACGAGCCCACCGCCAACCTGGACCCGGCCGGAGTGCTGGAGCTTCGTGATGCCGTCGGCCGTTGCCTGGACAAGACCGGCGCTACCCTGGTGGTCGTGGAGCACAGGGTTGCCGTCTGGAAAGACCTCGTGAACCGGATTGTGGTGCTGCAGCCGGGCTCGGCGACGGACACCGCGGTGCTGATCGACGGACCGCCGGACCAGGTCCTGGACCAGGCGCGGGACATGCTCACCGCGGCGGGTGTTTGGGTGCCCGGTTACGTGCCGCAGACCCGGACGCGTCACCGGCCGCGGCCCGCCGGCCCGGCATCGGCCGCCGCCTCGGCCGCCGGCAGGGCCGCCGCCGGGGCGCCCGGTGGCCAGATTGCCCGCACCCCGACAGCGGGACTGCTGCTTGCCGCTGAGGACCTGGCCGTGTCCCGCGAACGGCCGCGCCGGGCGGGCCTCCGGGGCGGTTTTCGACCCATTCCGCCGGCGCCCGTCCAGTCCGGCATTGTTGCCCGGGTCCGCGCCGGGGAGGCCTTGACCATTACCGGCCCCAACGGATCGGGAAAGTCCACCTTCGCCCTGACGCTCGCGGGCCTGCTCGCGCCGGTCTCCGGCACGGTCTCGGCCACCCCGGAACTCAGCTCCGGTGCCGGGAGCGATCCGTACAAGTGGAAGGCCCGGCAGCTGATCTCAAGGATCGGCACAGTGTTCCAGGAACCTGAGCACCAGTTCGTCACGGGGCGGGTACTTGATGAGCTGATGTTCGGCCCCCGGCACCTGGGCCGCGGCGAGGAACGCGTCGACGAACTGCTCGAGCGGCTCCGGCTGGCGGAGCTCGTGGACGCGAACCCGTACACACTCTCCGGGGGCGAGAAACGTCGCCTGTCGGTGGCCACCGTCCTGGCAGCCCATCCGGACGTCCTCATCCTCGACGAACCAACCTTCGGCCAGGATGCCAACACCTGGGCCGAACTGGCCTCGTTCCTTTCCGAACTCCTCGACGCCGGCACCGCCGTCGTCTCGGTGACGCACGACGCCGAATTCAGCCACGTCCTCGGAGGGACCGAACTCAGCCTCCAGGTCCCCGATCAAGCGGAGCCCGATGAGCTGGCCCCCGTGCGCCGCGGGCCGGGACGTTGAGCACACCATGAGACAGGAACTGACGCTGCGCGGCAATCATGCCCTGCTGACCCGGGCCAACCCGCTCTCGAAGTTCGCCGCCGTTGTGTTCATTACCCTTGCCCTGGCGCTGTCGATCGACTGGGTGTCGGCCTCGGTGGCATTGGCCCTGGTTCTGGCACTTCTTCCGCTGGCCGGGCTGCGACCCGGGTTACTCTGGCTCCGTGGCTGGCCCTTGATCCTGGCCGCGGCGCTAGGCGGCTGGAGTACCACCATCCTGGCGCCGGACAGCGGCCGTATTCTGCTTGATGCCAGGATTTGGTCCATCAGCGACGGTTCCCTGGAGCTAGGGGTCGGCTTTATGGTCCGCGGGCTGGCCATCGCGCTGCCGGCGGTGCTGCTGATGAGTTGTACGGATCCCACGGACCTGGCGGACGCCCTCGCGCAGAACGCGAAACTCCCGCACCGCTTTGTCCTCGGAACGCTTGCCGCGATGCGTCTTGTGGGATTGATGGCCGAAGAGTGGCACACCATTGGGATGGCCCGCCGTGCCCGCGGTGTGGGTTCCCACGGGAACCCCCTGCAGCGGCTCCGCGCCACCTTGGGGCAGAGCTTCGGGCTGCTGGTGCAGGCCGTCCGGCGCGCCTCCCGCCTCGCTGTCACTATGGAGGCCCGCGGCTTCGGCGATGCGCCGCGGACCTGGGCACGGAAATCCACCTTCAGCGCCCTGGACGTCTGGGTGGTTCTCGGCGGACTCCTGATCGCCGGTTCCGCCGTCGCGGCGTCGTTGGCGGCAGGCACCTGGAACATGGTCTTCCTTGCCCGGCAATAGCGATAATTATCGCACGGAACGGGTATCGCAGCGATTTTTCCGGCGTCTTATCTGAAATGACCGGAGGAATACGTCACCCATGATATTTTTGCGGGATGACTCAACAGACTGCTGAACACGTTGGTGCGTTACTCCGCGATGCCCGCGGGCAAAAAGGCTGGACCCAGGGCCAGCTGGCCGCCGAGCTGGGAACCAGCCAGAGCGCCATCGCCCGAATGGAACAAGGCAAGCAGAATCTGAGCCTGAAAATGATCCAGCGTCTTGAGGTTATTTTTGACCGGAGCATCGTTAAGGTGGGGCGGCCCGCCATGACGCATCTGCGGGTGGAAGGCGGCCGGACCCTGTCCGGTTCGGTGGACGTCAACAGCAGCAAAAACGCAGGTGTCGCCCTGCTGTGCGCCAGCCTGATCAACCGCGGCACCACCACCCTGCGCCGGCTCGCACGCATCGAAGAAGTGAACAGGATCGTCGAGGTGCTGACGAGTATCGGCGTCGAATGCGTTTGGCTCAACGCCAGTGATCTTCAGATCCGGCGCCCCGCGGCCCTGGACCTTGACGCGATGGACATCGAGGCGGCCCGCCGGACCCGCAGCGTCATTATGTTGCTGGGCCCGCTCCTGGACGAATCCGCCGAATACCGGCTGCCCTATGCCGGCGGCTGCGACCTTGGCACCCGCACGGTGCAGCCGCACATGCAGGCGCTGCGCCAGTTCGGCCTCAGCGTGGACGCCAAGTCCGGCTACTACGCCGTGCAGGCGCCGCCCGCGGACGCGGCGGACCGGTCCTTTGTGCTCAGCGAACGCGGCGACACCGTTACCGAAAACGCCATCATGGCAGCCGCCCACCGCGGCGGGACCACAGTCATCCGCAACGCCAGCCCCAACTACATGGTGCAGGACCTTTGCTTCTACCTGGAGATGCTCGGGGTCCGGATCGACGGCGTAGGAACCACCACGCTGAAGATCACCGGCCGCCCCTCCGTCGACGTCGATGTTGAATATTTCCCGTCCGAAGATCCGATCGAGGCGATGAGCCTGATCACCGCCGGCATCGTCACAAACTCGGAAGTGACCGTCCGGCGCGTCCCGATCGAATTTATGGAAATCGAGCTCGCGACGCTGGAACAGATGGGTCAGCAGCTGGAAGTGTCCGGGGAGTATCTGGCCCGCAACGCGCGCACCCGGCTGGTGGATGTCACCACCCGGCCCTCGGTACTGCGGGCACCCGAGGACAAGATCCACCCCATGCCGTTCCCCGGGCTGAACATCGACAACCTGCCCTTCTTCGCGGTCATCGCCGCGAATGCCCAGGGCCAGACGATGATCCACGACTGGGTTTATGACAACCGGGCGATCTACCTGACGGAGCTGAACAAACTCGGCGCGCAGGTGCAGCTGCTGGACCCGCACCGGATCTACGTCAACGGCCCCACCAAATGGCGTGCGGCAGAGGTGGGCTGCCCGCCGGCCCTCCGACCCGCTGCCTGCCTGCTGTTGGCGATGCTCGCCGCCCGCGGCGTATCGGAACTGCGCAATATCTATGTGATCGAACGAGGCTACGAGGACTTGGCCGAGCGGCTCAACACCCTCGGCGCAAAAATCGAGTACTTCCAGGACTGAGCGACCCCGTAGCGAGGCGGCGCGCTTCACGGAGACCTGGCGCACAATGGAATCATGCGCACCTTCGGTGTGGAGGAGGAACTGCTCATCGTGGACCCCGAAACCGGGATGCCGCTTCCCCTCGCCGACGCCATTTTGCCCCGGCTGGAACCCCCGAAGCGGGCCTCCGGCCGGGCCGGTTCCGCGCAGCCGCCGGTCTATGAGGAACCGAACTTCAGCTATGAGCTCAAGCTGGAACAGCTTGAATCCCGGACCCGGCCGTGCCTGGAGTACGCCGAGTTGCTCCGGCAGCTCAGGCAGGGCCGTGCCCTCGCGGACCGCGCCGCCAGGGTGCATGGCGGCCGGATCGCCGCCCTCGGCACGTCGCCGCTCGGCTCGGCAACCCACCTGACGCCGAAGCAGCGGTACCTGACCATGCAGCAGCGTTTTGGGCGCACCGTCCGGAACCAGCTCACCTGCGGCCTGCACGTCCACACCCTTGTGGAGTCTCCGGAAGAGGGTGTGGCAGTGATGGACCGGATCCGCGACAAACTTGCTGTGCTGATTGCCCTGAGCGCAAATTCGCCCTACTGGAACGGTGCTGAGACAGGATTCGAAAGCTACCGCACCCAGGCTTGGAACCGCTGGCCGGGATCGGGCCCCACCATGATCTTCGGCAGCCTTCCGGTCTACCGCCGCGTCGTAAACCGTCTGGTGGAAAGCGGCGTCCTGATGGATGAAGGAATGGTCTACTTCGACTCGAGGCTGTGCCGGCACTATCCCACATTGGAGGTCCGGGTCGCAGACGTTTGCCTGCGGGCCGAGGACGCCGCGCTGATCGCCGTGCTGGTGCGTGCGCTTGTGGAGTCCGCGTCCCGGGAATGGCACGACGGAGTTGATCCCGCCCCGGTGCCGACGCTGCTGCTGCGGATGGCCGCCTGGCAGGCCAGCAACTGCGGACTGCGCGGGCAGCTGCTGGACTTCGGGACCTTCGTCCCAGCCCCGGCTGCCGAAGTGGTCCATGCCCTGGTGGACTTCGTAGCGCCCGTGCTGGTGGATCAGGGCGAGCTGGACTTGGTGCGCCATGGTGTTAGCCGGATGCTCGCCGAGGGCACCGGGTCGCAGCTGCAAAGGGAACCGTTCGACGCCGGCGGCCTGTCCGCCGTCGTTGAACGCGCCGTCGCGGCGACCGTGCCGGGACCGGACACCGGGGAACCCGCCGACGGGAGCACAACGCTGGGCCCGGTCCGGCGGCGCTGAGTGTGCAGTTCACGGCAGTTCTCCGCCAAGGCATCGCCGCTATCTGCCAACTCAAGCACCGCAAACGGCGCTAGCAAGATTTGAGCGCCTGCCCGAGGTCGCGGATCAGGTCCGCAATATCCTCGAGTCCCACCGAGAGGCGCACCACGCCGTCACTGAGCCCGATCGACGCACGGCCCTCCGGCCCCATAGCGCGGTGCGTCGTGGTGGCGGGATGGGTGATCAGCGACTTCGAATCGCCGAGGTTGTTGGAGATATCGATGATCCGCAACCCGTCCAGCAGCGCGAACGCAGCCTCCTTCGCCGAATGCCCGGCGGACGCGGCGAGCTCGAAGGTCAGCACGGTGCCGCCGGCTTTCATCTGCCGGGCGGCCAGCTGATGCTGCGGGTGGGACTGCAGCAGCGGGTACTTGACCCAGCTGACCGCGGGTTGCTCCTCAAGCCACTCGGCCAGCCGCAGCGCGGAGGCACAGGAGTGGTTCACCCGCAGGGCCATCGTCTCCAGGCCCTTGGTCAGCACCCATGCGTTGAAGGCCGAGAGCGCCGGGCCGGTATGGCGCATCAGCTGCTTGACCGGGCCCTCGATGAAATCCTTGGTGCCCAGGATCGCGCCGCCAAGGACGCGGCCCTGGCCGTCGATGTGCTTGGTGCCGGAGTAGACGATCACGTCCGCGCCGAGCTCCCCGCAGCGCTGCAGCAGGGGAGTGGCAAAGACATTATCGACGACGACCGTCGCCCCGGCCGCGTGCGCCAGTTCGCTCACGGCCGCGATATCCACGATTTCCTGCATTGGGTTCGAGGGCGACTCGAAGAAGACAGCAGTGGTGGGTTTGGCGAGCGCCTCGCGCCACTGCACCAGGTCCGGGCCGTCAACGAAGACCGTCTCGACGCCCCAGCGGGGCAGGATCTCGTTCAGGATCACGAAGCATGAGCCGAACAGCGATCGGGCCGCCACCACCCTGTCGCCGGCGGCCAACAGGGCACCCAGGGCAGTAAAGACAGCGGACATGCCCGACGCCGTGGCAAAGCAGGCCTCGGTGCCTTCGAGCAGCCGGAGCCGCTCCTGGAACGTCGCCACAGAGGGATTGCCGTAGCGGGAGTAGACGAAACGCTCGTCGTGGCCGGCGAAGGCGCGTTCCGCGGCGGCCGCCGATTCGTAGACGAAGCCGGAGTTCAGGAAGATCGGTTCTGACGTCTCCTGAAATCCGGTGCGGTCGAGTCCGCCGCGGACGGCCTGGGTGTCGGCGCTCCAGCCGGCGGCAGCAGGGTTGAATGTCACTTAGTGTCTTCCGAGGTTGGTGGGGAGGCCGCGGTTTTTCCAGCCGTTGACAGTGCGTTGGCCCTCGCCGTCCGGTTCGCCCTCAAAGCCCTCAAGGATGTTAAAGGACGTAAAACCGGCCTCGGTGGCCACGATTGCGGCCGCGACGGAGCGCGCGCCCGAGCGGCAAAGGAACAACAATTCGGTGCCGCCGGCTTCGGGGGCCTGTTGTCTCAGTTGCGCCAAAAACTGTGAATTGGGGATACCGCCGGCGAGGCTCCACTGGATGAAGAGCGGATCATTCTCCGTCGCCTTGGTGTCCGGAATTCCGGCGCTGGCCCATTCACCCTCGGTGCGGACGTCCACCAGGATGGCGCCGTCCCCGAGCTTGGACCAGGCCTCCTGCGGGCTGAGGTCCCCGGCGTAGCTCACGCGTGGCCCCCGCCGTCGAAGTCGAGATGGTCCACGGCGCTGGCGACGGCCGCATCGGCGTTGGCGATCGCCGCCGGCAGCACAAGGGCCTGGGCCACGACGACGTTGCTGCCGTTGAACGTGACAGCCGGGCCGCCGTGGAGAACGTAGCCCTCGGTGAGGGCGGCCGATACACGCTCGCAGAAGGCGCGGTCATCGGCTCCGGTGAACAGACGGTACAGCAGTTTCTGCTCGGCGGCACCGGCGACTGCGGGGGACGGGGCCGGGGCTTTGTTCGCTGCTGTCCGGGGGACAGCAGCGGTGGACGCGTCAGGCATGACGGATCTCCTTCTTTCACGCTTGCAGCTCGAATGGTCGATATGCCGAGTACTCACCTGAGGCACCCCGCCGCGAAAGGGAGGGTTGCCGACCGGCCAGTCAGGGCTTGGCGCCGGTTCTCATTACTCCCAAAGAACGTAACACCTGCGACGCCGGACCGCACGGCGGCGGCCGTCATGTTAAGGAGCGGGGTGGAAACGGAGGTTTGTTCAAAAGCCATTCGCCAGCGTTCATGCCAGCGTCCCCATCCACGTACTCGGGGGATTGCACACAGGTACAAACCCCCGGGGCCTCGAATTCGAACCGGGGAGGCTTTCGGGTAGTTCCTACTCGGGACTTTTGGTAGTCGGCGCGACTTTACTGAAGGACCAGCTGCAAGGACGTCACCAGGCCCTAAAACGCCATCCGAGGATCGCTCAGTTTTGCGGCCGGCTCTGATGATCCAGCCAGTTAGGCCGGTGCGGCGCCGTCGACTGCCGGGCCTTTAACAAGGGAAGGGGATTGCCATGGCCGCGATATATGTTCTACTCATTATTCTCCTGAGCACGGCCTTCGCCGCTGTTATCAGCACGCCCGGTCGCCAGGTAACGGAAGGGTTGATTCCGAACCGGCCCTCCGGTCCGGATGCCCGCGGCGATGGCCGGGGCCGGGCTGCCAGGACGGCACAGCGGTGAGGCCGCGCGTATTGGTCACCGGCGCCTGCGGCCCTGCGGGCAAGGCCATCGCGGCCCAACTGAAAGCGCGCGGCATTCCTGTCTTCGGGACGGATATCCGCGAGCTGCCGGACGGGGCAGGATTCACGGTGCTCCCCGTCCCGCACGCGACGGACGCGGAACGGGTATCAACACTTCGGCGACTGGTTAGCCAGGAAGGCATCAATCTGGTCATTCCCACGGTCAGCGAGGAACTGCCGCAGCTCGCCGCGTTCCGGGCGGCGTTCGGAGCGGACGTGCGTGTGATGATCGGCGATCCGGGCCCGGTGGCGCTGGCCCATGACAAGCTCTTTACGGCCTGGCAACTACATGCAGCGGGCGTTCCCGTGCCCCGGTTCGGTGTGCCCAGCGACTTCGCCGATGCGGACGCTGCAATGGCCGCCCTGGGCGGACCGGTCGTCGTCACACCCCGGGCGTCCCGAGGCGGCCGGGGCGTGACAGTCGTCGATGGCGGCACGGAAATGGACTGGCAGCGCCTGCCGGACAGCCACATCGTCCAGGAATTCATCCCCGGAAACGAGTACCGGCCCATGGTTTTCGGCACACCGGCGCACAACGGTGCCGCGCCGTTTGTGGTTGTTGTGGCGAAGGTTGGGCCGGCGGACCGCATCCTTGGCAACGCCGTGACCACTCGCCGGGCCGAGGCGGGCGAAGCGATCGACGTGGGCAACGTGGCGATGGCTGCGGTCCGCGCGCTGGGCCTCACGGGGCCTGTGGAGGTGGACGTTCGTCGACGCGCCGACGGGACACCCGTGGTCCTGACGGTGAACGCCCGCTTCGGATCGAACAGCGGACTCGCGCCGGAGCTGCTCGATGCCGTGCTGGCATCCTTTATCCTGCCCTCCTTCAACCCGGCGTCCTTCCGGCACTGCATGGGGCCGTTCGCCGATGCCATGGGTTGAAATGAACGTCACCGCAGCGCTCCCGGCGGCCCAGCTCCCGCTCGTACTCCTCGGGCTGCCGGTCCTGGTGTTCGGGCTGGTGAAACTGCTCGTTGTGCCGCTTGCCGTCTGGTTCGAACTTCGGAGCGCCCATCGCCGACGCCGCGAAGTCCCCACGTTGTTCGATGCGTGGCCCCGTGTGTCGATAATTGTCCCGGCATTCAACGAGGCAGCCGCTATTGAGAACTGCGTCCGATCGATTCAGCGCACCCGCTACGACCGGTACGAGCTGATCCTGGTGGATGACGGTTCAACGGACTGCACCGCCACGATTATGTCGGCTCTCGCTGCCAGGGATCCCCGGATTAAGGTTCTGGCGCAGGCCAACGCCGGCAAGGCGGCAGCCTTGAACTTCGGGATCCGCAACGCCGCCGGCGAGGTCCTGATGTTTATCGATGCGGACGTCATTCTTTCCCGGCACACCGTCGAGATGATGCTCCGCGGCTTTGACGACGAGCGAACCGGCGCGGTCTGTGGTGATGGCCGGCCGGTGAAGGTCAAAGGGGTCCAGGGCCGGGTGCTGGCTTTCACCGGCCACATCGGCGGCGGCCTGGTCCGGCGCGCCCTGGCGATACTCGGCTGTATACCCACCGACGTGGGTGCCATCGGCGCCTTCCCGCGCAGTGTGCTCGAACACGTGGGACTGTTCCGGCAGGACACGGTGGGCGAAGACCTGGAACTGGCCTGGCGGGTTCACAAGGCAGGCTACCGGGTGGTATTCGCCCCGAGGGCTGTTGTCCTGGCGGAGTCTCCCTTGACCGTTGGCGGCCTCTGGCGCCGACGGGTCCGCAGCTACCGCGGCCTGTTGCAGACCATGGCCTTGCACAAAGATCTGATCGGCAATCTCCGGTACGGCCCGTTCGGAACGCAGCTGGTGTTCCACGCCATTACCATGGTTGTCCTTCCGGCGGTTCAGATCCTGTTGCTCCTCGGCGTGGCCGTCCTCCTTGCGGCCGGCTACCGCCCGCCGGCCGGCGTCGACTGGGTGGTCCTGGCCTGGTTGGGCCTGCTTGTGTCGTTGGTCCTGCCGGTGTGCGCGCTGGGCGCCAACCGGGCGTGGAAAGACTTGCGGCATGTATGGGCGCTGCCGCTGATGCCGTTGTATTCGTTGTTTATGAGCCTGGCCGGGATCGCCGCACTGGTCCAGGAAATCCGGGAGAGGGTACTCCGCCGGAACAATCCCGTCCGAACGGGATCAGGTACCGCCGGCGCCCAGCGGCCACGCGCGCAACTCGGGGCCTGAAAGCTGCCCCGATCACTGTGCCTACCCGATGGTGGCGTACAGCGCGTTGAGCTCCGCGGTGAGTTGCTTGCGCTGTTCCGGGGTGCCGATTTCCCTGCTGTCGATGTGGTTGACGGGCGCCAGCAGCCGGATGCTCGAGATGAGCCACACGGCGTCGGCGTCGTAGAGGTCGCGGGGCTCAAGCGGTCCGTAGCCCAGCTCCCAGCCGGCGGCCTTCGCCGCGGTAAACAGGGCACCCTGCGAGGTGCCGGGCAGGATCCCGCTGTCGAGCTGCGGGGTTATGAGCCGCCGGAGGGTCCGCACGCCGCCGGCACCGTCGTCGACGGTTTCCAGATGGGCAAGCAGGACAGTCGACGTCGGGCCCTCCAGGACCTTGCCGTCCGCGGAGGTGAAGATAACGTCGTCGGCACCCTGGGCATGCGCGTAGCGCAGCGCGGCCATGTTGACGGCGTAGGAGAGCGTCTTGGCGCCCATGAGCAGCCAGGGCGCCCGTTCAGCGACTTCACTGTCATAGCCGCGGTCCAGCAGGATGACGTCGATCCCGGTCTCGCGTTGGCGCCGGCCGATGGCGCCGGGGACGGAGGCCTGGACCCAGCAGGTTGGCCCGGCGGCGCCTTCAACGCCCCGGGTCACGAGCAGTTTAACAACGAGTTCGTCGTCCGCTGAGTCTCCGGCGCCGGGTACGTGCCGGCCCCGGTACTCGCTGATGGCCGTCGTGATCGCCCGGCGCCAGCGATCCTCCGCCGGGAGGTCAAGCTCCAGCAACCCGGCGGAACCGGCCAGCCGATTCAGGTGCGCCTGAAGCTTCCGGGGCTGCCCGCCAACAGCCAGCAGCGACTCGAAAACACCGTCGCCGCGAGTGGCCCCTTGGTCCGTCGCCATCAATTGCGGCTTCGTGGCATCGGCCACCCGGCCGCCGTCGAACGCGGTATCCAGGAAGACCAGCACCGGGGCCGGGCCGGGAACACCGGCAGGAGAATTCATGACTTCAGCTTAGTGCCGCGGACCACGGGATAGGATTTGACGGTTGCCCGTTCCGGAAAGGTTCCGCGGGTCTGGAACTTGAGGGGTTCGCCTGTGCTGTGGCCATTTTCGCTGGCGGAGACACTCCCGCCCTGGATGCTGCTGATCCTGTCCGTGGTGGACCTGGGGATCCGGGTGCTGGCACTGGGCATCATCCCCGGAAACCGACGCCCCACCACGGCCATGGCCTGGCTCCTGATCATCTTTTTTGTCCCCGCATTGGGCCTGGTCCTGTTCCTGCTTTTTGGCAACTTCAGGCTGTCCCGCAGGCGCCGTGCGCAGCAGGACGCTGTGAATACCCGGGTACGGGCCGGCACCTCCGATCTGGCGATGCAGGAAAGCCGGTACAGCGGCCCGGAATGGGTGGCCTCCGCAGCGGAGCTGAACCAAACCCTCGGTTCACTGCCGATGGTGGACGGCAACCAGGTGGAGCTCCTGCCCGGCTACCCGGACTCGATCAAGGCGATGGCAGCGGCCGTCCGTCAAGCAGAGTCATTTGTCAACGCCGAGTTCTATATCCTGAGCTCCGACCACGTCACCGACGATCTGCTGACCGCGATGGAAGAGGCGGCCGAGCGCGGCGTCGAAGTCCGGCTCCTGTTTGACCACCTCGGCACCTTGCGCATCAAGGGTTACAGCAAGCTGATCGCCCGGCTCAAGGCCAGCAAAATCCGCTGGCGGCCGATGTTGCCGCTGCGGCCTGTGCACGGTCAATGGCGCCGGCCGGACCTGCGCAACCACCGCAAGATCATGGTGATCGACGGCGAGCTTGCCTTCACCGGGTCGCAGAACCTGATCGAGCCCTCCTACAACAACCCCAGGCACCGCAAAGTCGGCCGCGAATGGGTCGAACTGATGGCGAGCCTGCGCGGGCCGATTGTCACCACCCTCAACGTCGTCTTCGCCACGGACTGGCTCAGTGAAACGGACGAGTCCCTCGAGGATCAGCTCGCGCACCGGCCCGAAACACACGCAGGCGACGTGACGGCGCAGGTGGTTCCCAGCGGCCCCGGCTTCATCACGGAAAACAACCTGCGGCTTTTCAACACATTGATTTACTCGGCCCAGCACAATATTTCGATCTGCAGCCCCTATTTCGTCCCGGACGATTCACTGCTGTACGCCGTGACGACGGCAGCCCAGCGCGGCGTGGAGGTCGAGCTGTTCGTCTCGGAAAAGGGCGACCAGTTCCTCGTCCACCACGCCCAGCAGTCCTACTATGAGGCGCTCCTAGAAGCCGGGGTGCGCATCTACCTGTACAAGGCGCCGTTTGTGCTGCACGCCAAGCACTTCACCATCGATAACGAGGTCGCCGTGCTGGGCTCCAGCAACATGGACATGCGCTCCTTCTCGCTGAACCTCGAGGTTTCAGTGATGCTCCTGGGCGCGGACGTGGTGCGACGCGTCAGCGCCGTGGCCGACACCTACCGGGGGCTCTCGCGCGAACTGACGCTCGAGGACTGGATGCGGCGGCCCGTGGGGGTTAAGTATGTGGACAATGTGGCCCGCCTGACGGCCACGTTGCAGTAGCGCCGCAGCGAACGAGTCAGCCGGCCGGGAACTGCGCGCCCAGCGCAGTGAGAACGCCGAAGGCCTTGGTCCGGATCTCTTCGTACTCCGCCTGGGGTGAGGAGTCTGCCGTAATGGCACCGCCGACGCCGAGGCTGAGCCCGGTGCGGCCGCCGGGCAGCTGAGTGAGAACGAGGGCCCGGATGGCGACGGCCAGGTCGGTCGCGCCGTTGAGCGAGAAATAGCCGATCGCGCCGGAGTACACGCCGCGGGGTGCTCCCTCAAGCCGGTCGAGGATGGCCATGGTGCTGACCTTGGGGGCGCCCGTCATGGAGCCGGCGGGGAAACACGCCGCAACGGCCTCGGCCCGGGGCATCCCCGGTTTGAGGCGGGCATCGATGGTGCTGACCAGCTGGTGCACTGTGGCGTAGCTTTCGATCGCGCAGAGCCTGCTGACCGATACGGAGCCCGGCACGGCGAAGTGGCTGAGGTCGTTGCGGAGCAGGTCTACGATCATGATGTTCTCGGCGCGGTCCTTCGGGGAGGACTCGAGCTCGTGCCGCAGCAACGCGTCCCGTGCCGGATCCGCATCCCGGGGCCGGGTGCCCTTGATCGGCTCGGCGCGCATGGCACCGTCAGGCGCGATCCGCAGGAACCGCTCCGGCGAGGTGCTCGCCACAGTGAGGTCACCGAAGCGCAGGTAGCTGGCGAACGGCGCGGGATTGCCCCGCCGCAGCATCAGGTACGCCTGCCAAGGCTCGAGGGTCGCGGCGGGAAGATTGGCGGTCAGTGCAGTGGTCAGGCAGACCTCGTAGCTGTTGCCTTCGGTAATTTCGTGCTGCGCCCGGCTGATTTTGAACTTATAGGATGCTTCCGAGTCCCGGGCCGTAAAGTCCGGGCCGCCGTGGCCTGGTGCGCGGGGTTCGAGGACGTGGCCGGCGCCGGCCGGCTTTCGGTTGCTTGCCTCGGTGATGGCGGAGCGGGCAGTAGCCAGCCAGTCTCCGGCGTCTGCGGCGCCCAGCGCCAGCAGCCAGACCGTGCGCTCCACGTGGTCCAGGACCACTGCGCGACCGGCGAAAAGCAGGCAGGCATCCGGGGTCCCGGCCGATACGTCGCTGCCGCCGGTCTCACGTTTGAGTTCGTAGCCGAGGTAGCCGAGCCAGCCCAAAGTGAACCCGCACGGATAGTCCTCGGGGCCGCTGAGTGTGGGCTGGCCCCAGACGCCGTCGAGCCAGCGGAAGAACGGCCCCTCGGTCGTGACGCTGGCGTTTCCGACGCTCACACAAGTTGTCCCCGAGTTGTGCCGGACCGACTGTCCGTAAGGGCCGCCGTCGTCCGCCAGGATGCTGAAGCGGCTGCGTTCCGCCGCCGCACCGCCGTCGGGCGCCACGGGCGTCAGCGATGAGTCGAGCCAGACGGCATTGGCCGAGCCGCCGAAGAGGGCTTCGAACACCAGGACCGGGTCCGGGACGGCGTCGATCCGTTCGGCCTGCAGCTCCAGCCCGGTGCGTGCACTGCGTTCGGGCAGCAGCACCGGAGCCAGGGCCGGCAGGTACAAGAGGGACTGCAGCACTTCCGCAGGGGCGGCGCCGTCGGCACGGTTGAGCACCCGGACATCGGCGCGGGCCGGAACGTCATCCCCGGCCAGCCACTCCTGCTCCTGGGCGGCCCACTGGTCCCAGAACGGTTCGTACGTTTCACCGTCGCGGGCCAGGGCCCTGCTGCGCCGGTCTTGTTCGGGCGAATCGGCCCAGATCACGGCGGCAAGGAAGGGGAGGGCGGCTGCGGCGGCAGCACCCACGCCTTCCACCAGGACGATTTCAGCGGGCTGGGTGGTGCGGGTGGCGCCGTCGTAGTGGGCTGTCCAGTCCCAACTGACCCATTCGGCGGGCTCGCTGCGGTGCAGCGGGGCCAGGACCGTGGAGACGTAACGCTCGACGCCGGCCACAAGCCCGTTCCAGCCGGGATAGATGTCTTCCAGATGGAAGAGGGAGACCTTGTGGTGTTCGCGGAGCGTCGCCGCCAGCTCGATCGCCAAGGTGGTCTTGCCGGCGCCGGATCGTCCGTCGATGGCGATGATGACGGGTGCGGGACTCATGATTTAGAGCGTACCCGCTGCCCTGCATTGGGTTGATCACTGCCGGGTTGATCCCTGCCCGGTTGTTGCCCGCCCGGCCGTTGACGCCGGGCGAGCTCCGTCCGGACATGCGCCACGATCCCGGGCAGTGCAGCGTGGATCAGGTCCCAGGTGAGGTCGAAGTCCGCGTGGCCGCCGTACCAGGGGTCGTCGATGCCCTGGTCGAGGGGATCCTTGCCCGCGACGGCCGGATCGAAGCTGCGCAGAATCCGGATCTTGGACCCGGATTCGCGGTCCGGTGCGGCCTGCTGCAACCAGCCGAAATGGTCCACGTCCAGGGCAAGGATGAGGTCGCGGTTGTGGAACCATCTGGTGTCCCATTCGCGTGCCACGTGACGTTCCGAGGAAATGCCGTTGGCGGTGAGTTTGCGGGCGGCCCGCGGATCAATCGGGCGGCCCACTTCGTAGGCCGTGATCCCCGCCGAGTCAACGACGGCGCCGGCCAGGCCATCCGCGGCGATGGCCTCCGCCAGCATCAGTTCGGCCATCGGCGACCGGCAGATGTTCCCGGTGCAGACCGCGATGATCCGGTACTGGCTCGACGGTGAGGTCATAGTGCAAGCATGGATTATGCGGCTCCGCTTGGCTAGTTCCCGGCGGTGGATGTTACAGGCTTTGTCACATCATATTTGCAAGGTTTGAACTATCGGCCTGCGGGACTCCCGGACCAGACGGCCTTGCGGAGAATGGACCGCAGAGACGCCACCTCCTCGCCGGTAAGCATGACCAGCTGTCGCGCCTCGGCGGCCTGGGTTGCCTTCTGGGCGGCAGCGTGGAGGGTGCGGCCTGCTTTTGTGGCGGACACCAGTTTCTGCCGCCGGTCTGAGGGTCCCGGCTTTCTTTCCACGAGGCCGCGCTGTTCCAGCTCATCAATGAGTGCCACGATCTGGCTGGGATCCAGGCTGAGGAACTCGGCCAGTTCGCGTTGGGTGGGTCCCAGATTGCCGCAGGCCAGCGCCAGCACGGAGTAGGACCGCTCCTTCAGCCCGAACTCTGCAAGGGCCGCGTTGTTGAGCACGCTGCCGGCGGCGTGCAGCTTGGCCAGCAGGAAGCCTATGTCAGTGCTGATGCTTGATTCCGCCAGCCGGGTGGAAGCCTCGCCGGAGCTTTCGGCGGCGAGGTGTACCTGTTGTGTCATGGTGCCTTTCGGGCGGGTAGCCAGCCGGGTCGTTGAATTATTCAATGATCCCACGTGCACCGCGCCTGCGAAAAGCGTGCACCGGGAGCGGTGAATGCGGCGGGTGGGGAAGCTGATTGGATGCAGAAATAAATCATTGACATTCTCAAGGATTAAGTTTCTAATTGAAGCAGTCAAGGGAGATGTGCATCACACGCAGGCTCCCTGGGATATCCGCCGCAAGGCGCAGTGCAAAGGAGCAGCATGAGCCTGTCAGGGAAAGTAGCAATCGTCACCGGAAGCGGCCGCGGCCTGGGTCTGGCGTACGCCCGGGAACTCGCCCGCCAGGGCGCCGCCGTCGTGATCAACGATGTGGATGCCGACGTGGCCGCTGAAGCGGTCCGGACCATTGAGGCCGACGGCGGCCGCGTCGTCGCCGTCGTCGCTCCGGTGGGCAGCACCGAAGCCGCCCGGCAGCTCGTGCAGAAAGCGGTGGAGGCTTTCGGCCGGCTCGACATCCTGGTCACCAACGCCGGCATTCTGCGGGACAAGTCCCTGCTGAAGATGACGGACGAGGACTTTGACCTCGTCATTAACGTCCACCTCAAGGGCACCTTCACCTGCGCCCGCGAAGCGTTCGCCTACTTCAAGGAAAACGGTATCGCCGGCCGCATCATCACCATCGGATCGCCCACCGGCCAGCGCGGCAACTTCGGCCAGACCAACTACGCCGCCGCCAAGGCCGGAATCGTCGGCATGGTCCGCACCTGGGCGCTGGAAATGAAGAAGGCCGGCGTCACCGCCAACGCCGTCATCCCGGTGGCCGCCACCGCCATGACCAAGACCGTCCCGTACTTCCAGAAGGCCGTCGAAGCGGACGAACGCGGCGAGGCCATGCCGGCCTTCTTCCGTCACGATCTGGGGTTCGGAACCGCCGACGACGTCGCCGGACTCGTTGCCTTCCTCGCCTCCGACGCAGCTGCCGGCATCACCGGCCAGGCGATCGGCGCCGGCGGGGACCGTCTGCAGCTCTGGACCCACCCGGGGGCTGCCGTTACCGAGTACCGCGAAGGTGGCTGGGGCTATGCCGACCTGATCGAAAACTTTGGCAAGCTCTTCGGCGACAAGCTGCAAAGCGTCGGCGAGGAATTCCTGCCGCTTCCGGAAGAGCTCAAGCCCGAACCGGCAGAGGTCCGCTGACATGGCCTCCCAGCGCTATGAACTCAGCATCGACGCGGCAAAGCTCGACGCGATCGACATGCACGTCCACCTTGAGGTGGACGGCCACGGCCACGAATCCCTGCCGTCGGCCCTCAGCGAAGCGTCCGCCAAGTACTTCAAGTCCGAGGACCGCACCCCGTCGCTGGACCGGATCGCCGAGGTCTACCGCGAACTGAACATGGCCGCCGTCGTGTTCACCGTCGATGCCCGCACCCAGCTCAAACACGAGCCGAACAGCATCGAAGACCTCGTCGCCGGCGCCGCGCGGAACAACGACGTGCTGATCCCGTTTGGCAGCGTGGACCCACGGACCGGCGCCGAGGCCATCCAGGGCGCCAAGCACCAGGCCATCGACCTGGGTGCCCGCGGGTTCAAGTTCCACCCGTCCCTACAGGGTTTTGACCCCTCCAACGAACAGTTCTACCCGCTCTGGGCCGCCCTGCAGGAACTCGGCCTCCCGGCGATTTTCCACACCGGACAAAACGGCATGGGCGCCGGGCTCCCGGGCGGCTACGGCATCAAGCTGGGCTACTCCAACCCGCTGCTGCTGGACGCCGTCGCGGCGGACTTCCCGGAACTGCAGATCATCATGGCCCACCCCTCGGTGCCGTGGCAGGACGAGGCGAACTCCATCGCCACGCACAAGTCCAACGTCTTCATCGACCTCTCCGGCTGGTCCCCGAAGTACTTCCCGGAATCGCTGGTGAAGATGGCCAACTCCGTGCTGCAGGACAAGGTCCTTTTCGGCACCGACTTCCCGCTGATCACCCCGCAGAAGTGGCTGCGCGCCTTTGCGGACCTGCCGCTCAAGGACGAGGTCCGGCCCAAGATCCTCAAGCACAACGCCGTCCGCCTGCTCGGACTGGGAGGCTGAGATGACTGTCGATACCGAACAACAAACCCGGCTGTACGGCGTCTGCGACTACTACGACGCCGAGTCCCTGTTGACCGCGGGGGAACGCCGCGTGCTGGGCAGGCTGCGGACCTTCCTCGACGAGAAGGCCCGGCCGCTGCTGGCGGACTATTGGGAACGCGGCGAGTTCCCGGATGAGCTCGCCGAGCCGCTGATCGGCCTGGACCTGATGGAGCCGGCCGAACTGCGCGGCCCGGAGGGCAGCCCGGCCCGGGGAATCTACCAGGGCTTCCGGATCTTCGAGCTCGCCCGCACCGACGCCTCGCTCGCCACCTTCTACACAGCCCAGGCCGGACTGTTCCGGACCGCGATCCGGGTCGGTGCCTCCGCGGAACAGCAGGCCGAATGGATGCCGAAGGTCATCGACTTCTCGCTCAAGGGGGTCTTCTCGCTGACCGAGCCGGAGTCCGGTTCCGACATCGCCGGCGGGCTCTCCACCACCGCCCGCCGTGAGGGCGACACCTGGATCCTCGACGGCGCCAAGCGCTGGATCGGCGGCGCCGCCACCGCGGACGTCCTGGCCGTGTTTGCCCGCGACGTGGCCGACGGCCAGGTCAAGGCCTTCCTCGTCGAGCGGGAAGCCCCCGGCGTGACGCTGGAGAAGATCCACGGCAAGACCGCGTTACGGATGATGCAGAACGCCCACATCACCCTCGAGGGCGTACGGGTGCCCGAATCGATGCGCCTGCACAACGTGGAGTCCTTCCGGGACGTCGCGGCAATGCTGCGCGCGATGCGCTCGGACGTCGCCTGGATTGCCACCGGGATCGCGGCCGGTGCATTCGAGGCGGCCCTGCGCTACGTCACGGAACGCCGGCAGTTCGGCCGCACGCTCGGATCCTTCCAGCTGGTCCAGGAAAAACTGGCCCGGATGCTCGGAAACGTCACCTCGGCGCTGTCTCTCGTGGTGCGGCTCACCGAGCAGCAGTCCAACGGCATCTACCGGGACCAGGGCTCCGCCCTGGCCAAGATGCAGACATCCCTGCTGATGCGCGAAACCGTGGCCCTGGCCCGCGAAGTGGTCGGCGGCAACGGCATCACCCTTGAAACCGATGTCGCACGCTTCCACGCCGACGCCGAGGCCGTCTACTCCTACGAAGGCACCCACGAAATCAACGCCCTCATCGTCGGCCGGGCCCTGACCGGCGAAAGCGCCTTCACCCGCTGACCCCGGCACCCACCAAATCCAACACACCCCGCTCCGGCACCGCCGTCGGACAGTTCCCTGCCCCACCCAGCCCTCCAGGAGGACATCATGCCCAATCTCGTCGTCGATTTCGACAAACTGCTCACGCTCGCCGGCACCGATCTCGGGGTCACCGAGTACCGCGAAATCACCCAGGAACAGATCAACAAGTTCGCCGACGCCACCGGTGACGACCAGTGGATCCACGTTGACCCGGAACGCGCCAAGGACGGCCCGTTCGGCGCCCCCATCGCCCACGGCTTCCTCACCCTCTCGCTCATCATCCCTTTCTGGGGCGAGCTGTTCGACGTCGACGGCGTCACCACGAAGGTCAACTACGGACTGGACAAAGTCCGCTTCACGTCCCCGGTCAAGGTGGGCGCGCGGATCCGGATGCGGTCCACCATCAGCGAAGTGACCGAGGTCAAGGGCGGTGCCCAGATCAAGGTCGCCAACACCATCGAGATCGAAGGCCAGGAGCGGCCCGCCGTCGTCGCCGAGTTCCTCGCCCGCTTCTACAAGTAAAAAGCCCCCTCTACGAACCCTCCCTCTGTTCAAAGGAACAACCATGTCAGGACTCACTCAGCTTCAAGCGATGGGCACCGCCGAGCGACGCAAGGAAGCGCGCACCGTCATTGCCTCCAGCTACCTGGGCAGCACCATCGAGTACTACGACTTCCTCCTCTACGCCACGGCCGCGGCGATCGTCTTCCCGAAGGTCTTCTTCAGCGGCATGGACGACTGGGTAGGCGTGGTGGCCGCCTACGGCACGTTTGCCGCGGGCTACGTGGCCCGCCCGGTTGGCGGCATCATCTTCGGCCACTTCGGCGACCGGATGGGCCGCAAGAACATGCTGATCATCTCGATGCTGGTCATGGGCGTGTCCTCAACCCTGATCGGGCTGGTCCCGGGTGCCTCGGTGGCCGGCCCCTGGGGTGCGGTGCTCCTCGCGATTCTTCGTGTCTTCCAGGGCATCGCCGTCGGCGGTGAATGGGGCGGGGCCGCCCTCATGGCGCTGGAGCACTCCGAATCAGGCAAACGCGGTTTTGCCGCCTCGTTCGTCAACGCCGGGGCGCCCACCGGCGCCGTCCTTGGCACCCTGATCATGGGCGCGTTCTCAGCGCTCCCGAACGATCAGTTCCTCGCCTGGGGTTGGCGGGTGCCGTTCCTGCTCTCCTTCGTGCTGCTGGGCGTGGGCATGTTCGTCCGGCTCAAGGTTTCCGAAAGCCCTATCTTCAAAGCCGCCATTGAACAGGAAAAAGCTGAGCGGGAGAGCGCGGCGCAGGCAAACGGCGCCGGAATCACGGCAAAGCCGGCCGCGCCCCTGGTACAGGTCCTGCGGCGGCCCAAGACCCTGATTTTCACTATGCTCGCCGGCGCCGCAGGCTTCGCGCTCCAGGTGGTCCTGGCCACGTTCTCGGTGACCTACGCCGTCTCCAAGGGCGCCGACCGCCAGGGCGTGCTGTACGCCTTTGCTGCTGCCTCCCTGATCTCCATCGTGTTCGTGATCATGGGCGGCCGGCTTTCCGACAGGGTGGGCAGGCGGCCGGTGATGATCGGCGGACTGGTTCTCTTCATCATCTACCTGGTGCCGATGTTCCAGCTGCTCTCCTCCAACAACATCATGCTGATCTTCGTGGCGTTCGCCATCGGCCTGATGATCCACTCCACACTGTTCGGTCCATTGGCGGCCTTCGTGTCCGAGCAGTTCGGCACCACCTCCCGCTACACCGGGGCGTCCCTGGGCTACCAGCTGGCAACCCTGCTTGGGGCCGGGTTCACTCCGGGCATCGTGGCCCAGATCTTCAAGGACTCAGGCCAGGACACGGCATCAGTGGTCTGGTATCTGGCGATCATGTCGGTCGTCTCCATCGTCTTCATCCTGCTGACCCGGGAACCGAAGAACAACGACCTCCGCACCGTCCGGGCCTGACCCTTCATCGGGTCCCCTCACACGGGCTAACCTCACAGTAGAAAGGATTCGCCGTGGAAAATTTTGGCATCGGTTCGTGGCTGCAACGTCGCCGCCCGAAGTCCGGCAACAAGACCGCCCTGATCAGCGGTGACCGGGAACTTAGTTATGAACAGTTCGCGGACCGGACCGTCCGCCTCGCCAACGCCCTGGGGGACCGCGGCGTGGCCAAGGGCGACAGGGTTGCCTACCTGGGCGAGAACCACCCGTCCTTCCTGGAAACCCTCTTTGCGTGCGGCACCCTGGGTGCCATTTTCGTCCCGCTCAACACGCGGCTGGCACCCCCGGAAATCCAGTTCCAGCTGCAGGACTGCGGCGCCGGGGTACTGGTCCATGCAGGCAGCCTCGGCGACCTGGCAGCCCGCGGGTCGGCCGGCACGGCAGTGGCAAGGCTCGTCGTCGTAGACGATGCCGGCGCCGGCAATAACCCGGCGGTGCGCAGTGGAGCCGCCGGGGGCCCGACGGCGGTGGAGGACTTTGCGGACCTGGTGGCCTCCGGTTCGGACCAGCCGGTCGACGAACCGGTCACGCTGGACGACGGTGCCATGATCCTCTACACCTCCGGGACTACGGGCCGGCCCAAAGGGGCCCTGCTGACCCACGGCAACGTCACGTGGAACTGCATCAACGTGATCGTTGATTTCGACTTCTCCTCGCAGGACGTGGCGCTGATGATTTCGCCGATGTTCCACGTGGCGTCGCTGGACATGGGCGTCCTGCCCACCCTCCTCAAGGGAGGAACTGTGGTGCTGGAGCCGAAGTTCGACCCCGGCCGGACACTGGAACTCATTGAGCGGCACCGGGCGACCACCATCAGCGGGGTGCCGACCACCTATCAGATGCTCGCCGAGCACCCGGCGTGGGCCACGGCGGACCTCAGCTCCTTGAACAAGCTCACCTGTGGCGGGTCAGCGGTGCCGATGCGGGTGCTGGAGGCGTATGAAGCGCGCGGCATGCGGTTCTCCAATGGCTACGGCATGACCGAGACTGCGCCGGGCGCCACCACCCTGCCGGCGGCCCGGTCCAGGGATAAGGCTGGATCGGCCGGACTTCCGCAGTTCTTCACCGATGTGCGAATCGCCGGCTTCGACGGGGACACCGCTGCGCCGGGGACGGCCGGCGAGATCCAGATAAAGGGCCCGAACGTGATCCCCGAGTACTGGAACCGCGCGGACGCCACCGCCGAGTCCTATGCAGAGGGCGGTTGGTTCAAGTCAGGCGATATGGGATACAAGGATGACGACGGGTTCCTCTTCGTCTCGGACCGGATCAAGGACATGATCATCTCCGGCGGCGAGAACATTTATCCCGCAGAAGTGGAGCAGGCCATCACGGAACTCGAGGCGGTGGGAAGCGTGGCCGTGATTGGCGTGCCGGATGAGAAATGGGGTGAAGTGCCCCGGGCTGTGGTTCTGCTGCGCGAGGGTGCCCACCTCACGGAAGAGCAGCTCAGACGGTACCTGGATGGACGCCTGGCACGTTACAAGATTCCCAAGTCCGTGCTGTTTGTCGATGAGATGCCCCGGACCGCCAGCGGCAAGATCAGGAAGGCCGACCTTCGGAAGCTGAGCGCCATCCAGCCATAACTGGCCGTAGCCTGGGCCCGTCAGTGGATAAGGGCCAGCATGACGCCGACGGCCATGAACAGCACGCCGAACGTCCGGTTGAGGATGCGCTGGCCGCGGGCGTCGTGGGTGAAACGCTGGAAGGTCTTGGCTGCGGCCGCGAAGAAGAACCACATGACCAGGATGTCGATCACGATCACCGTGGCTGACAGGGTCAGGTACTGCGGCAGGAGCGGGTTCTCCGGGCGGATGAACTGCGGCATAAAAGCCAGGAAGAACACGATCGCCTTGGGGTTCAACAGGTTGACCCACAGGCCGCGGCGGAACATGGAGAATGCCGGCTCGTTGCGCAGCGCGGCGGCCTTTTCCTGGTCCAGGTCGGGTTTGTGCCGGAACTGCTGGATGCCCAGGTAGACAAGGTAGGCGGCGCCTGCGTAGCGGATCACGTTGAAGGCGACCGGAGAGCTGGCCACCAGCACCCCCACGCCGAGGGCCACGATCACGATGTGCACCACCAGCGCGGCCTGCTGCCCGAGGATCCCCCAGATGGAACGCCGGAAGCCGGAGTTCAGGGAATTGCTCATCGTGTTGATGGCGCCCGCGCCGGGCGTAAAGCTGATCAGGACACCGGCGCCGGCCAGGGCCAGCCAAAGGGAGGGTTGCACTGATTCAGTTTACGGCCGCGGACGCCCCTTTCACGCCGGGTGCTGCCGGCCGTCGGGAGGTTATCGGGAGCCAGGCTCTCCCCTCAGCTGCCGCGCAGGCCGTAGCTCAGAATCATGTTGCCCTTGCTCGTCTGCTGGGACGACTGCAGCTCAAGCCGGGTCAGCGGATCGCCGTCGGCGAAGAGCCTGCGGCCATTGCCCGTGATCACGGGATGGACGATCAGCATCAGGCTGTCGAGCAGCCCGGCGAAGAACAGTTGGCGGGCCAGCGAGATGCTACTGAACACGCCGATGTCGCCGCCGTCGCCGTCCTTCAGGCCCGCGACGAAATCCTCCAGCGGCCCCGCGATCAGCTGCGAGTTCTGCCACGCCAGCTCGCCGGTCAGGGTGCGGGACGCCACATATTTGGGCAGCGGGTTGATGAACCCGCCGAAGTCGGCGTCGGCTTCGGCGTTCGGCCAGTACTCCGCCCATTGCTGGTACCCGACGCGGCCCAGGAGCCCGGTATCGATCCGGCCCATCATCTCGTTCATCCCCGCGCCCAGCTCCTCATCGAAGCTGTCGAATTGCCACAGGAACGGGTCTTCCACCACGCCGTCCACGGAACTGAACAGGCCGGCCGTCACGTTGCGCATGCTTCCTCCTCGTCACAGGGTGTCTGAGTGCACCCTAGCGGCTGATCCGCCGGCGGGGAATGGCTGGTGTGAACCCGGAAGATCCGGCATGCGCAAGGGCTCAGCCACACCTGCCATGCTTTGAATGCGACCAGTGGAACATGGTCCTTGGCAGGTCCGCGTGACGCGGATACTGGTCGAAGTACGAGCGGGCTCGGGCCGACATGTAGCCTGTTTCGTCGATGGCGAAGTGGCCGATCAGCTGCATGCCTTGTCCGGCTGCTTTCGATTCCAGTTCCCGGGCCTCGTCCAGAATCGGATCCGGATAGCCGTAGGCTTCACCAAAGCTGCCCGGGTGGGCGATGGCAAAGTACCTTGTGTCCTGCGGGTCCAGTCCCGCGAGGACGGCATCCTGGAAAGGGACCAGGCAGCCCGCGAAATCCCCGGGGACGACATCCACGTCGCTTAGTTGCATCTCCGCGTCCAGGCAGATCAGCACGAGCCGGGGCATGGGCCTGGCGTGCTGGAGGATGAGCGGGCGGGCCAGTATCTCTAAGTCAAAGCCTGCTTGGATGATCATGTTTTGATGCTAGGAAACCTGCCCTTCGAGCTCCAGAGCCAGCCCGGCTATGTGGACAACGGGCCGCCGCTCACGCCCGGGCGATCACTTCGCCGTTGGGGATCAGGAACCAGCCGTCGTCCGTGGAACCCCAGCGGTGCCAGCCGGCCGAAATCCGGGCAAGGTCGGCGGCGTTGGCGAAGCCGTATTCGAGTGCCTGGTCCGCGAATGCCGAGTGCAGCACGCGTTCGCCCCACACCCGGGCCTGCCAACGGCGCTGCTGGCCGGTGGCGTAGAGCCAGTTGCTGCTGGAGGGCGCGACGTCGGTGAACCCGGCGGACTGGGCCCACGAAACCAGGCGGCGGCCAGCGTCGGGCTCCGCCCCGTTGCGTCGTGCGATCCGTTGGTAGAGCTCCATCCATTCATCCAGCTCGGGGACGGCCGGGTACCAGCTCATGCCGTGGAAATCGGCGTCGCGCACCGCCACGATCCCGCCGGGCTTGGCGACGCGGCGCATTTCCCGCAGGGCGGCCACCGGGTCCGTGAGGTGCTGCAGGACCTGGTGGGCGTGCACAACGTCGAACGCCTCGTCCTCGAAGTCGAGGTCGTAGATGTTGCCGGCCACGAACTCGACGTTCTGCACGCCGCGCTCCGCAGCGAGGGCGGTCCCCTGGCTGACCACCTCGGGCGAGCGGTCCAGTCCGGTGACCTTCCCGGGGGCGGCGAGTCCGGCGAAATCGCACGTGATGCTGCCCGGCCCGCAGCCGACGTCGAGCACCGAAACCCCCGGGGTCAGGTGCGGGATCACAAACGCCGCGGAGTTCTCCGCTGTCCGGGAGGCGTGGGCGCGGACCACCGACTCGTGGTGGCCGTGGCTGTACACATCTTCAGGCTGCTGCGCACTCATAATAAAACGCTACCGCCCCGCACCGACAAATCCGCGAATGCGGGGGACGCGGCCGGGAAGACGGCAGGATTTCGCGCGCAGCCGTCCGTTTTGCCGCTTCCGGCCGGGTCGGTTCAGCGGATGATTAGAGGAGTGAAAACCAACAGCAGCAAGCAGGCAGGGCTCGGCCTGTTCCGGGCCACCGGCATCTACGTCGGGGCAATCCTGGGCTCGGGCATCCTGGTCCTTCCGGCCATCGCCGCCAAGGAGGCCGGGCCGGCGTCGCTCCTGGCCTGGACCCTGCTGCTGGTGTTCTGCACCCCCGTGGCCTTCAGTTTCGCTGAGATGAGCCGCCAGCAGCCCGACGCCGGCGGAATTGCCCACTTCGTCACGCGTGCCTACGGGCGCCGCGCCTCGGCCGTGGCGGGCTACCTCTTCTACTTCGCCATTCCGTTCGGTGCCCCGGCGACGGCCTTGATTGGCGGGAACTACATCGCCCACGCGCTGGGCGGCGGCCGCGGGACGGCGTTGGTGGCCGCTGCCTTGCTGCTGGCCGCCGCCTTCGCGAGCAACGCCGTCGGGATCCGGATGTCCAGCGGCATCCAGCTGGTGCTGATGGTGCTGCTCGTCGGACTGCTGGCACTGGCCATCGCGCTGGCTGCGCCGTTTGCCCGGGCGGAGAACTTCGAACCGTTCGCGCCGCACGGCTACTGGGCCGTGGGCGGCGTGGCCAGCCTGCTCTTCTTCTGCTTCGCCGGCTGGGAGGCGGTCACACACATCGCCGGGGAGTTCCGCCACCCGGACCGTGACCTCAAACGGGCCACCTGGCTCACCCTGATCGTGGTCGGTCTGGTCTATCTCGGCGTCGTCTCGGCCTCGCTCGCAGTGCTGGGTCCAGCCCTTCCGGGCAGCGACGTGCCGATCGCGCAACTGCTTGAGAAGGGACTCGGCGGACTCGCGGCGCCGCTGACCGCCGTCGCCGCCGCGGTGCTGACTTTCGGCCCGGTCAACACCTTTGTTGCCGGCGCCAGCCGGCTGGGGGCAAGCCTGGCGTCCGACGGCGTTCTGCCGCGGCTCCTTGCGCGGGGTGCCGGTCCGGGGGAGGTGCCCACGGCCAGCCTGGCACTGCTGGGCGTGATGACGTTGCTGTCCTTCGGGGCGGCGGCAGCCGGGCTGGGCGACATGCAGTTCCAGATCGGGGCGGCGTCGGCCTGTTTCACCGCCGTGACCGCGTTTGGACTGTTCGCCGGGATTCGTTTGCTGCCCGCACGGACGCCGGCCTGGTGCGGGGTTATTGTGGCCGCTGCTGTGATGCTCGCCGTGCTGCTTTTCAGCGGCTGGGCACTGGTGGTCCCGCTCGGGCTGGCCGTGGCCGCCATCTTGGCCGGCAGGCGGGCCGGCCCGGAGGTGTTGCCGATGGGGCGCTCGAAAATGCCAACTAGCGCGGGTCGGCGGGAGACGGTGCCGGCTGTTGCGCGGCCTCTTGGCCGGCCCTGACCGTCGCCTCGATCATCGAGGCCATGAACCGCGTCGCGACGTCCAGTTCCGCCGGAGTGAATTCGGCCATCGCGGCCGCCATCTGCCGGGCCAGCGGCTGGAACATGGCGCCGCCGTCGCGGTAGGCCTTGGGGGTCATCCTGAGCTGGACCTGGCGGCGGTCCGGGCCTTGCCGTTCGCGGACCACGTGGCCGGAACTGTGCAGCCGATCAATCAGGGCGGTGGTGGCGGGTGAGCTCAGGTGGAGTTCCTTGCGGAGCACTCCGGGCGTGACAATCTGGTTCCTCGCGGTGTGCTGCATGATCACACCCAAGGCATTGAGGTCCGTCCGGTGCATGTCGTTGCGGCCGCCGGCGGAATCCACATAGCGGTTGGCCTCGAGGCTGAACTCCTGAAGGAGACGCACCAGCGGAGGCGGACCCTGGGGCCCGGGGAGTTCCGGCGGGTCAACTCTCACGCGAACCTTCCTCTCTCCTTTGCCTTGCCCACTGCTTCGCAGCAGGCGCCTTCCGGAGTTTACTTCAGCAGCCCGTGGCGCCGTAGCTTTGCTGATTCCGCGCTGACGCTCGGGAAGTTAACTTTCAGGGTTATCTCCATTGTGGAGATAGTCTATTATAGACTCAATTGCATTGATCCAGGCCCGTTCGAGAAGGAACCATGACCAAGACATCACAGGGCAGTACCCGCGTCCCCTTCTGGCTGCGCTGGCTGGTTCCCGTCCTCCTTGTTATTACCTGGCTGGCCATCGCCGGGATCGGCGGTCCGACCTTTGGCCGGCTGAGCGAGGTCTCCTCGAATGACCAGGCCTCCTTCCTGCCGGCGGGAGCCGAAGCCACGGAGGCCCAGGACTGGCAGGCCAAGTTCCGGGACTCCAAGGAAATACCTGCAGTCATCGTCATTGAGAACGACGCAGCCTTCACCCCGGCCCAGCTCGGCGAGGCGGCGGCGCTTAAGGGCAAGCTGGAAGCGCTCGGCGCCGGCAGCACAGTCGTGGGGCCCATCCCGTCAAAGGATGCCAAAGCGGTGCAGTTTGTGGTGCCGATCGGCTCATCCGACGAGGTGAAACAAGTGGTCCAGGAACTCCGCGACGAAGTACAGGCATCTGCTCCGGCGGGAATGCGGACCTTCGTCACCGGACCGGCCGGGCTTACCGCGGACCTGGTCAGCGCCTTCGCCGGCATTGACGGCATTCTGCTGCTCGTGGCCCTTGGCGCGGTGTTCCTGATTCTGCTGATTGTCTACCGCTCGCTGCTGCTGCCGATCACGGTGCTGTTCACCTCGGTTTTTGCCCTCACCGCCGCTATCCTGCTCGTCTTCGGCATGGCCAAACTCGGCTGGATCCAGCTCAACGGGCAGAGCCAGGGCATCCTGTCCATCCTGGTGATCGGTGCAGCCACGGACTACGCGCTGCTCTATGTGGCGCGCTTCCGTGAGGCCCTGACGCACACCACCAACCGCACTGCCGCCGCCCTCACCGCGTGGAAGGCGGCCTGGGAGCCGATCCTGGCGTCCGGCGCCACGGTTATCATCGCCCTCCTGTGCCTGCTGTTCTCGGACCTTAACTCGAACAAGGCCCTCGGCCCGGTGGCGGCGGCCGGCATCCTGTGCTCGCTCCTGGCGGCCCTGACCCTGCTCCCCGCGCTGATGGCGCTGCTGGGCCGGACTGCGTTCTGGCCTTTCCGGCCCAAGCTGCTGCCGGAGACCGAGCGCGAGCCCGAGCTCGTCACAGGACTCGAGGGCCAGAAGGGCCTGTGGCGCGCGACCGGTTCTCTTGTTTCACGCCGGCCCCGGGCCGTCTGGATCACCTCTGTGCTGCTGCTGCTGGCAGCATCCGCCGGCGTCCTGCAGCTCAAGGCAAACGGCGTCCCGCAGACCGACGTCATCCTCACTGCCTCCAACGCGGTGGACGGGCAGGACGCCCTGGCGCGGCACTTCGACGCCGGTTCCGGCAGTCCCGCCGTGATCGTCGCCGACGAATCGAAGGCCCAGGACGTACTGGACAAGACCAAAGCCACTGACAGTGTGGGGGATGCCTACCTGCTGGCCGACGGCGGAGTGCCGATCACCGGCGCGCCAGCGGCCCCGGGTGCGCCCGCGGCACCGTCGACTCCTTCGGTCCGGGACGGCAAGGTCCTGATCAACGCGACACTGAACTTCGCGGCGGACTCCAACGAGGCCGAGAACGTTGTTGTCGATCTGCGCCGGGAACTCAAGAAGACCGACCCCGGTGCACTCGTCGGCGGCGTCACCGCGACGGCCCTGGACACCAACACCACGGCCCAGCGCGACCTCGTCACCATCATCCCGGTGGTCCTCGCGGTCATCCTCCTGATCCTGATGCTGCTGCTGCGCTCGGTGCTGGCGCCGGTCCTGCTGGTCGCCTCGGTGGTCCTGTCCTACGGCGCCGCGATGGGAGTCTCCGCCTTCGTATTCAACAACATCTTCGGATTCCCGGGAGCAGACGCCACCGTTCCGCTGTTCGGCTTCGTTTTCCTCGTGGCACTGGGTGTTGACTACAACATCTTCCTGATGAGCCGGGTCCGCGAGGAATCCCTTAAGCACGGCACCCGGGCCGGCATCCTGCGCGGCCTGGCCGTCACGGGCGGCGTTATCACCTCCGCCGGCGTGGTGCTTGCTGCCACCTTCGCCGCCTTGGGCATCATCCCGATCATGTTCCTGGCGCAGTTGGCCTTCATCGTGGCCTTCGGAGTGCTGCTGGACACCATCCTGGTCCGCTCACTCCTGATCCCCGCCCTGGCCTACGACATCGGCCCGCGAATCTGGTGGCCAGGCAAGCTGGGACGCACCGGGACGCGCTCCGCCGCTCGCGCGGAGCCGGCCGCCCCCGAGGCGGCGTCAGCGGAGGCAGGAATCCGCTAGCCAGAGCCCGCAGCCGCCGCTACCGTCCCTGGCCCCCCCACCAGGCAATTGTGGCGGCGGCTGCTTCCTCCAGCGGCGTGGGCCGCAGTCCCATGGCCGCCTCGCTGGCGTGTGAGTCCAGCACAAACGGCTGCTCAAACTGGTACAGGGTTTCGACCAGTTCCTGCGTTCCCGGGGAAAACCGGCCAATGATCCGCAGAACCCAGCCGGGCACAGCGGCCACCCGCGGCGCCCGACCGCCGGCGGCTGCGGCGAACGCGCGGGCGATCTGCCGCTGGCTCACCGCGGTGCCGGTGGGTGCATGCCACACCCGGTTCCACAGCGCTGGGTCCTGCGCCGCCCGGATCATCGCGGCGGCCAGGTCGGGCACGTAGGTGAAGGAGTGCGGTAGGGATGCCTTGCCGATGACCACCAGCGGTGTGCCCGCCAGCACCGGCTTCACCATTCGCTCGCCCGCATGTGCGCCGCGCACCCGGGGGCCGAAGAAGTCGCTTGCGACCACGCTCACGGTGTCCGTCTCGGACGCCGCGCGGGCGGCCAGAAGTGCGGTCCGCACCCCGCGCTTGCCGCCCTCAGCCGCGCGGGGGCCGGCCTCCGTCATCGGGCGCTCCGGAGCGCTGTAGGAGTACAGGCTTTCCGGAAAAACGACGACCGCGCCAGCCTCGCCCGCCGCGGCAAGAACCGACTGCTCTGCGCCCGGCAATTCCTCCGCCCATGCCTTTGCGCTGTATTGGGAGCCGTGAATGCAGTGGAACACGGCGTGGGCGCCGCGGAACAGTTCGCCAAGTTGCGCCGGATTGGCCACGTTCACGGCCATCTTTTCGATCCGGGGATGGTCGGGTCCGCTGCCGGACCGGGTAAGCACCCGAACCCGATGGCCTTCCGCTGCAAGCTGTGCGGCAACCGTCCAGCCGACCGGCCCGGCGCCGGTGACGACAAATAAGGTAGAGGCTTCTGCCTCCGGGGATACGTGCTGGGACATCGATTTCTCGCTTTCATTCCGGTCGGACGGCGGCTGTCCGGGCGGCCGCCTTCCCCAGGGGCAACATCCGGAACTGAGAGCAGTGCTCTCTCACCTCAGGATGCGGCCGATCCTTGGCTAAGTCAAGAGCGGTGCTCTCATTTGTTGACACTGCTCTGGTTTATGGAATGCTGAAGCCATGCCGCAATCCGCCACCGCACCATCCGGCAAGCCGACCACGCCCCGGGAGCGGGCCCGGGCCCGGACCGTTGAAGATATTGTGCGCCTGGGGCGGGAGCATTTGGCAGTTCACGGGGCGGCCGCACTGTCCCTCCGCGCCGTTGCCCGGGACCTTGGCGTCGTCTCCTCGGCGGTCTACCGGTACGTGGAGAACCGCGAAGAGCTGCTGACCCTGCTGCTTATCGATGCCTACAACGAGCTCGCCGACGAAGTCGACGCCGCCGTGGCCGCAGCACCCGCGGCCGACTTTTGCGGGCAGTTCGGGGCCCTGGGTGCCGCGGTCCGCAGCTGGGCGCTGCGCGAGCCGGCGCGCTACAGCCTCCTTTTCGGCAGTCCTGTGCCCGGATACCAGGCGCCGGCCGAGCGAACAACGGGGCCCGGCACCAGGGTGGTCTACGCCCTGATGGCGGTACTCGACGGCGCCTACCGCGCCGGCGGGCTGGTCGCGCCAGACGGTCAGGGCGCCGCTTTGTCCGGACTCGCCGCAGACCTGCAGCGCATCCGCAGCGAGATGGGACTGGCGGTCCCGGACGCCCTGCTGGCTCGCGGCGCGCTTGTCTGGAGCGCCTTGTTCGGCACCATCAGCTTCGAGGTCTTTGGGCAGTACGGCGAGGGAACCTTTGCCGCACCGGATGAATTGTTCGCCTTGCACCTGGCTGCACTGGCAGAACTCGCCGGCCTCGCCGGCGCCGCGCCGCAACCGGACCTGCCGGCAGGGACGCAAGCCGCCGACCCCGGGAGCAGCCGATGATCCTGGTTCAGTTCACCCTGTTGCCTCCCGGTGGTGGTCGATAGACTGCCCCTGCGCCTGACTGGCGCGCCGAGGCTTCCGGAAAGGATCCAAACATGTCCGAAAACAGCGAGTTTGATCGAACGGCCCCGGAGCCCGAAGACCCGGCCGCGGAGGGCCAGTATGTCGAAGGCGACTACGGCACGGCAGGCACCGCCGGGGACAACCCGCTCGAGGCCGAAGAAGGCGAATACTCCAGCGGCGACTACGGCAATGCCGGCGTCAGCGGCGCCACGGCCGTTGGTGTGGAAGAGGGCGACTATCCCGAGGGCGACTATGGCGCAGCAGGTAGCGTCGGCGCGCCGGCCTCCGCAGCGAACGAGGGCGAGTATCCGGACGGCGACTACGGCGCCGCCGGCACCCCCGGTGCGGGCCGCGGCGCCGCCGGCGCGGCGCCCGTTCGGACGGAATCGACGGGCGAGCCGGACCGCGGGGACGGCTAAGCGGCAGGTCCGCACCCGGCGGCGGCCTTCGCGGACAGCGAAATTCGCCGCCGGTGGACAGGCGGCCAAGTGAAACTCCCGGAATTCCGGGAGTTTTTGCTGTCTGCGGTGTGCTCCTTGTGCAAGTTAATCCGAGGTTGAGCGGATGACGCTCAACTTTGGATTGACATTGCCCCGAGCCGGAGTAAAGTTGAGTGCAGATCGCTCATATCGGTCGGATCCCAGTGGTCTGCAGCGATTTCAGCTAGATTCCCCGGAAAGAAGGAAGCAACACATGTCACGTGCAGTAGGTATTGACCTCGGAACAACCAACTCCGTCGTCTCCGTTCTCGAAGGTGGCGAGCCCACCGTTATTGCCAACGCCGAGGGTGGGCGCACCACGCCGTCGGTTGTTGCATTCTCCAAGTCCGGCGAAGTGCTCGTTGGCGAGATCGCCAAGCGCCAGGCCGTCAACAACATTGACCGCACCATTGCTTCGGTCAAGCGCCACATGGGCACCGACTGGAACGTCGCGGTGGACGACAAGAAGTACACGGCGCAGGAAATCTCCGCCCGTATCCTGATGAAGCTCAAGAACGACGCCGAGTCCTACCTCGGTGAGAAGGTCACTGACGCTGTGATCACCGTTCCCGCGTACTTCAACGACGCAGAGCGCCAGGCCACCAAGGAAGCCGGCGAAATCGCTGGCCTTAAGGTCCTGCGCATCGTCAACGAGCCCACCGCTGCAGCGTTGGCCTACGGCCTGGACAAGGGCAAGGAAGACGAGCTCATCCTCGTCTTCGACCTCGGCGGCGGAACCTTCGACGTCTCCCTCCTTGAGGTCGGCAAGGACGAAGACAACTTCTCCACCATTCAGGTCCGCTCCACCGCAGGCGACAACCGCCTCGGCGGCGACGACTGGGACCAGCGCGTTGTCGACTACCTGCTGAACCAGCTCAAGGTCAAGGGCATCGACCTGTCCAAGGACAAGATCGCCCTGCAGCGCCTGCGTGAAGCAGCCGAGCAGGCCAAGAAGGAACTCTCCTCCTCGTCCAGCACCAATGTCTCCCTGCAATACCTCTCCGTCACCCCCGACGGTCCGGTGCACCTGGATGAGCAGCTGACCCGCGCCAAGTTCCAGGACCTCACCAAGGACCTGCTTGAGCGCACCAAAAAGCCGTTCCATGACGTCATCAAGGAAGCCGGCATCCAGCTTTCCCAGATCGACCACATCGTGCTGGTCGGCGGTTCCACCCGGATGCCTGCCGTCTACGACCTGGTCAAGGACCTGGCCGGCGGCAAAGAGCCGAACAAGGGCGTCAACCCGGACGAGGTTGTCGCCGTCGGCGCCGCACTGCAGGCCGGTGTCCTCAAGGGCGAGCGTAAAGACGTCCTCCTGATCGACGTCACCCCGCTCTCCCTCGGTATTGAAACCAAGGGCGGCATCATGACGCACCTGATCGAGCGCAACACGGCCATCCCGACCAAGCGCTCGGAAACCTTCACCACTGCCGATGACAACCAGCCCTCGGTAGCCATCCAGGTCTTCCAGGGCGAGCGCGAGTTCACCCGGGACAACAAGCCGTTGGGTACCTTTGAACTGACCGGCATCGCACCGGCGCCGCGCGGCATGCCGCAGGTCGAGGTTACCTTCGACATCGACGCCAACGGCATTGTGCACGTCTCGGCGAAGGACAAGGGCACCGGCAAGGAACAGTCCATGACCATCACCGGCGGTTCCAGCCTCTCCAAGGAAGACATCGACCGCATGGTCAAGGACGCCGAAGAGCACGCAGCCGAGGACAAGGCCCGCCGCGAGGCAGCGGACACCCGCAACACCTCCGAGCAGCTGGCCTACTCCGTGGACAAGTTGATCGCTGACAACGCCGACAAGCTGCCTGAAGAGGTCAAGACCGAGGTCCAGGCCGACGTCGACGCCCTGAAGGCTGCCCTCGAAGGAACCGATGACTCGGCCGTCAAAACGGCGTTTGAGAAGCTGCAGGCTTCCCAGACCAAGCTCGGCGAGGCCATCTACGCCCAGGCCGGTTCTCCGGACGGCGCCGAGGGTGCCGCTGCCGGCGAGCCCGCAGCGGGAGCCGACGAGGACATCGTCGACGCCGAGATCGTTGACGAAGACGAGAAGAAGTAATCATGCCGCATCACGGTAACGAAGAAGAGCACGGTTCTTCCGGGAGCCGTGGCGACGGTCAGCAGCGGGAGAACGAGCCGCAGAAACCGATCATCCACGACAACCGCAAGGTTGACCCGAAGACCGGCCAGGCCCGCCACCCCGACCAGGAGCGCGCCGCCGCACGGGAATCCGACTCCGGGGACGCGCTGTCCCAGGCGGAGGACATCCTCAACGGCGTTGACGTACCGGCCGAGGATTCCGTAGCCCAGGGTGCCGACGGTGCTGAGGCGGAGGAGCTCAGAAATGACCTGCGCCGCCTGCAGGCTGAATATGTCAACTACCGCAAGCGCGTCGAACGTGACCGCGCCGTGGCAGGGGAGATGGCCGTCATTGGCGTCCTGAACTCGGTGCTCCCGGTGCTCGACGACGTCGACGCCGCCCGGCAGCACGGTGACCTTACGGACGGCCCGTTCGCCGCGATTGCCGCCAAGCTGGAGAATGCGCTGAAGACCTACGGCCTGGTGCGCATTGACGAGACCGGCGTGGAGTTCGACCCCACGATCCACGAGGCCCTCATCCAGCAGCCCGGCACGGATGTCGAAATTGACACCGTCAGCCAGGTCCTGCGCTCGGGCTACAAGTCCGGCGACAGGGTCCTGCGGGCAGCCCAGGTCATCGTGGCGGTCCCGGCCTAGCAGTAACGTCATCGAGGTGACAGTTCGCTCCGGTGTTTATAAGGAACATTGGCGCGAACTGTCACTTCGGCACACAGATTTGAAAGGAAACGCCATTGGCTAGCCAGGATTGGGTGGACAAGGACTTTTACAAGATCCTTGGTGTCGCCAAGGACGCTTCCGACGCGGACATCAAAAAGGCCTACCGGAAGCTCGCGCGCCAGCACCACCCGGATACCAACTCGGGGAACGTCGCGTCGGAGAAGAAGTTCAAGGACATCTCCGAGGCGTACTCCGTGCTCTCCGATGCAGACGAGCGCCAGCAGTATGACGCCATCCGGGCCATGGGCGGCGGCGCGCGTTTCGCCCCGGGAGGCGGTGGCCCGGGGGCCGGCGGAGCCGGTTTTGAAGACCTTTTCGGCGGACTCTTCACCGGTGGCGGCGGCCGTCAGTCCGGCGGCTACGGCGCCGGCGGCGGGCTTCCTCCTGAGTTTGCGGACCTGTTCGGCGGCGGAGCCGGCGGCGGCTTCGGCGGCGGCCAGTCCTTCCAGCGTGCCCCGCAAAAGGGTGCGGACCGGACGGCGTCCACTTCGATCTCCTTCGCGGGCTCCATCCGCGGAACCACCATCGGGCTGCGTGAACCGGACGGCGAAGTCATCGACGTCCGTATTCCCGCAGGCATCAAGGACGGCCAGAAAGTCCGCGTCCGCGGCAAGGGCCAGTACGGGCCGGCCGGGTACGGGGACCTGATGGTGACCGTCTCGGTAAAGCCGCACGATTTCTACGTCCGCGACGGGGACAACCTGCGAATCCACGTACCGGTTACCTTCCCGGAGGCAACCCTGGGCGCGGACATCGAGGTTCCGACCATCGACGGCGACAAGGTAAAGGTGCGCGTGCCTGCCGGCACCCCGTCCGGCCGCACGCTGCGTGTTAAGGGACGCGGAGTCAAGCACACCAAGGCCACCGGTGACCTGCTGGTCGTCATCGACCTCGCCGTCCCGCGGAAGCTGAACAAGGAGGCCGAAGAGGCTGTCAAGTCCTTCGCTACGGCCACCGCCGGTGAGGATGTCCGCGCCGAACTGGCAGCCAGGGCCCGGCTCTAGGAACGGATGCCTGCCATGGCCATCGACTTCGAGCAGCCGATCTTCGTCATCTCCGTCGCTGCGGAGTTGGCGGACATGCACCCGCAGACCCTGCGACAGTATGACCGGCTGGGCATAGTGTCCCCGAGCCGGGCCCCCGGCAAGTCACGGCGCTATTCCCAGCGGGATATCACCATGCTCCGCGAGGTACAGCGGCTCTCGCAGGAGGGCGTCTCCCTCGAGGGCATCAAGCGGATCCTCCAGCTGGAGAACCAGGTGGCGGCCCTGCAGCGGCGCGTCGCCGAGCTGAGCGGCGAACTCGAACGCCGCTCCCGCCCCCTCGACGCCCGCATCTTCGCGGCGGGAGCCGCGGGCGACGTCGTCAGCCTGGCCCGCGGCAAACGCCCCCGGGCCAGGTCCCAGGCGCTGGTGGTGTGGCGGCCGCGCGGAACCGATTAGCAAATAGCTGTGCCCGGGACCTTGGCGGTCCCGGGCACAGCTGTGTTCGCGGGCAGGCTAGTAGCTGGCGGGTTGCTGGCCGGCGGAATCAACCGCCGGAATAAATGCCTGGGCAAAGCCCTCCGAGGCCCGGGCCAGCACGGCGACGTCCGCGCCGACCAGGATAAACGATGCCCCGGCGGCCAGGTAGCGCCGCGCGGTGTCCGGGTTGAAGGCGTTGACGCCGGCGGGTTTGCCGGCCGTCGCGGCGGCTGTGAGGCAGTGTTCGACGGCGGCGCGCACCTCGGAATGTTCCTGCTGTCCGAGCAGTCCCATGGAGGCGGCGAGGTCGGAGGGTCCGAGGAAGATGGCGTCCACTCCGTCGACCGCCAGGATGTCCTCAACGGCGGCGACGGCCGCAGTTGATTCAATCTGCACGGTGAGGCTGATGGTCTGCCCGGCTCGGGCGAGGTAATCCGGGATCCGGTTCCAGCGGCCGGAGCGGGCCAGCGCGGAGCCGACCCCCCGGACACCGTGCGGAGGGTACCGGGTGGCGGCGACGGCGGCCCGGGCCTCAGCCGCGGAGTTCACCATCGGCACCAGCAGGTTCTGGGCGCCAAGGTCCAGGTACTGCTTGATCAGCACTGTGTCATTGACCGGAGGCCGGACCAGCACCTGCCCCGGGTAACCGTGGACGGCCTGAAGCTGGGCCAGGACGGATTCGAGTCCGTTGGGGCTGTGTTCGGCGTCGATGAGGAGCCAGTCCAGGCCCGCGCCGGCGCAGATTTCGGCGACTAGCGGGCTGCCGGAGCAGACCCACATACCCGCCAGCGGCCGGCCCGCCGCGGCCAGCGCGTCGCGGAAAGTGCTCTCCGGTGCTACTCGAAGCGGCATGTCACGACTCCCAGCGGTCCGTAGTCTGCGTGGATGGTATCGCCAGCGTAAACCCAGACGGGGCGGGTGAAGGAGCCGGCCAGGATGATGTCCCCGGCCTTCAGGCTGTCCCCGTGCGCGGCAATCTTGTTGGCAAGCCAGTGCACCCCGTTCGCGGGGTGGTCCAGGACGCCGGCTGCGACACCGGTCTCTTCCACTGTCTGGTTCTTGTAGAGGATCGCGGAGACCCAGCGCAGGTCCACGGCATCCGGCCGGACCGGGTTGCCGCCCAGCACCATGGCCCCCATCGCTGCGTTGTCCGCGATGGTGTCCACGATGGTCCGGCCCTCCATTTCGATCCTGGAGTCCAGGATCTCCAGGGCCGGAACCACATAGTCGGTCGCGTTCAGCACGTCGAAGACTGTGCAGCCGGGACCGGCCAGGTCCTTCTTCAGCACAAACGCGAGTTCCACCTCCACCCGGGGGTGCGTGTACTTCTCCCACGGCACCGAGCAGCCGGTTTCCAGGACCATGTCATCGAATATCGCCCCGTAGTCCGGTTCCGTGATGCCGGTGGCCACCTGCATCGCCCGGGAGGTGAGCCCGATCTTACGGCCCACCAGGGACCGGCCGGCGTCCTCGTTCCGGCGGCGCCAGAGCTGCTGGACGGCGTAGGAGTCCTCCACTGTCATGCCCGGGTGGCGGGAAGTGAGGCGGGGTACCGGGGTCCGGCTGCGGCCGGCCTCCAGCAGTTCGTCGGCGATGGCCTCGATCGTCTTGGCATCCAGCATGGCTACAGCTGCGCCCCGAGCTTAAAGCCCTCCGCTTCGGCGCCTGCTGCGCGGGTGTAGGAGAATCCGTCGGCGCCCACTGTGACTGCCATCTCGGAGGCGTCCGTCCGTTCGATGACGGGCTGCGGGTTGCCGTCCAGGTCCAGGACCAGTGAGGCCTCGGTGTACCAGGAGGGGACCACTGCGTTGCCCCACCAGTCGCGTCGCTGGTTGTCGTGCACGTCCCAGGTGATGGTGGGGTTGTCAGGATCGCCGGTGTAGTAGTCCTGCGTGTAGATCTCGATCCGGTGCCCGTCGGGGTCCAGGATGTAGAGGTAGAAGGCGTTGGACACGCCGTGCCGGCCCGGACCGCGTTCGATCCGGTCCGAGATCCGCAGGGCGCCCATCTTGTCGCAGATCTGGATGATGTTGTGCTTCTCGTGCGTGGCGAATGCGACATGGTGCATCCGGGGGCCGTTGCCGCCGGTCAGGGCGGTGTCATGCACTGTCTGCTTGCGGTGCATCCAGGCAGCGTAGGTGACGCCGTCGGAGTCCTGGATGTCCTCGGAGACGCGGAAGCCGAGATCCTCGAGGTACTTCCGGCCGCGCGGGACGTCCGGAGTGACCTGGTTGAAGTGGTCCAGGCGGACCAGTTCCCCGGCCGAGTAGAGGTCGTAGCGCTGGGTGAGGCGTTCGACGTGCTCGGTCTCGTAAAAGAACTCGTAGGGGAAGCCCAACGGATCCTCGACCCGGACAGAATCACCGATGCCTTTGGTGAATCCGTCCTTGCGGCGTTCGGTCCGGCAGCCGAGTTCCTTGTAGTAGGCCTCTGCGGCATCCACCTCGGCCGGGGACTTCACCCGGTACGCGAATGCGGCAACTGCTGCGATGGGGCCTTTGCGCAGCACCAGGTTGTGGTGGATGAACTCCTCCAGGGAACGCAGGTAGATGCTGTTTTCATCTTCCTCGGTCACGTGCAGGCCAAGCAGGTCCACGTAGAAGGCGCGGGACCTGGCGAGGTCCGTGACGACGATCTCCATGTAGGCGCAGCGGACGATGTCGGGGGCTGGAACGGAGGGGGTGGGGACAAAGGTGCTCATGGTCTTCTCTCTTCGTTGAGGAGGCTGGTTAGGCGCCGAATTTGGGCGTGTGGACGGTGCCGAGGGTGATGTGAACGGCCTGCTGGTCGGTGTAGAAGTCGATGGAGCGGTAGCCGCCTTCGTGGCCCAGGCCGGAGGCCTTGACACCGCCGAAGGGGGTGCGGAGGTCCCGGACGTTGTGGCTGTTGAGCCAGACCATTCCAGCCTCCACGTTCTGCGCGAAGTTGTGGGCGCGCGTCAGGTTCTGCGTCCAGATATAGGCGGCCAGGCCGTACCTGGTGTTGTTCGCCAAAGCCAGCGCTTCGTCGTCGTCATCGAACGGGGTGATCGCGACGACGGGACCGAAGATCTCCTCCTGGAAGATCCGCGCGTCAGGGGCGACGTCGGCGAAGACGGTGGGGGCGATGTAGTTCCCGTGCGGCAGTCCCTCCGGTCGTCCGCCGCCGGCCAGGAGCCGGCCCTCGGACTTGCCGATCTCCACGTAGGAGGCCACCTTCGCGAAGTGCTCAGGGTGCACGAGCGCGCCGACTTCGGTGGCGGGGTCGTGCGGATCGCCGACGACGATGTTTTTCGCCCGGGCGGCGTACTTTTCGCAGAACTCCGCGTACACCGAACGCTCCACGAGGATACGGGAACCTGCGGTGCAGCGCTCGCCGTTGAGCGAGAAGACCCCGAACAAGGCGGAGTCGATCGCGGCGTCCAGATCGGCGTCCGCGAACACCACGCACGGGGACTTCCCGCCCAGCTCCATCGACAGGCCCTTGAGGTTCGCCGCGGCGTTGCGGAAGATCGTCTGCCCGGTGGTGGTTTCGCCGGTAAACGAAATCAGCGGGACGTCCGGATGCTTGACCAGGGCGTCGCCGGCTTCCTCGCCGAGGCCGTTGACCAGGTTGAAGACGCCGTCAGGAAGCCCGGCATCCTTGAAGATCTGCGCCCACAGCGACGCGGACAGCGGCGTGAACTCGGCGGGCTTGAGCACCACAGTGTTGCCGGCGGCCAGGGCCGGGGCGAGCTTCCAGGACTCCAGCATAAATGGGGTGTTCCAGGGCGTGATGAGGCCTGCGACGCCGATCGGCTTCCGGTTGACGTAGTTGATTTGCGAGCCCGGAACCTTCATGGCGTCATCGAACTGGGCCACGATCAGGTCCGCGAAGAAGCGGAAGTTCTCTGCTGCCCGGAGCGCCTGGCCCCGGGATTGGGTGATCGGCAGGCCGGTGTCGAACGTCTCCAGTTCGGCAAGGCGTGCCTCCTGGGCCTCGACGGCGTCGGCGATCCTGTTCAGGATGCGGGCGCGGTCCCGGGGCTTCATTTTCGGCCACGGGCCGTTGACGAACGCTGCGCGGGCGGCGGCGACGGCGAGTTCGATGTCTTCCTTCTGGCCGGCCGCAGCGGTGGCATAATTTTCGTTCGATACCGGGTCGAGCACATCAAAGGTCGCCCCGCCGACGGAGTCGACGAACTCCCCGTTGATGTAGTGCTGGATGTGGGTGGGCAGGTCCTGCGGAACGTAGTGGGCGGTGGTCGCGGCGGCGGGGGCAGTAAACGTCATTGTTGTTTTCCTAACTGCTAAGGGGGGTCTGGTCGGCAGGTGCTGCTGCCTGGGCGAGGTACGCGTCAAGGGTGGCGCTGCGGTGGCTGCGGGCCGCCTTTTCAATGGCGTCGGCGCCGGCCCGCGTCTCGATCAGCCGCAGCAGGGCCTCATGTTCGGCCACGGATTCGCGGGCTCGGCCGGGGACAAAACGGAACGTGGAGGACCGCAGCGAGGCCAGCCGGTTCCAGCCGCGGTGGACGAGGTCCAGGATGTGCGGGTTGGGGCAGTGCTCGAACAGGACGCTGTGGAAGTCCTGGTTAAGCCGGGTAAAGCGGTCGGGATCGAAGTGTTCCAGGCAGTCCCGCATTTCCGCATTGACCGCCCGTGCCCTGGCAATGTCCGCCTCCCCGATCAGCGGAGCTGACAGGGCTGTGGCGGCCCCCTCGACGATGCTCAGGGTCTGCATGGTGTAGAGGTATTCGGTGGGGTCGATGCCGGAAACGGTGGCCCCGACGTTCCGCTCGAACGTCACCAGCCCTTCAGCTTCGAGCCGGCGGATAGCCTCGCGGACCGGGACCACACTGACGCCGAGATGCTCGGCGATCTTGGCCAGCACCAGGCGGTAGCCGGGGGAGTACGTACCGTCCACGATCCGGGCCTTCACCACTGCGTACGCCATTTCTGACTTGCTGGCCGCGTTCCCTGTTCCGGCTGCATTTCCGGCGGTGGCAGTCTCAGTCACGGGCTTTGCCTGCTTCCCATTCTTCGTAGCGGGCCCGCCAGGCGGCGTTGAGCGGGTAAAGCCCGTCCACGCTGTGGCCTTGCTGAACCGTCTCGAAAATGAAGACTTCCTCGCGTTCTTGTGCAATGGAATCGTCTGCGAGTTCCGCCGCGAGGGCCGGCGGGATAACCAGGATGCCGTCCGCATCGGCGACGATGATGTCGCCGGGCTGGACGGTGGTGCCGCCGCAGGCGACGGTGACGTCAGTATCCCAGGGAATGTGGCGCCGTCCCAGCACTGCCGGATGCGGGTTGGCGTAGTAGGTGGGCATCTCCATCGCGGCGACGGCGGCGAAGTCCCGCACGCCGCCGTCGGTGATGATTGCTGCGGCGCCTCGGACCTGGGCGCGCAGGGCCAGGATATCGCCGATGGTTCCGGTGCCCTTTTCGCCGCGGGCTTCCATCACCAGGATTTCGCCCGGGTTCACCGAATCGATGGCGCGCTTCTGCGCGTTGAAGCCGCCACCGTGGGTCTTGAAAAGATCTTCGCGGTTCGGCACAAACCGCAGAGTCCGGGCCAGGCCCACGATCCGCTGGTCCGGGCGGGTGGCCTGCAGGCCGTCGATGCTGACGTTATTCAAGCCCCGTTTGCGCAGCTGGGAGGACAGGGTAGCGGTACTCACGCTCGCCAGCTTTGCCTTCAGCTCCGGCGTTAACGCCGGTTCCGGCGCCGTCCCGCCGACGTCGGGCAGCCCGGCGGCGGCGCGGGACCCGTAGGCCTCCTCGCGCTGGAGATCGTCAGTCTTCGGTTGCGCGCCGAAGTCCGCGAACGGCGTCAGGCCGTCCACGACAGTGGTCACGAGCCGGCCGGTGGTCAGTTCGCCGGCGCTGACTTCCACTTCGACGACGTCGCCGGGCTTGGCAACGGAGGCGCCGGCGGGAGTGCCGGTCAGGATGATGTCGCCCGTTTCGAGCGTGAGCAGCTGGGACAGATCCGCGACCAGCTGGGCGAACGGGAACAGCAGGTCCCCGGTGGTGTCGTCCTGGACCAGCTGGCCGTTGTGCCAGGTGCGGATCCGCAGGCCGGCCGGGTCCACGGCGTCCGCGGCGAGCAGTCCGGGCCCGACGGGGGTGAAGCCGTCGCCGCCCTTGGACCGGAGGTTGGAGCCCTTGTCGGCGTAGCGGAGGTCATAGACGCCGAGGTCATTGCTGGCCGTGACCCGCTCGACGTGGCTCCAGGCGTCCTCGATGCCCACCCGGCGGGCGGGCTTGCCGATAATCAGCGCAATCTCGCCCTCGTAGCCGAGGAGTTCGCACCCGGCCGGACGCTCCACCGTTGAACCGCTGAGGGCCAGGGAGGACGATGGCTTCAGGAAGTAGGACGGCTGCTCGGGGGTGCGGCCGCGCTGGGCTGCCCGGCTGGGGTAGTTAATATGCACCGCGATGACTTTGCGGGCCGCGGCCAGGGTGTGGTCGGTGACCTGTTCCAAAAGTAGCTCCTCATCGAGTACGAAATCGTATACGATAAGAATGCCCCGCAGCGGACACGTCGTCAACCCCTGCGTCCGGATCTTTTTGGGCACTTGTAACCTGCGTCATAGGTGCCGTAGAGTGAGGAACCAGTGTTCGAGTTCTATTATCGAACAGTCTGTTCTATTATCGAACGCCGTCTCGGCGAGAGTCCGCCACACAACGAAGTGAGGAAAGCCCGTGCAGTTCCACCACCACGGTTACGTATCCGGTGACCCGCGAGTCCAGCCGGCCGCCGGCGTCGGGATCGAACGCCCCGCCGAGCTTCCCGAGCACGTCGACGTCCTCATCGTCGGAACGGGGCCCGCCGGGATGCTCGCGGCAGCCCAGCTCTCCCAGTTCCCGGCAGTGACCACAAGGATCGTGGAGCGCCGCGGTGGCAGGCTCGCCATCGGCCAGGCTGACGGTATCCAGGCCCGGAGCGTAGAGACCTTCCAGGCCTTTGGTTTCGCCGAACGGATCATCGCCGAGGCCTACCGCATTACCGAGATGGCGTTCTGGAAGCCGGACCCGAAGGATTCGTCCCGCATCGTCCGGGCGGCCCGTGCCGCCGACGATCCTGCCGGCATCAGCGAGTTCCCGCACCTGATCGTCAACCAGGCCCGGGTGCTGGACTACTTCGCCGAGTTTATGGCCAATGCGCCCACCCGCATGGCCCCCGATTTTGGCCTGGAATTCCAGGGCCTTGAGGTCGCCGGCGACGGCGAATACCCCGTCAGTGTGACGCTGCTCCATACTGATGGTCCCGACGCAGGCACCGAGCGGATTGTCCGTGCCAAGTACGTTGTGGGGGCGGATGGGGCCCGGAGCAAAGTCCGCGACTCGATCGGCTGCACGCTCGCCGGCGACAAAGCCAATCACGCGTGGGGGGTTATGGACGTTGTTGCCGGCACGGACTTCCCCGACATCCGGACCAAGTGCGCCATCCAGTCCGGTACGGGTGGCAGCATCCTGCTCATCCCGCGCGAGGGCGGCCACCTGTTCCGAATGTACGTCGACCTCGGCGAGGTAGACCCGGCTGACAACGGCGCCGTGCGCAACACCACCATCGAGCAGATCATCGCCAAGGCCGGCGCAATCCTCCACCCCTACGTTCTCGACGTGCGCAATGTCGCCTGGCACAGCGTGTACGAGGTGGGCCACCGCCTTACCGACCGGTTCGACGACGTCCTTCCGGCGGAGCTCGGCATCCGCGCGCCGCGCGTGTTCATCACCGGCGATGCCTGCCACACACACAGTGCCAAGGCCGGCCAGGGTATGAACGTCTCCATGCAGGACGGCTTTAACATCGGCTGGAAACTCGGTCACGTACTTGACGGCCGCAGCCCAGAGAGCCTGCTCTCCACCTACTCGGCCGAACGGCAGGTTGTTGCGAAGAACCTCATCGACTTCGACAAGTTGTGGTCGTCCCTGATGGCGAAGAAGCCCGAAGAGTTCGAGAACCCCTCCGAGCTCGAGGACTTCTACGTGCGCACGGCAGAGTTTCCTGCGGGCTTTATGACCGAGTACTCGCCTTCGATGATCGTCGGCGAAGCGACCCACCAGGGCCTGGCTACCGGATTTCCTGTCGGCAAGCGCTTCAAATCCGCGCCGGTGGAGCGCGTCTGCGACACAAACCCGCTTCAGCTCGGCCACCAGGCCGCGGCGGATGGCCGGTGGCGTATCTACGTCTTCGCGGATCAGGCTGCGGCCGGCGCTCCGTCGCCCACGACGGAGCTGGCCGCCTGGTTGGCCAACGCGCCGGAATCGCCGCTGGCAGCTACCCCGGACGGAGCGGACGCCGACGCCTGGTTCGACGTGAAAGTGATCTACCAGCAGGACCACACGGGTGTGGACATCACGGCTGTTCCGGCGGTGTTTACCCCGGAAGTCGGCCCGTTCCGGCTCACCTATCTGGAGAAGGTTTACGGCACCGACCCGACGGCGGACATCTTCGAACTGCGCGGCCTGGACCGCGGCGGCGTCATTGTGATCGTCCGCCCTGACCAGTACGTGGCCAACGTCCTGCCGCTGACGGCAACGGCGGAGCTCGGCGCCTTCTTCGCGCCCCTCGTGCCGGTCCGGCTGACTGGGCAGGCCTCAGGTAGCGCCCTAACACCCTGATCGAAAGAACCGCCCAATAGTTACACTGTGTAGATGCGCTTGACCGTTGACCACATCCTTTCCCTTCCTGCTGTCAGGAAAGGGGATCCCGAGATCCTCACCGGGGCCAGCAAGCTTGGGACTCCGGTGCGGTGGATCCATGTGGCCGAGCTCCGGAACCTCACGGGATTTCTTGAAGGCGGGGAGCTGGTGCTCACCACGGGCCTGGCCTTTGAAGATTCCAGCAGCGCCGCCACCCGGTATTTGGCCGAACTGGCGTCCCTGGGCGCCGCAGGAGTGATCGTGGAAATCCTCGATGACAGGGCTGAAGCGTCACGGGCGCTGCGCGAGGCGGCAGCTTCTGCTCGAATTCCGGTGATCCTGGTGCGCAAGCCGGTGCGTTTTGTGGAAATCACGGAAAACGTGCACAAGATAATCCTCGCCGGGCAGCTGGAGCGGGTTGAGAAGGCAAGGCATGTTCATGAGGTGTTTACGCTGCTCAGCCTGGAGAGTGCCGGCGCGGACGAGATCGTCGCCCGTGCGGCGCAGCTGATCGGTGCGCCGGTTGTTCTCGAGAATATTTCGCACTTGGTCCTCGCCTTCGACGGTGCCGGCGTTCCGGCCGGAAAGCTGCTCAACGACTGGGAGAACCGCTCCCGCGTTGTCCATCTCAACGAGGCCACCACACGCACCGGTGAGGAAAACTGGCTGCAGACGCCCGTCGGCCTTCGCTCACAGCGCTGGGGCAGGCTGGTGGTGCCGGTGACGCTGGACAATGACACGGACGCGTCGATGGTGCTTGAACGGGCAGGCCAGGCGCTTTCCATCAATCGATTCGCCGAACGGGATCAGCGCGAACTCGGATACCAGGCACGCGCGGGTTTGATGCACGAGCTCCGCCAACCGCGCTCCCTCAGCGAAGCCGAGGCCCAGGCGCGGGCAGGTGCGCTGGGGCTCCGGAGCTATCAGATGTACGTGCCCGTGGTCTTTCGGCTGGACCCGCGGGGCGGCGAGGGCCCCCTGGCCCTCCAGCGAAGGGAGCGGGCGCTGTTGGAATCGGTGAACCGCTCGCTTCAATCGCTGAAGTACTCTGCCCTGGCTGCAAGTTTGCAGACCGGCACGGTGGCCCTGTTGCTTGGCCTGCCGCCGAAACAGGCTGAGGAGGGGGCCGTCACGAGAATCTGCGCCGAGCTTCGCCGCCTGGCAGCAGACAGCGCCGAAGACCTGCAGTGGGCTGCCGGCATTGGACATCCGCAGGGTTCCCTCCTGCTGGCCGCCGCCGGACTTGATGAGGCGAATCACGTAGCCGAAGCGGCCAGCACGCTGCAAAAACGAGGCAAGCCGTTTTATCGCGCTGCCGACATCCGGCTGCGGGGGCTGCTGGCTCTCCTGCGCAGTGATCCGCGGGTCCAGACGTTCGTGGAAGGCGAATTGGCGGGAATTCTGGGCGGAAACGAGTCCGAGGAACTGCTGCTGCTTGAAAAATACCTGGAAGCTCAGGGGAATAAGGCCGAACTGGCCCGCACCAGCTTCCTGAGCCGGCCAACACTGTATTCGCGGTTGGCGCGCCTGGAACGAAAGCTTGGCCTCGAACTGGATGAGCCGGAATCCCGGACCTCCCTGCACGTGGCATTGATGCTGTACCGGTTGAAGGATCTCTAACACCAAGGGCGGCCCCGGCCGGGTTGGCCAACTCCGGGCCGGTGCGGCTTGCCATCCGGGACTAATGCCCGCCCGCTGAAGCGGCTGCGGAAGGCGCCTTCAGCCTTGGCGGAAGGCGGAGATGCCCGTGATGCGCTGGCCCAGGATGAGGGTGTGGACCTCGTCGGTGCCCTCATAGGTGCGCACGGATTCGAGGTTGTTGGCATGTCGGAGCGGAGAATAGTCCAGCGTGATGCCGTTCCCGCCCAGGATGGTGCGCGCTTCCCGGCAGATGGCGATGGCCTCACGGACGTTATTCAGCTTTCCCACCGAAATCTGCACCGGCTCCAGCGTCCCGGCGTCTTTCAGTCGTCCGGTATGCAGGGCCAGGAGCGTCCCTTTCTGGATTTCCAGCAGCATATTAACGAGCTTTTCCTGGGTCAGCTGGTAGCCGGCGAGGGGCTTGCCAAACTGCAGTCGCTCCTGCGCGTATGCGAGGGCGGATTCGTAGGAGTCCCGGGCCGCGCCCATGGCACCCCAGATAATGCCGTAGCGGGCTTCGTTGAGGCAGGAGAACGGGCCGCTGAGCCCGCGGGCGCCGGGGAGGAGCGCCGCGGCCGGCAGCCGGACGTCGGCCAGGCTGATGTCGCATTGGATTGATGCCCGCATGGACAGCTTGGATCCGATGGGCGTCGCGGTGAAGCCGGGTGTATCCGTGGGCACGATGAATCCGCGGATTCCCTCGCGGGTGTTGGCCCAGATGACCGCGATCTGGGCCACTGAGGCAAGCCCGATCCAGCGTTTTGCGCCATTGATGACCCAGCCGCCGTTGCCGTCGGACTCCGCGAAAGTCGCCATGCTGGACGGATCGGAGCCGGCGGTTGGCTCGGTCAGCCCGAAGCAGCCGATCGTCCTGCCTTGGGCCATGGCCGGCAGATACTCGTTTTTCTGCTCCTCGGACCCCCACTTATGGATGGCACTCATGGCCAGCGAGCCTTGGACGCTGACGAAGGTCCGGAGCCCGGAATCCCCGGCCTCCAGTTCCATGGCCGCCAGGCCGTATTCGACGGCGCTGCGGCCGGGGCAGCCATAGCCCTTTAGGTGCATCCCGAGGACGCCCAGCTTCCCGAGTTCGGGGACCAGCTCCAAGGGGAAGTGGGCGTCCTCGTACCAGCTGGCAATGTAGGGCCGGAGGCGTTTGTTCACGAAGTCGCGGACAGTGCCTCGCAACTGCAGCTCATCCGCGCTCAGGAGGCTGTCCAGGTTGAGCACATCGTCGAGGGCCAGGGCGGGTGCGGTTACGGTCACGGTTTGTTCTCCTGGCGTCGGATGCGGCTAGTTAACGGCGGGTCTACTTCAGGCCCGTCGAGCTCCGACCACTGTGACAGCTGGATTGCTGAAGATCCAATACCAAATCCTGCGGCCGCTGATGTCCTGGGCGTATCAATGAGCGCCTGCGTCCGGCGACGGCAAGACTTCTTCCGAGAGCCGAAGGACCTCCCGCAGTGCCGGGCTGGTGTTGTCATTCCGCCAGACCAGCCGCAACTGGATGTTCTCGGCCGGGCCGTCCAGCGGCAGAAAGATAACCCCGGGGTGGTTGAAGTTCTCCGGTACCGAAGACACCGTCAGGGCGACGCCGATTTCCGCGGCGACGAGCGCCATAAGCGTCTGGGAGTCCGGGGCCACCTGGACGATCTCCGCGGCGTAGCCGGCGTCGCCGGACAGCCTGCGGAGGTGGTCATGGAGGATCGATCCCGGGTGCTCGGGCAGGGTGACGAAGGGCTGATCCGCGAGGTCGGCCATGTTCAGCGAATCGCGGCCGCTGAGGGGATGGGCTTCGTACAAGGCCACCACAAGCCGCTCGTTGGCCACGATCCGCGAGTCCAGGAGCGCCGGGATGAAGTTCCAGCGGCCCAGGCCCACCTCCATGGCACCGCTCAGGACCTTGTCCATCGCCGGCAGGGCGAAGTTGGAGCTGGACAGTTCAAAATCAATTCCCGGATGCGCCTCCCGGACGCGCTTGGCGAGCTTGCCCACCATCACGTGGGAGGAAACGCCGGCAAACGCGACCCGCACGCGACCGGTTTCGCCGCGGCCTGCCGAGGCGACCGCGAGGCTTGAGCGACGGCAGGCCGCCAGGATGTCCCGGGCCGGCGCCAGCAGTGCCTCGCCCTCCGGCGTTAGCTGGACCGTCCGGGTACTCCGGACAAAGAGCGGTGCCTTGAGTTCGTGTTCCAACCGTTGAATGGACCGGCTCAGCGGCGGTTGAGCCATGTGGAGCCGGAGCGCGGCCCTGCCGAAGTGCAATTCTTCGGCCACGGCCAGGAAGGCCCGGATCTGTTGTATTTCCACGCCAGGTCAGCTTCCGCTCAGGTAAACGTCATTGTTCATATGCCCAAGATACCCAACACAACGAAATAGGCATTGATGGCGGTGGGGTATCAATCCAGCACCAAATGCGTATTGGACGCGGATCAATCCGCTTGCGAGGGTAGGTGATGCAGACCACATACCGGAGGTACAGAATGACACAACCGAGCAGTAAACCGGCGGCCGGCGGGCGCAACCGCCCCGCCGCAGGCGGAGCCGGGCCCGGCGTTGACGTCCTGGGCCGGGAAGGCACCGGGCCCCTGGCCGGCGTCGTCATTGCGGATTTCAGCCGGGTGCTGGCTGGTCCGTACGCCACCATGCTGCTGGCCGATATGGGCGCCACAGTCATCAAGGTCGAGGGCCCCGACGGCGACGACACCCGCACCTACATGCCCCCGGTCCGCGACGGCGAGGCCACATTCTTCCTGGCCGTGAACCGCAACAAGCACTCCATTGCCCTGGACCTGAAGGACCCGGAGGACCTGGACGTGGCGCGCTCGCTGATCCGCTCCGCAGACGTTATGATCGAAAATTTCAAGCCCGGCAACATGGCGCGGCTGGGTCTGGACTATGCCGCCGCCGCGGAGCTGAAGCCGGACATCATCTACGCCTCCATCACCGGGTTCGGCACCGGGGCAGGCGCGCACATCCCGGGCTATGACCTGCTTGTGCAGGCCGCCTCGGGAATGATGAGCCTGACCGGTGACCAGGACACGCAGCCGTACCGGGCCGGCATCGCCCTCTTTGACGTTATTACCGGCCTGCACGCGGCCATCGGCATCCTCGGGGCCATGCACCACAAGGACCAGACCGGCGAAGGCCAGTTGGTGGAGCTGAACCTCCTGACCTCCGCACTGTCCGGCATGGTGAACCAGTCCGCGGCCTACGTGACCGGCGGTGTGGTGCCGGCCCGGATGGGCAACGAGCACCCCAGTATGTATCCGTACGCACCGATGCAGACCGGCGACGGCATGATCATCATCGCCACGGGCAATGATGCCCAGTTCGTCCGGCTCTGCGGGGCGCTGGCGATCCCCGAAGTCGGCCGGCACCCGAAGTTCGCCAAGACCCGGGAACGCAATGCGCACCGGGACGAGCTGCGCGACATCCTCCACGCCCGGCTGGCCACCCAGTCCGCCGCGCAGTGGTTTTCTGAGCTCTCCGCGGCGGGGCTGCCGTGCGCGCCGATCCAGGATGTCCGCGGCGGGGTTGATTTCGCCGAGCAGCTCGGGCTGCAGCCGGTAGTGCTGGCCGGCAGCGGGGCGCGGCAGATTCCCACAGTGCGGCATCCCGTCGAGTACTCCCGCACCCCGGTGGACTACTCACTCGCTCCGCCGGAGCTCAACGAAAGCTCCGAGCTGGTCCGGAACTGGCTGCTGCACCAGAAAACGCTGGCCCATGCCTGAGGCATACCGGACCCGGATCTCCCCGCGGTGGTCGGACCAGGACCTAAACGGCCACGTCAACCACGCCGCAGTCGTGACACTCCTGGAGGAGTCGAGACTCAAATGGCGGGCCACGATGCAGGGAGTCCACTCAACCGACGTGGCCCCCACCGTAGTGGCAGCCCTCGAACTGAGCTACCGGCGTCCGATCCACTACGGCGAAGACCTCGACGTTGAACTCGCGGTCAGCAGAATCGGCACCAGCTCCGTCGGCCTCGAATTCACCGGCACCCAAAACGGCGCTGTAGCCGTCGAGGGCCGGACAGTGCTTGTTTCAGTCTGGCCCGAAACCGGCAAGTCGCGGCCCCTGGCGGAACGCGAACGGCACTGGCTCGCCCAGTTCCGGCCCACACCGGCAAACACGGAACCCCGTGAACCGCAGATTCCCGATCACCCACCCCTGGAGCTGACCCAATGACACCGGAACCGGCCGCACAAGGCACCGACTTCTACCTGCTGGATGATTTCCTCACCGCCGAGGACCGCGCCCTTCGGCTGAAGGTCCGCAGCTTCGTCGACAAGGACCTGCTGCCAGTTATAAACGGCTACTGGGAGCGCGCCGAGTTCCCGTTCGAGCTGATCCCGAAACTCGCCGCCCTCGGCATCGTAGGAACCACCATCACCGGATTCGGCTGCCCCGGGCTGAGCCGGCTCGCCGCCGGAATCGTCGCGGCGGAAGTCTCCCGCGGCGACGGCTCCGTCAATACGTTCCTGGGTGTCCAGTCCGGCCTGGCCATGGGCACCATCAACATGCTCGGCAGCGCGGAACAAAAGCAGCGCTGGCTCCCCGCGATGGCCACCCTGGACAAAATCGGTGCCTTCGCCCTGACCGAACCGGACCATGGGTCCGATTCGGTGGCCCTGGAGACCAGCGCTCGGCGGGAGGGCGACAACTACATCATCAACGGCCGCAAGCGGTGGATCGGCAACGCCAGTATGGCCGACGTCGTAATTATCTTCGCCCGCGACGACGAGGACGCCAAGGTCAAGGCCTTTGTGATGGAGCGCAACGACGACGGCAGCTACCCGGACGGCTATCACACCGAGGTCATCACCGGAAAGATCGGCAAAAGGGCGATCCTCCAGCCGGACATCACCCTCGAAGGACTCAGGGTACCGGCGGACAATAGGCTCACCGGCTGCCACTCCTTCAAGGACGTCACCCGCGTTCTGACGTCCACCCGCAGCGGAGCCTCGTGGGAGTCCCTCGGCCACGCAATGGCGGCCTACGAGATCGCGGTGGACTACGCGAAGACCCGGCACCAGTTCGGTAAACCGATCGGCAGCTTCCAGCTGGTGCAGAACAAACTCGCCAACATGCTCGCCGAACTGACGGCCATGCAGTTGATCTGCTTCCGGCTTGCCGTCCTGGCCGAGGACGGACGCATGACCGGGCCCATGGCGTCGCTGGCCAAGATGCACACGGCGCAGAAGGCGCGCTGGATCTGTTCCGAAGCCCGGGACATGCTCGGCGGCAACGGTGTGCTGCTGGAGAACCATGTCGCCCGGCATATGACCGACATGGAGGTCGTCTCCACCTACGAAGGCACCGATTCCATCCAGTCCCTGCTCGTTGGCCGGGAGATTACCGGTTTCTCCGCCTTCAGCTAGTCCCCGGCCAGGCAATCGCCACCCGGGCATCAGCCACATTCCACGCAAGCGAAGGAAACACCATGACTAATTTCACCAACCGAGTGGCCGTCGTCACTGGCGGCGCCCAGGGGATCGGCGCCGCCACGGCGCTGAAGCTGGCCGCGGGGGGCGGCACCGTCGTCGTCCTGGACCTCAATGAGGAAGGCGCCAAAGCCACCGCTCAGGCGATCACTGTCGACCCGCAGGTGCTCGCGGCAGGCGGCCGCGCCATCGCCGCCGCCTGCGACGTCACCGACGAAGCCACCGTGGACCGGGTCTTTGCGGAGATCCATCGGGAGTTCGGCCGCCTCGACATCCTGGTCAACAACGCCGGTATCACCCGCGACAACCTGTTCTTCAAAATGGACCGGCCGGATTGGGACTCGGTCCTGGCCACCAACCTCACCAGTGCCTATCTGTGCTCCCGTGCGGCCCAGCGGTACATGGTCCCTGCGAAGTACGGGAAAATCGTCTCGCTGAGCAGCCGGAGCGCGCTGGGCAACCGCGGCCAGGCCAACTACGCCGCCGCGAAAGCCGGCATTCAGGGCCTGACGGCGACGCTCGCCATCGAACTCGGCCCATTCAACGTCACGGTCAACGCCGTGGCCCCCGGCTACATCGCCACCTCGATGACCGCGGCCACCGCCGAGCGCGTCGGCAGCAGCCCGGCCGAACACCAGGAGGCGGTGGCGGCCCGCACGCCGCTGGGCCGGGTGGGCCAGCCCGAGGAAGTGGCAGCCGTCGTTGCCTTCTTCGCCAGCGACGATTCCTCTTACGTCTCCGGCCAGACGCTCTACATCAACGGCGGGGCCCGCTGATGCCCGAGGCATTCCTGGTCGGCGGCGTCCGCACGCCGGTGGGCCGCCACGGCGGCGCACTCGCGACGGTCCGGCCCGATGACCTGGCCGCGCTCGTGCTGCAGGCCGTCGTGGCTCGCGCCGGCGTCGACCCGGCCAGCATCGACGAGGTCATCCTGGGCTGCGCCAACCAGGCGGGGGAGGACAACCGGAACGTCGCCCGGATGGCAGTGCTGCTGGCCGGCTTGCCCGAGGCCGTCCCCGCTGTAACGGTCAACCGGCTGTGCGCCTCCGGCCTGACCGCCGTCAGCATGGCGGCGCAGGCGGTCCGCAACGGCGACGCCGAGCTGGTGGTGGCCGGCGGCGTCGAGTCCATGACCCGGGCACCTTGGGTGCTGGCCAAGCCGGAGAAACCCTACGCGAAACCTGGGGAGCTGGCGGACACTTCGATCGGTGCCCGGTTCGTCAACCCGCGGATGGAATCCAACGCCCGGTTCTCGATGCCCGAAACCGCCGAAGAAGTGGCCGGCCGAGAAGGGATCTCCCGCGCCGACGCGGACAGCTTCGCGCTGCGCTCGCACGAACTGGCGTTGGCGGCGATCGACGCCGGACGCTTCAGGGACGAAATCGTCCCCGTCCCGGTCACCGGCCGGCGCGGTGAAGTATCGCTTGTGGACACCGACGAAGGGCCGCGGCGCGGGTCCACCGCCGAGTCCCTGGCCGGGCTCCGGCCACTCGTCAAGCCCGGCGGAATCGTCACCGCGGGCAACTCCAGTTCCCTCAACGACGGCGCCTCCGCAGTGGTGGTCGCCAGCGGTGAGGCCGTGGCGCGCTATGGCCTGACGCCGCGGGCGCGCATCGTCACCAGCCAGGCCGCCGGCGTCGCCCCGGACGTGATGGGGATCGGCCCGGTCCCAGCGACCCGGAAGGCGCTGGCCAAGGCGGGCTGGAGCCTGGACGACGTCGGCGCCGTCGAGCTCAACGAGGCCTTCGCGGCGCAGTCGCTGGCCTGCATGCGGCTGCTCGGCATGGATGCCGGCACCGTCAACAACGACGGCGGCGCAATCGCCCTCGGGCATCCGCTGGGCTCCTCCGGATCAAGAATTGTCGTCACGCTGCTGGGCCGGATGGAACGCGAAAACGCCGGCCGCGGCCTGGCCACAATGTGCGTCGGGCTGGGCCAGGGCGTCGCCATGCTGCTGGAAAGGGTTTAGATGAGGCTGTTCGAGGACGCCGCCGAGCTGGCAAGCATGACTGGACAGGAAATCGGGGTGAGCGCCTGGCACACCCTGGAGCAGTCCCAGATCCAGGCATTTGCCGATGCGACCCTGGACCAGCAGTGGATCCACACCGATCCGGAGCGGGCCGCTGCCGGACCGTTCGGCGCCACGCTCGCCCACGGGTATCTCAGCCTCTCGATGCTGCCGTACCTTGCCGGTCAGGTCTACCGGGTCCAGGGCGCGGCGATGATCATCAACTACGGCCTGAACAAGGTCAGGTTCCCGGCGCCCGCCCTGGTGAACTCGCGAATCAGGGACCGGCTGACGCTGGCTTCGGTGACCAACACGGCCAACGGCCGGCAATTGCAGTTCCGGCACCTGATCGAGCTGGAAGGTTCCGAAAAGCCTGCCTGCATCGCGGAAACCGTGTCCCTGCTCCGGAGCTGACCGGTCTCCGGCACCACCCTGCACCACCATCCGAACAACGACGTTACGGCCGAGCCTGCCTGCAGGCTCTTCACGAGGGAGAAAATCCGTGGTTACTGAAAACCTGAAACTGACACACGCCGAGGCGGGCGCGCAGGGCACGGCGCTGCATCCTGGGGTGACGCCGGCTGAATTGCGCCGCACCTCGATCTCATCCTGGCTGGGCTCTGCGTTGGAGTACATGGACTTCACGCTTTACACCCTGGCCGCGGCGCTGGTCTTCGGGCCGCTGTTCTTTCCCAATGTCGACCCGGCAATGGCGCTGCTGGCCAGCTTCGCCGCCTACGGCTCCGGGTTCCTCGTCCGGCCGCTGGGCGGAATCTACTTCGGCTATCTCGGGGACAAATACGGCCGCAAGTGGATCTTGGTGATCACTGTCGGGATGATGGGGATCGCCACCCTGGGGATGGGCCTGTTGCCGACCTTCGCCCAGGTGGGCGTTATCGCGCCCATCCTCCTGGTGCTCCTGCGGCTCATCCAGGGCTTCGGTGCCGGCGCTGAACTGTCCGGGGCCTCGCTGCTGCTGGTGGAATCCGCGCCCGCTGGCAAACGCGGTTTCTATGGTGCGGTGGTGGCGTTGGGGACCGCGACCGGTGTGCTTCTGGCCAGCGGACTGTGGCTGTTGCTATCGCAGATGCCGAAGCAGGAATTCCTCGCCTGGGGGTGGCGTATTCCCTTCCTGCTGAGCGTCGTGACCACCCTGGTGGCGCTGTACCTGCGGCGCAGCGTCAGCGAATCTCCGGTCTTCGAGGAGCTCAAGGCGCGGCGTGCTGCGGCGCGCGTCGAGGCCAGGCAGCAAAGCGTCTGGCGTGACGCGGCGGACGCCAAAAAATCATTCCTCGTCTCACTGGGCATCAAGCTCGGTGAGAACGGTTCGGTCTACCTCGTCAAGGGATTCCTGATCGGCTGGACCGTGTCCGTGGTGAAAATGGACGCCAACCTCGTCACGACCGGCGTGACGCTCGGCTCGATCCTGGGCGTCGCCACAGTTCTGCTGACGGGCAAGCTCACCGACCGGTTCGGCCGGCGCCGGGTCTGGCTGTGGCTCTCCGGCTTCCAGTTCGCCTTCACCATCCCTGCGATGCTGCTGATTGAAACCCGGAACCCGCTGCTGGTGGCCCTCGTCTTCGTCATTTTCATCGGCGGTCCGCTGCCCAACATGTACGGCGTGGAATCAACCTGGTTGGTGGAGATGTTCGGGTCCAAGCACCGCTTTACCTTTATGACGACGGTCAAGGAGATCGGCGCGGTGCTTTCCGGCGGCCTGGGGCCCGTCCTGGCCGCCGCCGTCGTCGCGGCGACGGGTCCGGGCTGGGTGCCGATCGCCGCTATCCTGATGAGCTATGCCGCGATCGGCTGGGCGGCCGGGTTCATCGCTCCCGAAACCAGGGACCGGGATCTCAACGCGGAGGCCGACGCCTGCTGACCCGGGGTGGCGGTCCGGGCCGCGAAGGGTGTGGACACGGTACATTCATCCCAATAGGGCAAAGATGAAATGCGAAGGTGCCAGCCGGTCCTGGCCCCTGAACCCCACATGAAGGAAGACACCATGACGATCCCCAACCGCGGACTTGCGATCTTCAGGTACTGGTTCGCTGCCATAGGACTGCTGGCCGTCGCGTTTCAGCTCGCGCATCTGCTCACCAGCGTGCCCGGAGCATCGACGGTGAATTACTTCAGCTACTTCACCATCGAATCAAACGTCATCGCTTTTGTGACCCTGGCAGTAGCAGGCACCTTCGCGTGGCGGGGAGAAAACCCGCGGTGGCTTGATTTGCTGCGGGGCGCGGCGACCATCTACATGACCATCACCGGAATTGTGTACAACCTGCTGCTGAGCAACGTGGACGTTAACACGCCAATCCCCTGGATCAATGTGGTCCTGCACTTTACGATCCCCACGATTATGGTGATCGACTGGCTCGTTGACTTGCCCAAGACCAGAATCCCGTTGCGGACGTCCCTGATCTGGCTTGGGTTTCCGCTCCTCTATCTCGTCTACAGCCTGATCAGGGGCCCGATCGCCGGGTGGTACCCCTATCCGTTCCTCGACCCGCGGATCAGCGGCTATGGAGCTGTGGCCGCAACGTCCCTGGCCATCGCCATCGGCGCCTTTGTTTTCGCGGCGATCGCAGCGCTCTCCACCCGGCTGCACCTGTCCACCAGCGCGCCTGAACCCGCGGTTCGCCAGGGCAGCGAAACCGCCGGCTGACCGCCCGGCACCTTGGGCTGCCGGCCTCTCCTTTGCGCCAGGGACTTTGAACGAACGACGACGGCGGGATATCCCGCCGTCGTCGTTCTGGTTGCGTGTGCCGGGGCCGGCCTGGCCGGCCGCCCGCGCGGCTAGCTGGCGAGGCCGGCGAGGCCAAAGACGGCCGCAGCGATCCCGAAGCCCATCACACCGATGAGTGTTTCCATCACGGTCCAGGTCTTCAGCGTGGTCTTGACGTCCATTCCGAAGAAGCGGCCAACCAGCCAGAAGCCGGAGTCGTTGACGTGGGATACAACCACGGAGCCGGCGGCGACCGCGATCACGAGGGCTGCCAGCTGCATGCCGTTCATGCCGGCGGCGGCAACGGCCGGTGCGATCAGTCCCGCTGTGGTGGTCAGCGCCACCGTGGCGGAGCCTTGAGCGATGCGCAGGATGGCCGCGATGAGGAAGCCGGCGAGGATCAGCGGAATACCAACGTCGCCGAGGACATCAGCGAGAGCCTTGCCGATGCCCGACGTGCGCAGGACACCGCCGAACATACCGCCGGCGCCGGTGATGAGGATAACGGAGCAGACCGGGCCCAGCGCCGACTCGAACAGCTTTTCCAAGGTGCTGCCGTGCAGGCCGCGGCTGCGGCCCAGGACAAAAGCCGCCACGAGGACAGAGATCAGCAGGGCTACCGGGGTTTCACCAAGGGTCCGCAGGACCTGGTACCAAGCCTCGGACTTGGCCGAGGCCGGCAGCACGCCGGCGGAGGAGAGTGTGCTCAGCCCGGTGTTGAGGAAGATCAGGACCAGCGGTAGCAGCAGGACCCCGACGACGGTGCTGAACTTAGGCGGGTTGGCTTCAGCTGCGGCGTCGGCCTGGCCCAGCAGGGTGGGGACAGGCAGGACCAGGCGCTTACCGGTCCACAGGCCGAACAGATATGCCGTGACGTACCAGGTGGGGATGGCAGCGATCAGGCCGACAATAAGGACCAGGCCGATGTTGGCATCGAAGAACGTTGCGGCTGCGACCGGACCCGGGTGCGGGGGCAGGAAGATGTGGGTCACCGAGAAGGCGCCGGCTGCGGGAAGCCCGTAGCGCAGTACGCCGCCGCCGAGACGGTGCGCGACAGCGAAGACCACCGGGAGCATCACAACGAGGCCGGCGTCGAAGAAGATTGGGAAACCGAAGATCAGCGAGGCGAGGCCCAGGGCGAAAGGCGCACGCTTTTCGCCGAACAGGTTGATGAGGTGGTCAGCCAGGGCCTTGGCCCCGCCGCTGGTCTCCACAATGCGGCCTAGCATCGCACCGAGGCCGACCAGCAGCGCGACCGCGCCAAGTGTTGTGCCGAAACCGCTGACCAGGACGGTCACGACCTTGTCCGCCGGAATTCCGGTGGCGAACGCGGTGGCCAGGCTGATCAGGATCAGGGCAAGCAGCGCATGGACGCGCAGCTTGATGATGAGGAACAGCAGCACGGCGATGGCCGCGGCGGCGATCAGCAGCAGGGGACCTGCGCCGAGGGTTTGAGTCCATCCTTCGATGGTCATGGTTCTCCTTTGAAGCAACGGGGCAATAGGGGTAAAAAGGGGTGAAAAGGCCGGAAGGAATTAGGGGAAGAGTCAGGCCCTGGGGGACAGGCCGGTGCCGGGTCCGCCGGAGAGCCCCAGCGACGCCTTGATCTCGGCGATCAGCTGTTCGGGGGTCCGGGTGATTTCCAGGCGCAGGCTTCCCCCGGCGAGCTCGGCGGGGGTTAGCGGTTCCAGCGTGGCCAACTGGCTGGGCAGCAGGGTGACGGGCATAAAGTGGCCTGCGCGGCCCTGCATACGTTCCGCCAGCAGCCCGGGTTCGCCGTCCAAATGCAGGAAGACAACCCTGCCTTCCGCTCCGGAGAGCAACTCGCGATAGTCGGTTTTGAGGGCAGAGCACGTCAGGACCGTGCACTGCCCGGCGCGGGCCTGGGAGGTCATCCAGTCCCGGATGGCGTTCAGCCAGGGCCAGCGGTCGCTGTCTTCCAGCGGGGTGCCGCTGTTCATCTTGCTGATGTTGGCTTGCGGATGGAATTCGTCGGCCTCGGCCATGGCCCAGCCCAGATCTCGGGACAGCGCCTCGGCAACCGTGGACTTTCCGGCACCTGCAACCCCCATCACCACCAGGTGAATGGCAGAAAACGTCATTGTTTACCTCCGTAGACGATGTCCGAAGACGCGGACAAACCAAGGGCCATCGCTACGGCCCGATCAAAAAGGTAGCACCTTTGATGGGTCAATCGTACTATCTTTACGTTAGAAAAGTCACACCTTTGGCTGAGCGGGCACTATGCTGGGAGGCAGCCCTTGCGGGCAGAGGGAGGCTCGACATGTCGACGGCGACACCAGACCAGGAGCGCGGCGAGGAGAACGGCGGCGACGGCGAACACGGCGACGCCGCTGACCGGGGTGAACCCGTTCGTGCCCTGCACCTGCGGGTCCTGGACGAATTGGGCGAGGGAATTGTCTCGGGCACCTTCGCACCCGGACAACGGCTGACACTGGAGGGCATCCAGCAGCAGTACGGCATCTCCCGGACCCTGGCCCGCGACACCACGCGGGTGCTTGAATCGATGAATCTGGTCTATTCCCGGCGCCGCGTAGGCATCGTGGTGCAGGATTCCGCGCACTGGAACGTTTTTGACCCGAAGCTGGTGCGTTGGCGGTTGGCCTCAGGGCGACGGACTGAACAGTACGCCAGCCTCACTGAACTCCGCATCGCCGTCGAGCCAATCGCCGCGGCCGGTGCGGCCCGCCGGGCGGGCTCCGCCGAACGCCGTCGGCTCGTTACGCTGGCGGCGGAGCTGCGCCGGCTCGGAGAGGCAGGCGATCTGGAAGGATTCCTGACCGCCGACATCGCCTTTCACCAGTTGCTCCTGCACAGCAGCGGCAACGAGATGTTCCAGGCCCTGGACGGGATGGTGGCCGAGGTTCTCTCCAGCCGCACCCGGCAGAGGCTGATGCCCTTCCACCCGCGGCAAGAAGCGCTGCAGGCGCACGAGGATGTCGCCGCCGCGGTCGCAGCGGGGGACGCAGGCGCGGCCGAGTCCGCCATGCACCGAATTCTCGAGGAGGTCCGGACCGCGATGGGCCTCTGACCGGCCCGCCCCGGCCGACCGGTTTCCGGCTGTTGAAAAATGGTCAGCCGTTGATGACCTGCGGTACTCCGAGGGCTTTGAGGCCTTCGACGCCGAATTCCAGGCCGTAGCCGGACTGCTTGGCACCGCCGAAGGGGACCCTCGGGTCAACCGCGCCGTGCTTGTTGATCCAGACGGTGCCGGCCTCGAGCCGGGCCGCGACCTTGCGGGCTTCCGCCGGATCGGCGGACCAGACCGAGGCGCCGAGTCCAACGTCGAGGGCGTTGGCCATGGTGACGGCCTCGTCCACCGTGCTGTAGCGGATGATGGGCAGCGCGGGACCGAACTGTTCCTCGGCCACCAGGGCATTGTTGTTGTCGATGTCCGCAACCAGGGTGGCGGGGTAGAAGTAGCCGGGCTGGTCTGTGTCCGGGTCCCCGCCCAGCAGGAGCTTGGCCCCCGAGTCGCGGGCGGCATCAACCAGCCGGGCCACGATGTCGAACTGCTGCTTGTTCTGCAGCGGGCCAAGCACATTGCCCTCGTCGAGGCCGTTTCCCATCGGCATGGCGGCTGCGACGGCGGTAAGTTCCTCGCAGACGGCATCGTAGATGTCGCTGTGGACGTAGAGGCGCTTCAGGGCCGCGCACGTCTGGCCGGTGTTGATGAAGGCGCCCCAAAAGAGGCCTTCGGCGATGGCCTTGGGGTCGGCGTCGGGCAGGACGATTCCGGCGTCGTTGCCGCCGAGCTCGAGGGTGAGGCGTTTGACCGTGTCTGCGGAGGACCTGATGATGGCCTTGCCCGTGGCGGTGGAGCCGGTAAACATCACCTTGCCGATCGCGGGGTGTTCGGCCAGCCGTGCGCCGACGTCGCGGCCGCCGGAGACCACGGTGAGGAGGCCTTCGGGCAGCTCCTCGTTGAGGACCTTCGCCAGGGCCAGGACGGACAACGGGGTGTATTCGGAAGGTTTGACCACCACGGCGTTGCCCATCCGGAGGGCCGGTGCGATCTGCCAGACGGTGATCATCATGGGCCAGTTCCAGGGCCCGATCGCCCCGACGACGCCGATGGGCCGGTAGTGCAGTTCGGCGCGGGTTTCGCCGTCGTCCACCACGGTCTCCGGCTCCATCGCGGTGCCGGCAGCCGTGCGGAGCCACGCTGCGCAGGCGCCGACCTCGAACCGCGCGTTGGGGCCGTTCAGGGGTTTGCCCTGCTCGCGGGAGAGCAGGTGGGCGAGTTCTTCGGCAGAGCGTTCGACGGCGTCGGCGGCCCGCAACAGTGCGGCGCTCCGCGCGTCATGGCCCAATGCCGCCCACGCGGGCTGCGCGGCGCCGGCAGCGGCAACGGCCCGCTCCAGGTCCGCCAAGGTGTGCACCGGCGCTTCGCCGACGACGGCGCCGGTGGCGGGGTCAAGGATGGTCCGGGTGTCGCCGGTGTCCGGGGTGATCGAGGCCAGGAGGGCGTCGTAAGTTTCCATGGGGTGTACTCCACATCGAGTAGTTGGCCGTGCTGTCATCTCCGAGTGTCCTCCGGTGCGGGGCGCGCAGTCTTGTCTTTGCGCGAACTGCAGTTGACCCACTGCGAAGGATCGCGGCGGCCCTGGATGCCGTTGCGCTGAGGGACAACAAACGATCGCTGATCGACAAAAGGGTGATGGGCGTCACCTGCAATGCTGGATTGCATGGTGCCAGACACCCCTCCTTTCTCACACCGCCTTTCTCGCACCGCCAATCCCCAGACTCATGACCGTTAAGAAGGATCCGATGAGTATTTCAAAATCCGAGTCCCGGACCGCGGAAGCCACTCCCCGCGCCGAGCACTCCACAGCACTGCGCGCCGGCAGCGTCGGCGTGATGGGCATTCTCTTTTTTGTCTTATCCGCCCAGGCGCCGCTGACCGGAATCGTCGGGGCGTCGCCGCTGGCCGCGGCCCTCGGCAACGGCCCTGGAGCGCCCGGGGCGTACCTGGTGGTGGGCATTGTCATCGTGATCTTCGCCGTCGGGTTCGTTGCGATGAGCCGCAAAATCCAGGCCAACGGCGCCTTCTACGCCTATGTCACGGCCGCCTTTGGACGCAAAACAGGGGCGGGAGCCGCGTGGCTCGCCCTCCTTGCCTACAGCACCGTCCAGGCCGCGATGTACGGGCTGTACGGCGCCGCGTTTGCCGGACTCCTCGGGTCCGCCGGCTTCGTGGTTCCCTGGTGGCTGCTGGCCGTGGTCACCATGGCGGGCGTACAGGTGCTGGGATCCCTCAACATCGAACTGGGGGCGCGGGTACTGGCGGTGCTGGTGGGCCTGGAGGTCGCCATCCTGATCATGTTCGGCTTCACCGTGCTGTTGCGCGGCGGCGGCCCCGAAGGAATCAGCCTGGCGGCTTCCTTTTCTCCTGCGGCGATCGCGACGGGCGCCCCGGGCGTGGCCATTATGTTCGCTGTAGCCTCCATGTTCGGCTTCGAATCGACTGCCATCTACTCAGCCGAAGCCAAGGACGCCCAGCGCACGGTGGCCCGGGCCACGTACCTTTCGGTAGTGGTTATCTCGGTGTTCTTCTCCTTCATCTCGTGGATGCTGGTCAGCTACTATGGCCCCTCGCATGTCATTGATGCGGCGGGGGCGGCCCTCGAATCGGGTGACTCCACCTCCTTCGTGCTGACACCGATGGTGGAACTCTTCGGGCCGTGGGCCGGGATCGCCACCGGTATCCTGCTCGTGACTTCCCTGCTGGCCGGCATTATCGCCTTCCATAACGGCATCAACCGCTACCTCCATTCACTGGCGCTGCGCGGGTCGATGCCGGGCACTGTCGCCCGCACCAACCGGCACCGGGCACCCGCCACCGCAGCGCGAATCCAGACCGTGATCGCGTTCCTGCTGGTGGCACCGTTCGCAGTACTTTCCCTGGACCCTGTGCTGACCCTCTTTTCCTGGTTCAGCGGGCTGGCCGTGGCGGCGCTCCTGGTCCTGTATATCCTCTGCTCCCTTGCCGTCGTCGCGTATTTCCGGCGCGAAAGGGTGGCCGGCCAGGTCTGGCAGACCAAAGTGGCGCCGACACTCGCCACCCTGCTACTTGGCTGGGTTCTGGCCCTTGTTGCCAGCAACTTCACGGCACTCATCGGCGGCAGCGCCGAAACGGCCATGGGCCTGCTTGCCGCCGTTCCCTTGGTCTTCGTTGCCGGTGTGCTGGTGGAGGTCGGGGTGGAGCGCAGGGCCGCGCGGGAGGAGGCCCCCGCATAGCCGCGGGCTTCGATCGCCGCATGGGCGGTTCCGGGCAGCGCCGGGACCGCCCCTTCGGGTGCCAGTGCTGGTGCCGGGTGCGGGTGCTGCACAAGCGCCGGGGGCCGCCGCCTGCCGGGGGTGGCAGCTCTAGGCGCCGCGCCGCCAGTCGCTGGGGGATTCGCCGAAGGCATCACGGAACGAGCGGCTGAAATGGGCCGCGTCCAGGAATCCCCAGCGCGCGGCCACGGCTCCGACGGGCATGCCGGCCAGGAGCGGATCCCGCAGTTCGCGGCGCGCCCCTTCCAGCCGCTGGCTCCGGATCCAGCTCGCCACTGTGGTTCCGGATTCGTGGAAAACGTTGTGCAGGTGCCGGGTGGAGATGAAATGGGCTGCCGCGATGGACGCGGGCGAGAGCAGCGGATCGGCCAGTCGGGCGTCGATGTACTCGCGGACGGATGCCGCCAGGAGGGCCTGCGGCCGCATCCGGTCAGCGGACATGTCCAGCTCCGAATGCAGCATCGTGGACACAAGATCGAGGGCATTCGTGGCAAGGCGGGACCCGCTGGGGCCGCTCAGGGCATCGAGGTTCTCGGCAAGGTGGGCGATGAACGGCCCGACGATTGCGGCGAGGCCTGAGCCGGCGGCCATCCGCACGGCCGAAAGCTGCGCGATGCAGTCCGGCGGCAGGGACAGTGCGTCCCAGGGGAACATCACCACCATAAGGCGGGCGTCGCCCTCGAAGGCCAGCGTGTAGGGGCGGCTGGTGTCATAGATAGAGAGGTCGCCCGGCTGGAGGACAGCCTCGCGGTTGTCCTGGATAAGGAGCCCGGTGCCCTGCAGCTGCAGATTGAGTTTAAAATAGCGCTGCTGGGACTGGGCAATCAGCGCCGGCGTCCGGTGCACCTCATGGCTCGTCGAGGCGACCTCGACGACCGCCACGCGGTCCAGCCTTCGGGCCCGCATGCGGCCGCGGAAGTTGTCCGCGTCCCTGCTTGAGGCGGCCAACGGAACGAAGGACTCCGCGACGAGGTGCCGCCAGTGATCGAAGGAGGCCGCTGTGCTGGTGCGCAGGTCCTGTCCGGCGGGACTGAAGGAGGGGCGGGCTGCAACTGCGCTCATAAAGGATCCTGACGCCGTCGTACTGCGGAAAATGTGTCATGGGACACAGTCCTTTTAGGGTAACGCCGGAATCGACCGGTGTCATCTATTTTCGACAACGGGCGAATAAAAAAGGTTCCGCGGAACTAGTGGCCCAGCAGGATCAGGAATCCGTCCAACTGCTCGTTCAGCCCAAGCTCCACCTGGCCCTCCGGGGCGAGCGCCGCCGCGATCTGCGCGCCAAGCAGGAGATTGAGCAGCTGTCCGGCGAGGGCCGCGTCGGTGACGGCGGTGGTGACTGTGCCGGCTAGCCGCGCCTCGGCGAGGTACTGCCGCATCGCGGCAAGCCACAGCTGCATCGAGTCCCGGTGGATGGCGGCCTTGTCGGGATCGTTTATGGCCTTTTGCCAGAACGGAATAACAATTCGGGCCTCGTTGATCCGCTCCTCATCCAGGGGCAGCACTTCGACGCAGAATGCCCTGAGGGCCGCGAGCCCCGCCTGCCCTGCCGTGACTCCGGCGATCCGCTCGTTGGTGCGGTTGAAGACATGCCCAAACGCGAAGGTCAGCAGGTCATCCTTCGTGGGGAAGTACGGCTTGAGGGCACCGTTCGCAAAGCCGGCTTCGAGCGCGATCTCGCGCATGGTGGCACTTTCGATTCCGAGCCGGGCGATGATCCGCCACGTGGCATCAACGAGTTCAAGCCGCCGCTGGTTGTGGTCGACAATCTTTGGCACCGGACAGCTCCCCAACACATTTCACGACGGACTCTTGTGGCACAGCTTACATTTCCGTATTCTCTACAACTATAGAAAATAAAGTTCTGACCCGCCAGGGTCCCCGGACAAAGGCCGCCACCATGACCGCACAAACTGACACCCGCACCTCGTTTAGTCCATCCAGTCCGTACAGTCTGGCCGCGAGTGCCGAAATCACGGCAGTCCAAGGCGTCCTGCGCGCAGCGGGGCTGCTGGGCGAGACAAAACGAATCGCGTACCTGGGCCTGCTGGATCCCGCCAGGGGCTCGGCGGCGGAAACCGGGGACCGCCGGTTCCGGGTCTTTCTGCACGACGTATCGGGAGGACGTCCGGCCGACGTGACGGTCTCGGTGTCCAGCGGCGCGGTGATTTCCGTCGTCGAGCTGGACACGGCGGTGGCCGGTGAACTCCCTGTCCTGGAAGAAGAGTTCGAGGTCGTCGAGGAGCTTCTGGCCACGGATGAGCGGTGGCTTGAGGCGCTCGCAGCGCGCGGGCTCGACGTCGGAAAGGTGCGGGTCGCGCCCCTATCCGCCGGTGTCTTCGAGTATCCGGAGGAAAAGGGCCGCCGCATCCTGCGCGGGCTGGCTTTCGTGCAGGATTTCCCCGAGGACAGCGCCTGGGCGCACCCCGTGGACGGCCTCGTGGCGTACGTCGATGTGGTCAGCAAGGAAGTCACCCAGGTCCTGGACACCGGTATCGTCCCGATTCCCGCAGAGCACGGCAACTACACGGACCCGGAGCTCACCGGTCCGCTCCGCAGCACGCAGAAACCCATCAACATCACCCAGCCGGACGGACCCAGCTTCACCGTCACCGGCGGCAACCACATCGAGTGGGAAAAGTGGAGCCTCGACGTCGGCTTCGATGTTCGTGAAGGCGTGGTGCTGCATAACCTTGCGTTCCAGGACGGCGAACGCCTGCGCCCAGTCATCAACCGGGCGTCGATCGCCGAAATGGTGGTCCCGTACGGGGACCCGTCGCCGATCCGGTCCTGGCAGAACTACTTCGACACCGGCGAATACCTGGTCGGCCAGTACGCCAACTCCCTGGAACTGGGGTGCGACTGCCTCGGCGAGATCACCTACCTCAGCCCCGTCATCAGCGACGCCTTCGGCAACCCCCGCGAAATCCGCAACGGCATCTGCATGCACGAGGAAGACTGGGGGATCCTGGCCAAGCACAGCGACCTCTGGACGGGCATCAACTACACCCGCCGCAACCGCCGCCTGGTCATTTCGTTCTTCACGACCATCGGCAACTACGACTACGGCTTCTACTGGTACCTCTACCTCGACGGCACCGTCGAGTTCGAGGCCAAGGCCACCGGCGTCGTCTTCACCTCCGCCTACCCGGCAGGCGGCTCGGCCAACATCTCCCAGCTCGCCCCGGGGCTGGGCGCCCCCTATCACCAGCACCTGTTCAGCGCCCGCCTGGACATGGCAATCGATGGCTTCACCAACCGGGTGGAAGAAGAGGACATCGTCCGGCAGGCGATTGGCGAAGGCAACGAACGCGGCAACGCCTTCTCCCGGAAGCGCACGCTCATCGCCCGTGAATCCGACGGCGCGCGCGAGGCCGATGCCCGCAACGGCCGGACCTGGGTCATCTCCAACCCGCAGTCACGGAACCGCCTCGGCGAACCGGTGGCGTACAAGCTCCACGCCGAAGGCCAGCCCACCCTGCTGGCGGACCCGGCGTCCTCGATTGCCCGGCGCGCCGCTTTCGCCACGAAGGATCTGTGGGTTACCCGGTTCGCCGAGGACGAGCGCTACCCCACGGGAGATTTCGTGAACCAGCACGGCGGGGGAGCGGGGCTGCCGCAGTACACAGCGCAGGACCGGGACCTGGACGGCCAGGACATCGTCATCTGGCACACCTTCGGCCTGACCCACTTCCCGCGGCCCGAGGACTGGCCCATCATGCCCGTGGACACGGCCGGTTTTAGGTTGCGGCCCGAGGGCTTCTTCGACCGCAGCCCCGTGCTGGATGTGCCCGCAAGTGCACAGCCGGCCGGCGGCCACTGCCACAGCTAGACGGTGGTCATGGCAGTGGCGGGGGGAATGGCCGGCATCGCCGGTGTGGTCCTGCACGCCAGGATCTGCGCCGCCGTGACGGCGGGGTCGTGCCTCGCGCACCTGTGGCTTGTTGCCGGGAACCAGCATGGGACTGCGCTGAACGTGCTGATGCTGGCCATGGTGGCGGTGTGCCTGCCGTGCGCCGTGCACATCTGGCGGCAGGGCCCGGCCCGGCCGCTGCGGCAGGTGATGGCCTCGGCGCTGGCGATGACCGGGGTGCATGCGGTCCTGCTTCTCGGCGCGGTGCCCGGGACCGGGGGCGCCAGCCATAGCCACCATGCCGCTGCTGTGGCCGAAGCGCCGCCGTCGGGTGCCGGGGCGCTGCTGGCAGTCATTGCCCTGGAGCTGACGACGGCGCTGCTCGCCGCGACGCTACTGGCACGGCTCCGGCGACGCCCGTGGCTTAGTCGGTGAACAGCCCGGCCAGGTCTTCGGCCGTGAGCGCCCCGCCGGTCAGCGCGTCGCCCTCCATCACGTCGGCGAACAGCTGGGACTTCCTGGCCTTGAGCGCCATAACCTTCTCCTCGATCGTGTCTTTCGCCACCAGCCGGTAGACCATAACGTTGCGGGCCTGCCCGATCCGGTGGGTCCGGTCCACGGCCTGGGCTTCCGACGCCGGGTTCCACCACGGGTCCAGCAGGAACACGTAGTCAGCCTCCGTCAGGTTCAGGCCGAAACCGCCGGCCTTGAGGCTGATCAGGAACACCGGCGCGGCGCCGTTCTTGAATTCATTAACGACGTCGGTGCGGTTACGGGTGCTGCCGTCGAGGTAGCAGAACTCGATCTTCTCCTCGACAAGCCGCTCCCGGACCTTGCCGAGGAACCCGGTGAACTGGCTGAAGATAAGGGCCCGGTGCCCTTCCGCCACAAGGTCGTCGAGCTGCTCGAAAAGCACATCGAGCTTGCTGGACCGGACCCCGGAGAGCGAGGGATCGATCAGCGAGGGGTCCAGGCTGAGCTGCCGCAGCAGGGTCAGGGACTGGAAGATGGTGAAGCGGTTCTTGTTGACGTCCTCGATCAGGCCCAGGATCTTCTGGCGTTCGCGCTGCAGGTGTGTCTGGTAGACCTTCTGGTGCCGCGGGTTCAGTACAACCTCGAGGATCTGCTCCTGCTTGGGCGGCAGGTCGTGGATGACTTGTTCCTTGGTGCGCCGCATCATCAGCGGACGGACCCGACGCCGGAGCTTATCCAGCTGCGCCTTGTCCCCGTTCTTTTCGACCGGTTTCTGGTAGTACTCGGCGAACCGCTTCGGGCTGGAGAAGAGCCCCGGTGCGACGATCGAGGTGAGGGCCCAGAACTCCATCAGGTTGTTCTCCAGCGGTGTGCCGGTGATGGCGAGTTTGAACACCGCGGGGAGTTTCCGGGCGCACTGGTAGGCCTTGGACTGGTGGTTCTTGACGAACTGGGCCTCGTCCAGGACCAGCCCGGCCCACTCCTTTGAGGCATAGGCCTCGTAGTCGATCCGGAACAAAGCGTAGGAGGTGATGATGATATCCGCTCCGGCCATCGCCTCGGCTGGACTGGAGCCGCTCTTGGCGAACGTTTCGCTGATGGCGCGCACTGTCAGGCCCGGGGCGAACCGGGCGGTCTCGGCCTGCCAGTTGCCCACGACGCTTGTCGGGGCAACAACGAGGAAGGGCGCAGCGCCGGGGGGCGCGCCGGCAGCCACGGCGGCTGCGCCGCCGTCGAGTGCTTCGGCAGGGACCCCTGCCGCGACCTTGGCGGCGCAGATCAGTGCCAGCGCCTGCACCGTCTTGCCGAGGCCCATGTCATCGGCCAGCACGCCGCCGAGTCCGTGCCGGTAGAGGAAACTGAGCCAGTTGAACCCTTCCAGCTGGTAGGGGCGCAGCTCGGCGTTGAGCGTTGCCGGCAGCGGCAGTCCCTTTACGCCGCCTTCCAGCAGTCCGCCCACAGCCTCACGCCAGGCCGCTGCCTGCTCGTCCACGATGCCGAGCTGCGCCAGTTCGTCCCAGAGCCCGGCCTGGAAGCGGCTGATCTGCAGCGGGGCGTCCTTGTTGTCCTGCAGCGAACGGGCCTCATCAATGAGGGCCCGGAGCTGGTGCAGCTCAGGCAGGTCCAGTGAGAAGTAGGCGCCGCTGGGCAGCAGCATGCGTGTCTGGCCCGCGGCGAGGGCGGAGAACATCGCCGCGAAGGAGACCGGCTGGCCTTCCAGGGTGATCACGATGCCAAGATCGAACCAGTCCCGGCTGTCGGTGGCCTTGGTCGAAATCGCCACCACCGGCGCCTCTTCGGCTTCCCGGTAGTCGGCGATCTCACCGGCAGTGTCCACCGAGACGCCGGGGACGTCGCGGAGCAAGGGGAGCAGCTCTTCGGTGAAGGCCAGGGTGTCGAGGCCGCTGAGTTCCGCCGAAGCTGCCAGCCGGGGTGTTCCCCACCCGCCCGTGGCCGACTCGCCGAGGGCCGGCACCACATCCCACGGCTGTCCGACGGCTTCCAGGATGCGGGCCTCGGCGGGGTCGTCCCGGTAGCCGTGATCGCCGGGGTGACGCCACAGCGGCTGGGCCGTAACGAGCTTGCCGGACTTGTAGTGCCATTCCCAGTGCAGCCGGACCCGGTGGTCGGCGCCGTAGTTGGCCAACAGCGACAGGGTGGGAAGGGCCAGTTGGGGGAGCTCCACTGACTCGTCGGAAGCCGTGACCCGGGCGCTTTGTTTGAGCTTGGGATAAAAACCGGTCAGGAAGCGGCTCTCATCCCGGGCTGGAATGTGCAGCGTGGTGCCGGCCGTGACGAAAGTCAGCAGCTCCTCGCTGAGGCCGCCTTCCAGCGGTGCGAGCGTGATGATGGTGTCAGTGGTCGCGGCACCGGGCAGTGCGTCCGGCCCGGAGGTGAGGAAGATTCCGTGCGCCGGGCGTCCGATGGTCCCGACGGTTGCCGGATCGACCACCTCATCCTCCACGGTGATGGTGGGGGCGAGCGAGAGCCCACCGCCTTCGCCGGCCGGTGCCGGCGCCGCGGGTCCGCCGCCGCCGCCGCCGTCGGCCTCGGCCGGGACCGGCCCAGGGCCGAACCGGGTCAGGTTGAGCCCGACGGCGGCGGGCTGCTCCACGAGCCGCACCGGCTCCTGGCCGCGGCTGTGCACCAGCGCGACACCGATCTTCCGGGCCCGGGTGAGCAGGCTCCACAGGTTCTTGCCGGCGTAGGTGTTCAGGCCCAGCCACAGCCCGGTTCCACCATGCTGGCGGTTGGCCTGGGCGGTGTGGGCGGCAAGGAACTCCTGCATCCACTCCACGTGGGCCTCGTTGCATTCGCGCCGGTAGCTCAAGTAGCTCAGGGTGTTCCAGGAGACGTCGCCGCGGATCCACTTCCCCTTCGCGCCCATGATCACGGGGCGGGCTTTGAGCTGGCGCACGCTGCGCAGCGGATCCCGGCGTCCGGTGTAGGAGAAGTGCGGGGCCGGTTCCTCGATCTCGAACTGGAGCGCGAGCGGAATTCCGTTGGTGGACTGGGTGATTCCCGGCTGCGAGATCAGCGGGCTCAGCGCCTGTTCCCAGTCCGGGACCTCGAGCACTGGTGCCTGCCGGGACAGCCGGCTGCCGTCGACGGGGGTCAACAGCTGGACCCGGATCGCCGGGTTGTCCTCGGCCGTGAACAGCAGCGCGGCCACATGCTTGCAGTCCTTACGGACCGGGCAGCTGCACACACCCACGGTGCAGCTCCAGCCGCCCGCCTTCCGGACCAGTTTCGCCGTCGTCGAATAGGGCACATCGGATCCGCCGCGGACCTTGCCGAGCATCAGGCCGGTGGCGGCATCGAAGGAAATACCGGAAACACGGCTCCCCATGGCGTAGGCAAGCCCGGCCGCAAGGGAGCGGTCGTTGATCGCGGGGGTCTGTATTGCCAGGGCCGCACTCTCGTCCGGATGGGATGGCATGTGCGTACTACTTTCAGCAGTTGGTCATCTGATCCATCTTAGCGAGCCTGGCAGGACTCCCCGGACTGCGGCGTCCGGCCAGGTGGATAACCGGCCGGACGCGCACTCGGTTCGGGACACCCAAACTTCGCCGGACGTTCAGCTTCGGCTCAACCGCGCTGCCGGTGGTGCCGCGTACCGTAAAGGGGAACGGAGCGCCACCCGCCTTCAGCAGTGAGGATTTCCCATGAGCAACGGCTTTTCCACCACCATGCCCGCCACCGGTTACGCGACGGTCCTGCCGAAGGCGATCATCAGCGGCAGCGACGCGGACGTCGTTGACGCGAACGTCGAGGTGGTCAACGCCATGTACGCGGAGTTGCTCGATGTCGAGGAAATTGCACCGAACGCACTGCGCAGCTACTACGTCGACTTCTATCTGACGCAGTCGCTGGGCGGCGGGTTCGCCCAGTACGTGTTTACCGCGCCCGAACGCACGGACATTGACGACTACGTCCGGGCCGGGCTGGAAGCCATGGGGGCCGCCGCGCACCTGGACCTCTTTAACCGCACCGCAGCGGCCTTTGACTCCCTCACCGAGGAGGAAAGCGATGCCTACCTTGACGGGGATGCGGATCTGGACGGCGGCACGGACGGTGTTGTACCGGACGGTGTTGTACCGGACGCCGTCCGGGTCCTGGAAGAGCTCGACGGCGACTTCGAAACCCTGCTGGAGACCGAAGACATCATCGCGCTCAACGCCGCCTGGCTTCGCGGCCAGACAGACCTTCTGCTTCTGGCGGATGAAGAACTGGACCAGCACATCGCCGAGCGCGTGTCCCGGGTCCCGAACCTGGCGGAGCGCCAGGCCGAGGCCGCCGAGGACGAACTGCTGGATGCGCCGGAATTCGAGGTAATCATCCGCGAGCTCTGCAAGGTGGCCGGGCATACCCTGCTGAAGATCACCATGGGCGACCCCAATTACGACCACGACGGCCAGACCACCCTGGCATGGCATTTCACCACCGACCAGGGTGAATTCCTGATGCTCGACGATGACCAGGAAGCGGTTATGATCCACCCCGAGACGAAGGAAATTCTGGCTGCCGTTGAGTTCGAAGCCACAGACGACTAAGCCGGAAAGTCCGGCGCCGCGGCCGGCAGTTAACTGCTGTCCGGCAGTTATTGCCCCGCCGTGCCGGTGATCATGTCACCGGAAGGCGCCACGAGGTACCAGACGCTGCCCACCCCCTGCCCCCGGATGTCCCCGGCGGCCAGATCCTTGGCGTAGTAATACACCGGCATCCCGTTGATGGTCAGTTGTTTTTTGCCCTCCGGGGTGGCGATGGTCCCCACGGTGCCGGCAACGCCGTCAACCGCGGGGGCGTCAGCGGTTGCCAGGACCGGCGGCCACGCGGCAATGCAGCCGCCCGTGCAGGTGCTGGTCCCAGAGTCTTTGGCGTCCTTGGTGTAGTAGTAGACGCTGCGGCCCTTGCCGTCAACGACTATCCTGCCCGCGGTGGAATCCGTGACCTTGAGGTCCGGGGTGGACTCCGCCGGTGCTGGGGCGGAAACCGGTACCGGGCTCGCTGCGGAGCCGCCGGACGGCGTAGTGGCGGCCGAGGGCGACGTGGGCGTGGCAGTGCTGCCGGCGCAGCCCGAGAGTAGTGCTGCCAGGGCAAAAGCGGACAGGCCAACGCTGTAGTGCTTTTTCATCTGCTGCTCCTTGACTCAAACCGGCCAACTTGCCAGGCCGGAGCTACCCGTTACGACGGCGCCGGGGGCAGAATGGTTCACAGTAATCCCTGGGCTGCTGCCCGGAACCGGGATGAGTGAACCGTTCCAGGGATCCGCGCGTCCTAGGGTACAAGCGCAGAACCCTACGAGTCCTGGAGGCCCGTCATGCCGCTGGACGAAGAGGTGGTGGCGGCGATTTACCGCGACCACGGGCCGGCCCTCAGGCGCTTTGTCCTCAGCGCCTGCCGGGACCCGCAGGTGGCGGAGGATGTGGTGCAGGAGACCGTGCTGCGGGTCTGGCAGCAGTCTCCGCACATCACGGGAAGCCTGCGCAGCTATTTGTTCCGGACGGCCCGGAACATCATGATCGACAACTACCGCAAGGCCCAGCGCCGTCCCCGCGAGACAACTGACCGCGATCTGGCTGACCTGGCCGGCGGGGAGGAGCGTGTTGACGACCTCCTCAACCGGGTATTGATGGAGGAGGCCCTGATGCGGCTGAGCAACGAGCACCGGGACGTACTCGTGGCCCTCCATTACCGCCGCTTCACCGTCCAGGAGGCATCGAAGAGTTTGAATATCCCGAGCGGAACAGTCAAGTCCCGGGCCTTCTACGCCGTCCGGGCCCTCCGGACGATCCTGGATGAGATGGGGGTGCAGCGGTGAGCGGCTCCGAAATGCACCAGCTGCTCGGGGCCTACCTGCTCGGCGGCCTGGCGCCCGCGGAGGCCCTAACCTTCGAACAGCACCTGGGCGGCTGTGCGGAGTGCCGGCAGGAACTTGACGACTTGGCCAGCCTTCCGGCACTGCTGGACGCGCTTCCGGTGCCCGACGCCGTCGCCCTCGGCGCCGCGGCCACGGCGGGGCGGGAACCGGAGCAGCCGGCTCCCGCCCCGGCCGGCGTACCGCGACGGATGCTCGACGAACTGTCCAGCCGGCGCCGGCAGGCACGACGCCGCTGGACCGCGGCGCTCGCGGCGGCGGCAGCGGCCTGCCTCGCCCTGGGAATCCTCGCTGCGCCGCTGATTAACCCGCCGCCCAAACCGGACGCCAGCTACTCGGTGCAGGCCAGCGACGGACCGCAGATCACCGTAGGGATGGTCAAAAAGACGTGGGGCACCGAGCTTTCCGTCGACGGCCGCAGCCTGCCGCTGGAGGGCACCTTCTCGCTTTGGGTGAAGGACAGCGCCGGCACCGAGGACCGAGCCTGCGCGTGGACGGCCACGCCCAGCGGCAGGGTCCGGATCACCGGTGCCACGCCCGTGCAGCTGGCCAACATCGCCAGCATTGAAATGCGCAACGGGCAGCAACAAACGGTGGCCTTCATAGCCGTGCCGCAGGGATGAGCGGGTGGTCCGGGCGCTTCCGGCCTTACATCTTCGCCAGTTTGGCCCGCACCATCATGAAGATGCCATAACAGATCAGGCCAGCGCCGACGGCGGCCAGCATGTACACACCGAACGGCTGGTCGCGGAGGGCCTTTAGGCCGCCGTCGAGTCCGGTTGACTCCTCTGGGTGGGCCTTCACGGTGGCAATGGTTACCAGCAGGCCCACCAGCAGCAAGGCGATGCCTTTCGCTGCGTAGCCGACGACGCCGAGGATGGTCACCGCCGTCCTTGCCTGCCGCGGGGCCGGGAGGCGGAGGTGCTTGAGGAAGGACTGCCGGAAGCCGCGGATGGCATAGACAATTCCGGCGACTCCGATCCCTGCGCCGACGGCGATCAGCAGCAGATAGCCTCCGGGGGCTTGGATAACGGTCACCGTGAGATCGCTCGTGGACGTGCTGTGGTCCTTGCCTGCGCCGCTGGCGAAGGACAACAGCGTGACGGCGAGTCCGGCGTAGACAACGGCCTGGAGGGCTGCTTTGAGCTTCTTCCCCACCTTTTTCTTCGCCTGCAGGTGCTCAAAGTCGAAGATGGCATCACTGGTTTGCCAGATTGCCAGGGCCACGCAGGCGGCGAAGGAGCTCCACAGCAGCAACGGGCCGGCCGGCTGGCTGCCGAGCTGTTCGACGGCTCCGCTGACGTCAGCCTCGCCCTCACCACCCATGGCGAGCCGGATCGAAACGACGCCGATGAGGAGGTGCAGGATGCCGCTCACGGCAAAACCGGCACGGGCCACCAGTTCCAGCGCACGGGAGTTGGTGATGTTCTCCGCCACGTCCGCGGCGTCCTTGAGTTCTCTCTTGATGGCGGGCCCCTCAACTTGCTTGGTGGTTCTGCCGGACGTGGGTTCGGACCGGTTCGTGCATCTCCCGTTATCGTGCCACGCGGAGGCGGCCGGGAACAGCGGTGTCTGTTCTAGCGGCGCCGGTAGCTGAGGTCGAAGATGAGCCGGCCCGCTTCATGGGCCTTGTTCTCGAAACTCGTCAGGATCCGGCCCTCGAAGCGCGGGGCCCAGCCGCCTGCGTCGTCGGTGCCCTCGTTGGGGCCGGTGTGCTCGGTGCTGACAGGTGCCCGGCCCTCCTTGACCGGCGCCCCGCCCACAAGGGCTTCGACACCGGACTGCCATACCTGCGTGAGCGGGCTCTGCGCCCCGCTGCGCTCGCCGTCGTGCAGGTTCTCAAAGTCGGGGGAGTCAGCCAGGACCTCGCGGACGTGCACGGCGTAGTTGGACCAGTCCGTCGCAATCCGCCAGAGGCCGCCGGGTTTGAGGGACCGTGCTGCCAGCTGAGCGAAGGCCGGCTGGATGAGGCGGCGCTTGTGGTGCCGGGACTTGTGCCAGGGGTCCGGGAAGAAGACCCACAGCTCCGTCACGGAACCGGCCGGCAGCATGGTGGCCAGTACCTCGGGGGCATTAGCCTCCACCACTCGGACATTGCGCAGGCCGCGGCTGTTGATCTTGACCAGCGTGTTGGCCAGGCCCGGGGTGTAGACCTCAACGGCGAGGAAGTCCGTGTCCGGGTTCTCCTCGGCGGCATGGCAGACGGCGTCGCCCAGGCCGGAGCCGATCTCCACGATCAGCGGGGCTGTGCGGCCAAATTCGGTTTCGGCGTCGAAGACGTAGTCCGGGTGCACGGAGGTGTTGGCGATGTGCCGGGGGACATCGATCGCCCACCGGTCGGAATGTTCCTCCCAGGCCGCCTGCCGGCGGCCCTGCAGGCGGGTGCCGCGGCGCACAAAACTGACCGGGCGCCCGCCATACGTGCCGAAGGAGGCTTGGCTGCCGGGGGTTATTGGGCGCGATGGCTGCGGCACTTCGGGGGATTCTGGGGATTCACTCATCCCTTCCAGAATAGTGGAGTTCCGGCGCCCGGCCGGGCTGACGGTCTTGCCGGACCGGGTGTTCCTGACGCCGTTCGTTGGCGGGCCTGCCAGAATGGGGTCCGTGACCGTCCCGAAAAGCTCCCAGGATTCCGCCGCCGGCGGCGACGATGCCGCCGACCGCCGGGCCCTGCTCGTGGACGCCGAAATCGATGACGTTCCCGCGGCGGAGCCCACCCGGGTCGGCAGCCGCCGCACCCTGGCCTATCTGGGCGTGTGCCTGGTCCTGATCGGGCTGAACCTCCGGACCGTCTTCTCCAGCTTCTCCGCGGTGCTTCCCGAGGTGACGGCCGACGCCGGACTGCCGGGCTGGGCCGTCGTCGTCCTTACCACCGTGCCTGTGACGCTGCTGGGCGTGTTCGCGCCGCTCGCTCCGGTCCTGGCCCGCCGCTTCGGGGCCGAGCGGGTGTTGCTCGGCGCCATGGCGGTGCTCACTGCCGGGCTGCTGCTGCGGCCGCTGGAGGCCGGGGGCACCGGGCACCTGCCTGCCTTGCTGGCCGGAACGGCGGCCTGCGGTGCCGCGATCTCGCTGTGCAATGTGCTGCTGCCCGGCTTGGTAAAACGTGACTTCCCGCACCGGCTCGGCCTGATGGGCGGGCTCTACACCACCGCGATCTGCGCCTCCGCTGCCCTTGGCGCAGGGTTCACCTACCCGGTCTTCAGCGCGACGGGCGAATGGACCGCGGCGCTGCGGTTCTGGGCGCTGCCCGCCGGCGTTGTTCTTCTGCTGTTTCTGCCGCTGGCCATCAGGCAGCGTCACGGCCGGCACCAGAGCGCGCACGGCGGCGTGAATGTGTGGCGCTCGGCGGTGGCATGGCAGGTGACCCTCTTTATGGTCCTCCAAGCCATGATGTCCTTCAGCGTTTTCGCCTGGCTGGCCCCTATCCTGCGCGAACGAGGGGTGGACGGCGGCACGGCCGGGGTGATCGTCTCCGTGTCGATCGTGTTGCAGATGCTGGGGTCCCTGTTCGCCCCGGCGCTCGCCACCAGGTTCCGGGACCAGCGCGCGATCAACACCGTCGTGGCGCTGATGACCGGTTGCGGCTTCGCGCTGAGCATTTTCGGCCCGCTTGAACTGATCTGGCTGTGGACCGGGCTGTTGGGCCTGGGCCAGGGCAGCCTGACCGCCGTCGCGCTGACCATGATCATGGTCCGCACCCGGGACGGGCACACCGCAGCGCACCTGTCCGGCATGATGCAGGGTGTGGGCTACGGGGTGGGTTCCACCGGCACCCTGATGGTCGGCCAACTGCACCAGGCCACGGGGTCCTTCGCTGCCGCCGGTGTGCTCTTCCTCGCCGTCGGCTCGCTGGCCGCGGTATTCGGCTACCGTGCCGGGCGGGACCGCTTCATCGGCGGCTGACCTAACCCCTGCCCTCCCCGCACCACACGATGCCCTATCAGTTATGGCTGTTCTGAGCCTTCAGAACAGCCATAACTGATAGAGCAACCGGCGCCGCACCGGGTCAGGCGGTGAGGTCCTTGCCCTTGGTTTCCGGGATGGTGAAGACGAAGGCGGCGGAGATGGCCAGCAGCACCAGGGCGTAGATGTTGAACAGCTGCGGCATCTGCAAGCTCGTGCCCAGCCACTGCTGAAGGTACGGCGCGGTGCCGCCGAACAGGGCCACACAGATCGAGTACGGGACGCCGACGCCGACCGTGCGGATGCTGGTGGGGAACAGCTCCGCGTAGACGGCGGGGACGATTGCCGCGCTCGCGGCGATGAAGATCAGCATCACCGACATGCTTACGGCCAGCTGCCAGGCCGAATCCTTGAGGAGGGCGGTCATCGGAAAGTGCATGATGCCTGCGCCGATCGCGCCGGCCCACAGCACCTTTTTCCGGCCGATCCGGTCCGAGAGCTTGCCCCAGAACGGCAGCGCGGCGATGAAGACGATGTTGCCGATCACGCCGGCCCAGAGCGCTTCGCCGCGGTCGATCTTCAGCGCCGTGGTGGCGTAGCTGGGGGCGACGACACCCCAGATGTAGTAGATCACGGTCAGGCCGACCGTCAGGCCGATGACCTGCAGCGCCTGCTTGCGGTGCCGGACGATCTGCGGCCAGATCGGCGCGCGCTTCTCCGCCAGGGCTTCACCGGCGAAGACGTCCGTCTCGGGCAGCCGGGACCGCATGATCAGCGCGTACAGGCCCATGGCCGCGCCGACCAGGAACGGAATCCGCCAGCCCCAGGCGTTCATCACTTCCGTGCTCATGACCATGTTCAGCACGGCGCCGAGCAGCGTACCGAGCAGAATCCCGACTGTGCCGGAGGTGTAAATCAGGGTGGCCCAGAAGCCGCGGTGTTCCTTCGGCGCCATCTCCGACAGGTAGGTCTGCGACGATGGCAGCTCGCCGCCGTGCGCCAGGCCCTGCACGAGGCGCGCGACCAGGAGCATAAAGGACGCCCACGCGCCGACGGTGGCGAAGGTCGGCGCGACGGCGATCATCAAGCTGCCCACCGAGGCGAGGCCGACTGCGAGGGTCATGGACGCCTTGCGGCCGATCCGGTCACCGATCCAGCCGAACAGGAATCCGCCGAAAGGGCGCGCCACGAAGCCGACGGCGAAAATCGCCAGCGTGGACAGCACGGCCGAGGCGGGATCGGCCTTGCTGAAGAGCTGGCTGGCGATGAACGGCGTGAACGTGGCGTAGATGGCCCAGTCGTACCATTCGACGGCGTTGCCGATGCCGGTGCCGATGATCGTTTTGCGGGTGGAGGTCCGGGGTGCCGTGGGCACGGACGTGGTGGCGGTCATGGTTTCTCCCTCGGGGGTGGGGTTAGGAAAGGGTGGAGGCGGCGGCGGTGTCGCCCGCGCCGGGAAGGCCGGCTGCTGCCAGCGCGGCGAGCCGGCTAACGGCGAGTTCCGCGTAGAGCGCGGCCCCGTCGGCCAGCACGCCGTCGTCGAACGTGGCGTACGGGGAGTGGTTGAACGCGGCGGTGGCGTGGTCGGCGTCGCGGGGAACGGCGCTCAGCCCGATGAACGTGCCGGGGACCTCGGCGAGGACCCTCGAGAAGTCCTCGGAGCCGCTCAGCGGGGTGGCCCAGCGGGCGAGCCTGGAATCGCCGAACAAGCCCTCAATGACGGTCTCCGCGGTGCGGGTCTCGTCCTCGTCGGTGATGGTGAGCGGGTACTCCTGCTGGTAGTCGACGTCCACGTCGAGCCCGTGCGCCGCCGCGATGCCCTTGAGCAGGCGCGGCACGGCCTCCATCATCTTCTGCCGGGATTCCTCGGAGAAGGTCCGGATGGTGGCCTCGATGCGGGCGGTTTCCGGGATGATGTTGCGCTTGGTGCCGGCCTGCAGCACGCCCACCGACAGGACCACGGGATCGAACATGTTGAACTGGCGGGTGACCATGACCTGGAGGGCAGTGACCATTTCGGCGGCCGCGGTGACCGGGTCCTTGGCCGAGTGCGGGGCCGAGCCGTGGCCGCCGGCCCCGAGCACGGTGACCGTCAGGCCGTCCGAGGAGCTGAGCATCACGCCGGGCTTGGTGCAGAACGTGCCGTACCGTTCCAGGGCGGAAAAGACGTGCATGCCGTAGGCCGCGTCCACCCGTCGGCCCGCGGCGTCAAGGACGCCTTCCCGGATCATGTGGCTGGCGCCGTCGAAGCCTTCCTCGCCGGGCTGGAACATCAGCACGACGTCGCCGGCCAGCCGGTGCCGGCGTTCGGCCAAGAGGGTCGCGGCGCCGGTGAGCATGGCGGTGTGCAGGTCGTGGCCGCAGGCGTGCATGGCGCCGTCGATCCTGGAGGTGAAGTCCACGCCGGTTTTTTCCTGCACCGGCAGGCCGTCCATGTCCGCGCGAAGGAGCACGGCCGGGCGGGTGTCCGCGCCGGGAGCCTGTCCGCGCAGGACCGCGGTGACGGACGTCGTGTCCCGGCCGAGCGTGATCTCATAGCCGAGCCCGTCGAGGGCCTGGAGCACCTTCTCCTGGGTGCGGGGCAGCGTCAGCCCGATTTCCGGCTCCCGGTGCAGCTCGTGGCGGAAGCGGGCAAGATCCGCCTGCATTTCGCGGGCGTCTGCGGTGATCGGCACGTGGTCTCCTTTAGGTTCGGTTCGGCCGGGTTCGGCCCGGCGGGGTCTTGGGTCTATTCTGGAGTGACCTGCCTCACAGGGCCATAAAGGCCTGAAAAAATGCAAAATGCACTGCCTATCGCAGGTTTCGTGCATCGCCGGAGGGAAATCATGGAACTCAGCGAGGATGACCTTGCGCTGATCAACGTCCTGCAGATAGCGCCGCGCCTGAGCTGGGCGGATGCGGCGGACGTGCTGGGGGTCCACGCCACCACCCTCGCCGCCCGCTGGGAACGGCTGCGGACCGCCGGCGTCTCCTGGATCACGGCCCACCTGATCGGCGACCCCCACCAGATGTGCCTGGCGTTCGTCGCAGTGGATTGCGAAATGCACCGGCGCCGGGAAGTCACCGCCGAACTCGCCGGGATGCCGGAGATCATCACGGTGGAGGAGGCCGCCAGCAACCGGGACCTCATGCTGACCGTGATCACCTCCTCGCTGGATGACTTCAGCACCAAGGTGGTTTCGCGCTTGAAGGAGATCGACGGTCTGATCAAGTACCAGACCGCACTGTGCACCAGGCTGCACGCCAGCGGCGGCACCTGGCGGCTGAATGTTCTGAGCCGGGCCCAGCAGGCCGCTGTTAAGGCGATGGCCGGCCCGGATGCCCCCGGTGTCGTCCGGGCCGCCGCCAGGGACGATTTGCCGGCCAGCCACCTGGCGCTGCTGCCTTACCTGGCCAAGGACGGGCGGGCGACGGCGGCGGACATTGCCCGAGGGCTGGGCAGGCACCCCGCCACCGTGCAGCGACAGCTGAACCGGGTGCTCGCCAGCGGGATCCTGTCGTTCCGCTGCGAGGTCGCCCAGCGCTTCTCGGCGTTCCCTGTGACCTGCCAGTGGTTCGTCAATGTCCCGGCCGGGCGGCATGAGGAAGCGGCCGCTGAGTTGAAGACGATGCGGAACGTGCGGCTCAGCGCGTCCACCACTGGTCCGACCAACTTTGTGATCATTATGTGGCTGCAGTCCCTGGCGGACGTTATGAGCATCGAGTTGGTCCTGCAGCAAAAAGTGCCCGGGATCGTGCTCGTCGAAAGCGTGGTCATGCTGCGCACCGTGAAGCGCGTGGGCTGGATGCTGAACCCGGATTCCCGGGCGAGCGGCGCCGTCGTCGTTCCTGCCGAGGGGATCGGCGCGGCCGGCTGAACCGGCGGGGTCCCGCCCGCGCGGCGCGGCGCCAGGCTGCGGGCCGTGGCAGGTTGCTGCCCGCGGCGGGCTCCCGCCGGAGACGCCGTTCGCATAAGCTTCATCCCTGAGCCCCGCTGCCAGCCCGCCATCCCGCGAGGAGCGCGCTCCGGAAATGGCCGGAATTTTCCACCGCCGCTACGGCCTGATGGGCGGGCTCTAGACCACCGCGATCTGCGCCTCCGCTGCGCTTGGCGCAGGGTTCACCTACCCGGTCTTCAGCGCGACCGGGAATGGACCGCGGCGCTGCGGTTCTGGGCGCTGCCCGCCGGCGTTGTTCTTCTGCTGTTTGTGCCGCTGGCCATCAGGCAGCCCCACGGCACCCACCACGCTTCGCGCGGCGGCGTCAATGTGTGGCGCTCGGCGGTGGCATGGCAGGTGACCCTCTTTATGGTCCTCCAAGCCATGATGTCCTTCAGCGTTTTCGCTTGGCTGGCCCCGATCCTGCGCGAACGACGGGCACACCGCCGCGCACCTGTCCGGCATGATGCAGGGTGTGGGCTACGGGGTGGGTTCCACCGGCACCCTGATGGTCGGCCAACTGCACCAGGCCACGGGGTCCTTCGCGGCGGCGGGTGTGCTTTTCCTCGCGGTTGGTTCGCTGGCCGCGGTATTCGGCTACCGTGCCGGGCGGGACCGCTTCATCGGCGGCTGACGGACCCGGAAAGAGCGCCGAGGGGGTCCTATCCTTGCTGGCCGGGGGCCCGGATGATTCGGCGCCGGGTTGCTGCCGCGATGGCTGCGGTGCGGTTGTCCACACCCAGTTTGCCGTAGATGTGCACCAGGTGCGTCTTTACGGTTGCCTCCGAGATGAAGCTCTGTTTCGCGATAGCGCGGTTGCTGAGCCCGGTCGCCAGCAATTCCAGCAGTTGGACCTCCCGCTGCGTGAGGACAGCTGTGGGATTGCTGATCCGGTTCATCAGCAGGGCCGCTATTTTGGGAGCCAGGGCAGTCTGTCCGGCGGCGGCAGCCAGCACGGCCTGCCGGATCTGTTCTGGCGGTGCATCCTTGAGCATGTAGCCGCTGGCCCCCGCCTCGACGGCGGCCAGGATGTCCGCATCCGTGTCGTACGTGGTCAGGATCAGGACCGGCGGGGCGGCCTCCAGCAGCTTGATCTGCGAGGTCGCTGTGACTCCGTCCATGCCTGCGCCCATTTGCAGGTCCATCAGCACAACATCCACGCGGTCGCCCAGGGTTTTCAACCGTTTGAGTTCCTTGAGCGCTGCGTCGCCGTCGGCTGCTTCGGCTGCCACCGAGATGCCCTCGAATTCGGTGAGCATGGCCCGCAGCCCCGCCCTGACAACGGGGTGGTCATCGACCAGCAGGATGCGGATCTCGTTCATTGTTGTTCCCTCTCCGGGGCGTCGTCCAGTGGCAGCCGGATGGCCACCACCGTACCCTCCCCGGGGGCTGATTCGATCTCGAGCGAGCCGTTGAGCGCCGTGACCCTTTCCTGAAGTGACCGGATTCCGAAACCGCTTCCATCCGTCCGTTCGTTCATCCGGGCAGCCAACCCGGCGGGGTCGAAGCCGATGCCGTCGTCGTAGATGTCCATGGTGACTTCACTGCCCAGAAACGCGACGGTCACAACTGCGTTGCCCGCTTTCGCGTGGTCCCTGACGTTGGCGAGGCTGGCCTGGGCTGCCCGGAGCAGGGTCACCCGGTACGGCTGCGGCAGCTCCGCGGGGGTCCCGTCGAGCTCGAACCGGCACCGCAGCCCAACGCCCCCGGCCGCGGAGCTGGTCTCCGTGGTGTCGCAGAGCCTGCGAAGGGTTTCCACAAGGGAGGTTTCCTGCAGATGAGGGGACGATAGTCCGCGGACGAAGTTCCGGGCTTCGGCGAGGTTCTCCGAGGCTGTCTGCTGCACCAGCGCGAAACGTGCCGCCGCGGTGGCCGTGTCCCCGGCGGCGAGCGACTTTTCGGCCGCGCGGGCCACCAGCACAATGCTGGAGAGCCCCTGGGCAAGGGTGTCGTGGATTTCCCGGGCCAGCCGCTCGCGTTCGGCCAGGACACCGGCGTCGTGCTGGGTTGCTGCCAGCTCCGCACGGGTCCGGCGGAGTTCATCGGCTGCACGGCGCTGGTTCTCGGCTTCGCGGTACAGGGCACGGTAGGCCAGCCCGGTCACGACCGAAAACGCCGCGCCAAACAGCGGACCAAGGACCACGGCGAGCTGCGGGGCGGGAAGTCCGCTGGCCCCCCACTGGGCCGCAATCACCGCGATCGTCATCAGCGCGATCATCGGCAGCGCCACCGGTCGCGGCAACAGGTGCAAATGCAGGAAGAAGAGCGGGAAAGCCAGCCATGCGAAGTCGGAACTTCCGGCCAGCAGGAGGGCCCACAAAGCGGTGACGATTCCCAGCCACAGGACACCGTAGCGGCGCGGATCGCGCTCTGTGCTGCCGGCGGCGAAGCGCTTTTCCATCATGGTGCCGGTGAGGTAAACCCCGGCCAGAACAAGCGCTGTCCCGGCCAAGGCATACCGCCCGGGGTCCCTCTCATTGGACACCAGGAGCCTCAGGACAGCCACTCCGAGCAGGGCGGCGAAGCCGACGTGCAGGGTGACCCTCAGTACGCGCAGGATCGCAACGGAGGGCGCAGCGTCCAGTCCGCGAAGCGGGTCGCCGGGTCGGCTAAGACCGGTCCCGTTCCGGGCGTGGAGTGGTTCCGTGGCAGGCATTGGATCAGCTTATGCCTGCCCGGCCCGGGCCGGATCAATCAAATGGTTGACCCGGGGCTCAACCATTCTTCGACCGCGGCTCAATCAACTGCACGATGGCGCCGCCGCCTGCCCGCGGGAGAGTGGATCTAGGAGCTTTTCCGGCCACCGCCTCACCCACTGAAAGAAGAACAAACGTGTTTCTTGCCATCCGCGATATCCGCTTCGCCAAGGGCAGGTTTGCCCTGATGGGCGGCGTCGTTGCCCTGATCACCCTGCTGCTCGTTATGCTCTCGGGACTCACAGCCGGGCTGGGCGACCAGTCGACGTCGGCCATTGACAAACTCGGCGCCACCAACGGCGGGGGAGTCGACGCCAAGGCAGTGGACAGCATCGTCTTTGGCGCCCCGGGCACCAACGAGCCCAAGGCCTCCTTCACCGAAAGCGAAGTCACCGCCGCCCAGCTCGACAGCTGGAGAAACCGGGCCGGCGTCCGGAACGCGGAGGCAGTGGGCATCAGCCAGACCCGGTTCCAGGCCGTGGCCGCGGATACCGGGGCGGGTACCGGCACCACCAACGTCGCAGTCTTCGGTGTCTCGCCGGACGCCCGGCTGGCGCCGTCCCGGGTCACCGCGGACACCGTGGTGATCGGCAAAACCGTCGCCAAAGCCCTTTCCATGACAATCGGGGACAGGGCCAGCGTCGGGGGAATCGAACTGACCGTCAGTGCAGTGGTCGAGGACCAGTGGTACTCGCACACCAGCGTCGTCTGGACAGCGCTTCCCGCCTGGTCGAAGCTGGCCCACCTGAGCGACCCGGAGCAGCTCGGAACCGTCGCCGCCGTCACCTACAACGACGGCGCCTCCGTTGACGAGGCAGCCGCGAACGCAGCAGCCCGCACCGTAAGTGCGACACGCACCGGATCCTTCCAGGCACTGGGGTCCTACAAGAGCGAGAACGGCTCCCTGCTTCTGATGCAGGCGTTCCTCTACGGCATCTCCGCCCTGGTCATCGTGGCCTTCCTGACCGTATGGACCGTCCAGCGGACCCGCGACATCGCCGTGCTGAAGGCGATGGGCGGATCAAGTGCCTACATCCTGCGTGACGCCATCACCCAGGCCGCTGTCGTGCTGCTGGCCGGGGCCGGACTCGGCGGCGGGATCGGCATCCTCGGCGGCTTCTTCGCCGCCCAGGCAGCCCCCTTCCTGGTCAACCCCGCAACAACACTCCTGCCCATCCTTGGAATCATCGCCCTCGGCCTTGCCGGAGCGGCGCTGGCGGTCCGCCGCGTCACCAAGGTCGACGCCCTCATCGCCCTCGGCGGGAACTAAAACCTCCCCGGACGCCTGGCCGCGTCCGCAGCGCAGATCCCGGCCCGTGCACATTTTGAAAGGAAACAACACCATGTCCTCTACCTCCAGCTCCCGCACCTCCGAGCGCGGTCCCCTCCACCTCGTCAACGTCAGCCTCGAATACCCGGACGGGGACGGAACCATCAAGGCCCTTGACGCTGTGAACCTCACCGTACAGGCGGGTCAGATGGTCTCCCTCGTCGGTCCGTCAGGTTCCGGCAAATCCAGTCTCCTCGCCGCCGCCGCCACCCTCGTCCGCCCCACCCGTGGCCTCGTGATCATCGACGGAACTGACGCCACCGGGCTCGGCGACAAGGACCTCACCGCGCTGCGTCGGGAGAAGATCGGCATCATCTTCCAGCAACCGAACCTGCTCGCGTCCCTGACGGCCGCCGAACAACTCATCATCGGCGATCACCTGCGCGGAAAGTCCGTCAAAGCCGCCCGTGCGAAAGCCGCGGAACTGCTCGACGTCGTCGGACTCTCCTCGAGTGCGGACAAACGGCCGCACCAGCTCTCCGGCGGCCAGCGCCAGCGGGTCAACATCGCCCGCGCCCTGATGGGCGATCCCAAGGTCCTGCTCGTGGACGAACCCACCGCGGCCCTGGACCACGAACGCAGCGGCTCGATCGTCCGGCTCCTGCGCCGTGTCACCGACGACTTTATGGTCGCCACCGTTATGGTCACCCACGACACCGAATTCGTCCCGCTGACCGACTCGGTCGCCACCATGCGCGACGGCAAGCTCACCGCCCCCGTGCTGACCACCGTCTGATGCCCAGCACCCCGGATGTGACTTTAAACCTGGAAGCGCCGGACGCCGGCTTCACTAAATGGCTGCATTCGCCGTCCGCGGCCGTGACCGCCGCGCTGGCGCTGCGGCAGCGTGAGCCGGGAATCCCGCGCTAGGGCGCGAAGGGCCTGCTGTGGCATGCTTCCCTTAACCTTCTGGCGTTATTCGTTGAAAGCTCCAGCAAACCCCCGGACCGGCACTACCTCAGTTTTGGTTGATGTTTTAGAGCTGCGTCCCTGACCACCGATCAGGCCATGCCCGCACTCCGACCCGCCCGCGTTTCGAGCCTAAATTCAGCAGGCATCTTCGACCGCGACTATTTACTCGTGACCCTGGGTGCCTGCGCCTTGGTGTTCCTGGCCGCTTTCGAATCGCTGGCGGTGACCACGATCATGCCGGTGGTCAGCCGTGAGCTGGATGGGGCTGCCCTCTACGCCCTGGCGTTTGCCGGGCCGTTCGCCACGGGCGTTATTGGCATGGTGGCCGCTGGCAACTGGTCTGACAGGCACGGCCCGGTGGGGCCGCTGTACGCGTCCGTGGCCATGTTTGCGGTTGGGCTGCTGGCCGCCGGAACGGCCGGGAGTATGCCGGCCCTCGTGGCAGGCCGCCTGGTCCAAGGCCTCGGCGGCGGCGCAATTACGGTGGCGCTGTATGTCGTGATCGCCCGGGTTTATCCGCGGGCACTGCACCCGAAGATTTTCGCCGCTTTTTCCGCGGCCTGGGTGATTCCTTCGCTGGTGGGCCCCTTCGCCGCCGGCCTCGTGGCGCAGCTGGCCAGTTGGCACTGGGTCTTCCTGGGCGTAGTGGGGCTTGTGGTTCCGGCCCTGCTCATGATTGTGCCGGCACTGCGCGGACTGCACGGCACGCCCGACGCCGACATCCCGGAAGGCGCACCGCCGGTGGACATGTCCACTGGCGGTGCGCGGAAGGCCTGGGGCTATGGCCGGCTTGCGTGGGCTACCCTCGCGGCGCTCGCCGTCCTCGGCTTGAACCTCTCCGTCCGGCTTCCGGTGGCCGGCGGAGTCGTGGCCGTTGCCGCCGTGGCCGTGGCCCTGATCGCCGTCCGCCCGCTGGTGCCGCAGGGCACTTTGACCGCCCAACGCGGCCTCCCCAGCGTCATCCTCACCCGCGGCTTAGCGGCTGCTTCGTTTTTCGGCGCCGAGGTTTACCTGCCCTACCTGCTGGTGGAGCGATACTCCTTCACACCCACTTTCGCCGGGCTCACCCTGACCGGCGGCGCCGTCGCCTGGGCCGCCGGCTCCGCAGTCCAGGGCCGGCTCGGGGAGCGCCTGGATCACCGCCGAGCAGTCCGAATCGGCGCGGCGTTGGTGCTTGCCGCAATCGCCCTGGTGCTGGTGACCACGGTCCTCGGCTGGCCAGCCGTCGTCGCGATCGCCGCGTGGGTACTCGCCGGAGGCGGCATGGGGCTGATGTACGCCCGCCTCAGCGTGATGACCCTGGGCCTGTCCAGCAAGCAGAACGAGGGCTTCAACAGCTCCGCGATGTCCATTTCCGACTCGCTCGGCGGTGCCCTGTCCCTCGCCACCACGGGAATTGTCTTTTCCGCGTTCACCACGGCGGGCGCGCTGGCGGCCTCCTTTGCCGGCGTCTTCGCGCTTACAGCGGTGATCGCCGCCGCCGTCGTCGTGGTCGCCCCGCGGGTGGCCGCGCCGCAGGCATCGGCGAGGCCCGGCCGGGGGAGGTCGAAGGGTTAGGGCCCGGCGTCCGCCCTTATGTTGCCCGGTTGCCGCGAGCTGGGTGGCCGGGCCAGCCCCGCACGGCACCGCCGCAGGGCACCCCCGCGGGCCAGCCGCGCACGGCACCCCCGCACGGCTCCGGCGCTGGCGCCGGACCTATACTTCAGACCATGACGGTTGGGCCGAGGGTGCTGCTGGTGGAAGACGATTCAAGCCTGGCCGCAATGCTCAGCGAGCTGCTTGCGGGCGAGGGCTACACCGTGGTGCTGGCCCAGGACGGGCAACGCGCCCTGCATGAGGGTCTCAGCCAGGAGTTCGACGTGCTGCTGATGGATCGGGGGCTCCCGGCCATCGAAGGACTGGACGTTCTTGAGCGGCTTCGGGACCGCGGCGTGGATGCCCCTGCACTTATCCTCTCTGCGCTGAGCAATCCTGCGGACCGCGTGGAAGGCCTTGACCGGGGCGCGGAGGATTACCTGGGCAAACCCTTCGACGTCGACGAGCTCCTTGCCCGGCTGCGGTCCCTGCTGCGCCGCCATCCGACGCGGGCCGGCGCCGTCCGGGTCCCGGGCGGCATGCTGGACGTTGACGGCCGCACGGTCACCTCAGCCACCGGAACGGTCATTGTCCTGTCCGAGCGGGAAAGTGAGCTGCTGGCCCAGCTGGCCCGCAGCCCCCGCCAGATCTTCACCCGGGAAGGCCTTGTCAGCGCGGTATTCCCGGATGCCGACGACGACGGCGTCGTGGACACCTACGTGCACTACCTGCGGAAGAAACTGGGCCGGTCCTCGGTGCTGACAGTCCGCGGAGTCGGCTACCGGCTCGGAGAAATCCGTTGAGGTCCCGTGCCAGCACTGACTCGAAGGGCGCGGTGGTGCGGCTCGCCGTTCAGTTCGCTGCGCTTATCGTGGTTCTGCTCGCGCTTATGGGTGGACTTATGCTCTCCGTCGTGGCCGCCGGCGCCGATGAAGCAGACAACCGGAAACTGGTGGGGGCCACCCTGATTGACTCAACCCGGGATGCCCCGCTGGACGTCTTCCTGGCCATCTCCAGCAACGGCCAGCTGAGTGTTTCACGCAACATGCCGGCAGGACTGCCGGACGTCGCTGCCATCTCCCGCGTGAGTGTGGCCGGCGGGAGCGAACGGGGGAAAGTCCAGGTAGCGGGCCGGACCTATGCCGTTTTAACCGCTTTCCACGACGGCAGGGTGGTCCAGGCCGCCGTCGACCAGCGAGAACGGCAGGAGGAGTCGGACCGGCTGATCCTCGCACTGGTGGTTGCCGGAGCGGCCGCCGCGGTCCTCGCCGCAGCCGCTTCCGTATGGATGGCAAGGCGTGCCATGCTTCCGCTGGTGGAGAGTGTGGCACTGCAGCGCCGGTTCATCGCCGACGCCAGCCACGAACTGCGGACTCCGTTGACGTTGCTTAGCACCAGGGCGCAGCTGCTGCGCCGGCGGCTGATGGGCTCCGGTGCGGCTCCGGCACCGCAGGAGATCGCGAAAGGCGTCGAAGGCATCGTCAATGACTCAAAGCTGCTGACAGGGATCCTGGACGACTTGCTGATGGCGGCCGACCCCCGGGGAGCGGCAGACTTCACACCGGTCAACCTTTGTGTCGTCGGGGGCGGCGCCGCAGCCCTTGCCGGCGGGCAGGCAGAGTCACAGTCCCTCCGGCTGGAAACAGAGTTCCCGCAGGAGCCCGTCGTCGTCCGCGGGTCCGCGGTGTCGCTGGGCCGGGTCTTCACCGCGCTCATTTCCAATGCACTGGACCACGCCAGGACCGCAGTCCGCATCAGCGTCAGTACCCGCGGCAGGGACGCAGTGCTTCGGGTCACCGACGACGGAGCCGGCTTTGCCGCCGGGACAGAGGCGCGCGCCTTTGAACGGTTCGCCTCCGCCCGCCCCGAGGCTCCCGCCACCGGGAAGCCGCGCCATTACGGGCTTGGGCTGGCGCTTGTGGCCGAGATTGTCTCGCTGCACCACGGAACCGTGCGCGTAGAGCCGCATCCACCGGAGGGCGGGGCCTCTATTGTGGTCACCCTGCCGCTTGCCTGAGCGCTTCGCCGGCCGCTGACAAGCCGGGAAGACTCAAATCCGGGGGACAGCATTGTCTAAGAAAACACAAAGAATCCGGGAGGACTATTGAGGTAGCGGCATTCTCACCGCGGAATTCTAGGAGCAGGCCATGGACACTCGAAGCAGCGGCAAACGACTGGCCGCCGGCATCACCGTCACCGTCGCGGCGGGCAGCCTTGTGACCGCGGGGATCGCATCGGCTGTCGTCTACGCCGCCACCCCAAGCACGAAGACGGCAGCCACCACCAGCACCGGGTCCACCGGTTCGTCGTCCACCGGGAGCGGCAGTTCGAATAGCAGTAGTGGGCGCCAGATCAAAAGCTACTCCGGAATAACACCCGTGCAGCCGGGCAGCGGCGGAGCCGTCCACGGCAAATCGTCGGGATCCTGAAATGACTGCCAGCGCATCATGGACCGTCTGGGGCCTGGAAGCCGGCGTCACCGTAACCGAACCGGGCGCGCTCACAGCGGCCGCTGGCATTGTCCGGCGGACCCTCGCCGATATTGACGTTGCTTGCAGCCGGTTCAGGCACGATTCGGAACTGGCCAGGCTGGGTCCGCAACTTGCCGCGGGCGCCCAGGTCAGCCCGCTGCTGGCGCTGCTCGTCGAACGCGCCCTCGACGCCGCCCTCTGGACCGAGGGCGACGTTGATCCCACCTTGGGCAGGGACTTGGAAGCCCTGGGCTACGACCGGGACATCGTGAGCGTCAGGCTGTTCCCCCGCGGCGGGCGCGGGACGGCTTCGGGCCCTGCGGGGCATCCCGTTGCCAGGGCGCGCGCAGGATGGACCCGCATTAGCATCGACGGGCGGACTCTGAAAGTCCCTGGCGACATCCGCCTGGACCTTGGCGCCACCGCCAAGGCCATCGCCGCGGATCGGGCGGCCGATCAGGTCTACTCCGAGTTGGGCTGCGGTGTGTTGGCCTGCTTTGGCGGGGACCTGGCCACTGCCGGTCCGGCACCGGACGGCGGGTGGCAGGTGCTCGTCCAGGATGTCAATGACGATCCGGCCCAGCAGTTGAGCCTCGGTGCGGGATCCGCGATGGCCACCTCCAGCACCCAGAAACGACGGTGGCAGCACGCGGGTGCGCAGGTCCACCACATCCTGGATCCGCGCTTCGGCCTCCCCGCCGAAACTGTGTGGCGCTCCGTCACAGTCGCGGCCCCGACGTGCCTGGAGGCCAACGCGTTCAGTACCGCCGGCGTCGTCCGGGGTTTTCGTGCCGTGGACTGGTTCCGGGACCGGGGCATTGCCGGCCGTTTTGTTGACCAGCAAGGACGGATCATCACCACCGGTGGGTGGCCCAGCGAGCAGCCGACGGCGTTGGGAGGCCACCACCGTGGATGAGGCCATGTGGGCTTTTGGGCGGGTGAGCGGCTTTATCTCCCTGGCTTTGTTCACAGCAACGGTATTGCTGGGCATCCTGACCCGTTCGGGCAGGCCGCTGCTGATCCTGCCGCGGTTCTCCGTCACCCTCCTGCACCGCAACTTCGCCGTCCTCGCCTCGGTATTCCTTGGCCTGCACGTGGGGTCGCTGCTGCTGGATTCCTTCGCCAAGCTCAACGTGGTCGATGTGGTTGTCCCGTTCCTCAGTGGCTATCGGCCGTTTTGGCAGGGGCTGGGAACGGTTGCCCTGGACCTCGTGCTTGCCATTGTCATTACGGGGCTGCTCCGCCATCGCATCGGGCAACGAACCTTCAAGGCCGTCCATTTGCTTAGCTACGCAGTCTGGCCCATCGCGCTGGCCCACGCTATCGGCAACGGCACCGACGGGACCGGCGCGTGGTTCCTGATTCTGGCCACAGCGTCGGTGGCGGCTGTCGGCGGCGCCGTAATCTGGCGGCTTTCCGCCGTCTTCCTCGAAACGTCCAAAGCCCGTCAAGGAGGCCTGCCATGACCCCGCCCAACACCTCGCTTGCCGAAGCTCTCCGGCCCCAGGCGCCGGTGGGGACCTACCGGCTCTTCGCCGCCGGGGCGCACGCTGGACTGCAGGACCATCTCGAGGCCTTTGGGCCACTGGATATTGAAGCGATCGGACCGGACTTTATCCGTGTGCTGGAAGCCTCCGGGCTGACCGGGCGGGGCGGTGCTTCGTTCGCCTCCTGGCGCAAGATGGCGGTGACTGCGGAATCCCGCTCGGCCGGAATCCTGCCGGCGCGTCCGGTGGTGATTGCCAACGGAGCCGAGGGCGAACCCCTCAGTTTCAAGGACCGGACGCTGCTGGCCAATGCCCCGCACCTGGTGATTGACGGCTTGCTGGTGGCCAACCGCGCAGTGGCAGGCTCGCAGATGTACCTCTACGCAGCGTCAGGGAGCCTCGATGAGGCGGCACCTGCGATTGCCGAGCGGCCGGCAGCACGCCGGATCCGGTTGGTTCAGGCACCGGAGGCTTTCATCGCCGGGGAAGCCAGCGCCGCGGTCAATGCCATTGCCACCGGTGCCGCCCGTCCGCTGGACAAGCGGCGCCGGCTGGCCGAATCCGGGCTCAAAGGCCGCCCCACCCTGGTTCTGAATGTCGAGACGCTGGCCCACATCGGTCTCATCGCCCGCTATGGTGCCGATTGGTTCCGCAGCGCAGGGTCACCGGCGGACCCCGGCACCCGCCTCGTCACGGTCTCCGGACCGGGGCCGGCACAAGTGCAGGAGGTTGCCGGAAACGCTGCCCTCGGCGTGATCCTTCGCGACGCCGGAATTGACGCCCGTTCCCTCTCCGCCGTGTTGGTCGGCGGATATCACGGCCGTTGGGTCAGGCCGCTGGACTACCGGATATCGCCCGCCGGCCCGGACGGGCAGACGGTGCGCCCCGGGGCCGGCGTGATCCATGCGCTGCCCGCGGACCAGTGCGGGCTGGCGGCCACGGCACGGATCCTTAGCTATTTGGCGGGGGAATCCGCCCAACAATGCGGACCGTGTATGTTTGGCCTTCCCGCCATGGCCGGCGTCCTGAACCGGATTGCCTCCGGTGAACCCAACCCGCGGCTGACCGGGGAGCTGAACCGGCTCGGCAAACTCGTCTCCGGCCGAGGTGCCTGCCATCATCCCGACGGCACCGTCCAACTGGTCAGCAGCGCATTGGACATCTTTGCCGACGATGTCAAGGCCCATCTCACCGGCCGTTGCCTGCGGCAGGGCGGACGTGCGGCATGAGCGACTCGCTGCATATCGATTGGACCAAATGCGACGGCCGCGGGCTGTGCACCGAGCTGCTGCCGGCGTTGCTGGCCCGCGACGATTGGGGCTACCCGGTGCCGCGGCGGAGCCGGTCCGGCAACCGCACCGACGTCCCTGTCAGCGCGGGAAGCCTGGAAGCCGCGCGGGACGCCGTCCAGCTGTGTCCCAAGCTGGCCTTGTCGCTCGTGCACGAGCGAAACAACAAGCGGGCTTAGACCCTGAACCGCCGTGTACGTCCGCCTGCCTAACGGGCTGCCAGCCGGGTGGCGCGCAGTACGGCGTCGGTCAGCGCGGCTGCCTCGCCGTCAGGCCCGGTGGCACTGCGATGGCGGGTGTCGACGACGTCGAGCTGCCATTCCGGCGCCGCAATCCCCAACTCGCGGGCCAGGTCTTCGGCGGTATAGAACCGTTCCGGTGAGTGGTCGTGGTGTTGGCTCCACGGCGGCAACCCGTCCGGGTGGTGGCCAACAATAAGCAGCGTCCCTCCGGTACGCACTGCTGCGGCCGCCAGCTGCAGCGCCTGCTGCCAGGGCATCACGGTGGAATGCAGGAACTGGGCCGTCACCAGATCAAAGAGCTCGGTGGGCACCCAGGTGCTGAGGTCCTGCCGGAGCCAGGTGATGCTCCCGCTTTGGCCGCGTTCCCGCGCATGGGCACCGGCCCGTTCCAAGGCGACAGCGGAGACGTCGACGCCGGACACTTCCCAGCCGCGGCTGGCGAGCCAAATGGCGTCCGCGCCCTCGCCGCAGCCCAGGTCCAGAGCCGTTCCGGGCGGAAGGGCAGCGGCTTCGGCGATGAGTTGCGGGTTCGGCTGCCCGCTCCAGATCCTGTCCCTGCTGCGGTACCGCTCGTCCCACATCTGGGCGGCGCCGCTGTTGTCGGTGTGCTCGGGATGATTGTGCTCTGCCATTGCTGTCCTCGCCGCTCGTGTGTTCCTTCCCACATCATGGCAGGGGAAGGCAGCCGGGGACACCGGTAAAGCGGAGCTGCCGAAATATTGACACACAAAAATCACGGCCCGGAAACGCTCGCGAAACGTCGGCGGGGGACTCTGGAGCCGGACCTAGGAACAAGATCCGGGAGGGAACGGGCAATGACTGCAGGGGGTGCGCGGCAGGTTCATTCGTGCGCGGAGCTGTCGGTGGGGGACCGGATTGAGGCGTGGCACAACGGGAAACTCTTCCATCGGGGTGAGGTAATCCGGACGGTGGCGGCCATGGACTTGTTCTGGATCCTGGACGAGCGGACCGGAGCCCGCAAGCTGATCGACACGGAGGCGCTGCTGGTCCTGCGGGCGGAGGCGGCGAACATTCCGGCCGCCGCGCAGCTACCGGCCCGGCCGCCCTCGCACATCCCGCTGTTCCTGGCCCCGGGGTGCTCAGCTGGGGCAGGAAACGGCTCTGGCCTTGCCGGATGATAGACTAGGTGAACTTGATGTGCAGTGATGCCCACTTTGGTCTTGAATGATCGGTCCGGTTCATCAACCGGTTCCCCTGCCGGATTCCTTTCGGTTTTCGTTCAGGGAGTGGGTTTTTTCATGTGAGAGGCACATCCTGCGTCGATGAACGCGTTCTATTTGGTCCCGGCCGCCGGCTTACCCAGCAGCTGGCCGGTTGATCACCTGACTTTTCTTCGGCGAACCCCTGAGCCAACCGGCGCCGGGGGCCGATATCCGCACGGATACCGCCTGAAAGACTTTGAAACCTATGACTACATTTGCTGCCCTCGGCACGCCCAAAGCGCTGGCCGACACCCTGACCGCCCAGGGGATCGTGGAACCGTTCCCCATCCAGGTCAAGACGCTGCCGGACACCCTGGCCGGACGCGACGTCCTGGGCCGCGGCCGAACCGGCTCCGGAAAAACCATTGCCTTTGCCATCCCGCTTGTAGCACGACTCGCTGAGCGGGAAGCGAAGCACTTCCGCAAGCCCGGCCGCCCGATGGGCCTGGTCCTGGCCCCGACCCGCGAACTGGCCACCCAGCTGAATGCCACGATCGAGCCGATGGCCAAGGCCATGGGACTGAACACCACAGTGATCTACGGCGGTATCTCCCAGGCCCGCCAGGAAAAGGCACTGCGCGCCGGCGTCGACATCGTCATCGCCTGCCCGGGCCGCCTGGAGGACCTGATCCGCCAACGCATCCTGACCCTCGAGGGCGTCGAGATTACCGTCCTCGATGAGGCCGACCACATGGCCGACCTCGGCTTCCTCCCGGTGGTCAAGAAGCTGATGGACATGACCCCCAGCCAGGGCCAGCGCATGCTGTTCTCCGCCACCCTGGACAACGGCGTGGACAAGATCGTCCAGCGGTACCTGTCCAACCCGCTGACCCACGCCGTGGATGAGTCACAGGCCGCGGTCACCACCATGGAGCACCACGTGCTGGTGGTCAACGACCAGACCGTCAAGAAGCAGCTGATTGTTGAGCTTGCCTCGGGTTCCGGCCGCCGGGTGCTCTTCCTGCGCACCAAGCACCACGCCCGCAAGCTTGCCAAGACCCTGACCGACGCCGGTATCCCCGCCGTCGACCTGCACGGCAACCTCTCGCAGAATGCCCGTGACCGCAACCTGGCCGAGTTCTCCTCCGGCGAGGTCCGCGTCCTGGTCGCCACCGATGTCGCAGCCCGCGGCGTCCACGTCGACGACGTCGAGCTGGTCATCCACGTGGATCCGCCCACGGAGCACAAGGCTTACCTGCACCGCTCGGGCCGTACCGCCCGCGCCGGTTCCGACGGCACAGTGGTCACGCTGACCCTGCCGGAGCAGCAGTCCGACGTCAAGAAGCTGATGAAGGCTGCCGGCGTCGACGTCAACTTCGAGCGCGTCACCGCCAACTCCCCGTTGGTTGCCGAGCTGGTGGGCGACATGGCCGACAAGATTGATCCGCGCACCCGCGCCGCGCTGCTGGCTGCCAAGTCCAACCAGGGCGGCGGCAGTTCCACCGGTGCCAACGCCGAGCGTAAGCGCGCCCGCCGCACTACCCAGGCGGCACCCACCGCCGGTGGCCGTGGTGGCCGCGGCGGCCGCGGACGCGTTGGAACTGAAGCTCCCCGCACCGATCTTCCCCGGGCCGAGCGCCGCGCCGTGGCCTACGAAGGCCAGGCTGCTGCGCGTAACGCCGCAGATCGTGTGATCGAGCGGAACGAGGACCGGATGGATGCCGAGCGTGCAGAACGCCGCAGCGCCCGGGCCCGCTCCACCTCATACGGCGCGCACCGTAACGATGTTCCCGCTGCAGGTGGCCGCGCTGCGGCCGGCCGCGGTTCGGACGGACGGGCCGCCGAAGGACGCAGCGACGCCCGGGGCGCTTCGGCTCCCCGCAGCGGCGCACCCCGCAGCGGCGCACCCCGCACGGGTGCTGCCGCTGGCGGCCAGCGCGGCGGGCGTCCGGCTACGGGCCAGCGGGCAGCCGCCGGCGCCAAGCCCGCTGGAAGCAAGACCGGAGCGAACTCGGCTGTTTGGTCTTCGAACACCGGTGGCACCTCGGGCGGGTCCTACGCGGGCGGCGGCAACGGCAGGTCCAGCGAAGGCCGTCCGGCACGCAGCGGCGGACCCCGCCGGGCGTCCGCTCCGGCGTCGAACGAACGCCGCAGCCGCTAAGCCCCAGCCGCTCCCTGACCTCGCAAGCCCGGTCAGGGAACCCGGCGGTCGTGGGCCCACGTAACTGCTGTTGAGAAGATTCAAAAGGGCAGTTACGGAGCACTCGATGAAGTCTTACCAGCCGCGGGCGCGCCAGTCCTTTAGGTGCGGGCGTTCCGCACCCAGGGTGGTGGGTTTCCCGTGGCCGGGGTGCACGACGGTCTCATCCGGATACACATCGAACAGGCGTGCGCTGACGTCGTCGATCAGCTGGGCGAACCGGACGGGATCCTTCTGAGTGTTGCCTACCCCGCCGGGGAACAGCGAATCTCCGGAGAAGATGTGCGCCGGACCGTCCGGATCCTGGTAGACCAGCGCGATCGAACCGGGGGTGTGCCCGCGCAGGTGCACCGCTGTCACATCAAAGCCGTCGAAGTTCCCGATGTTCCCGTGATCGAGCGGCACGTCCACCGGAACGGGGAGTGCGGCGGCGTCATCCGTCCCGGCGGCCGTCTTGGCGCCGGTGGCCGCTACCAGGCCCGGGAGCGCTCGGACGTGGTCCCAGTGCTGGTGGGTGGTGGCAATCAGCGCCAGCTTCGGCGTGGCGGAGGTATCCGCGGCGGCGTCGGTGAGTAGGCCCTGGATGGCAGCCAGATCATCGGCCGCATCGATCAGGAGCTGCGCGCCGGAGTCCTTGCTGGTGAGCAGATATACGTTGTTGTCCATCTCGCTGACCGAAATCCGGCGGATGGTGATGTCCCGTAACGAGTGAATAAGCGTGTCCATGGGGTTAGTCTACGGATCGGCTATTCGCGGCCCTCGGACACCCAGCTGGGGTCCGCCGAGCGGGAGCCGACGACGGCGTCCGCGGCGGCGTCGAGTTTCTCGAGGTGGGCTGCGGTGAAGTCGAGCGTCAGCGCGCCGAGGTTTTCGTCGATCCGCGCCGCCCTGCGGGTGCCGGGGATGGGGACCACCGGCAGTCCAAGCTTTCGGCCCTGCGTGAGCAGCCAGGCCAGAGCCACCTGGGCAGGAGTTGCGGGCTGGCCGGCAGCGGCAAGCTCGGCCGCGACAGACTGTACGGCGGCCACCACGCCCTGATTGGCGTCCAGGGCCGTCGCGGCGAACCGGGGAATCTTGCGGCGGAAGTCGTTGGTTCCCAGTTTCGAGCCGTCTACGGTGCCGGTGAGGAATCCCCGGCCCAGCGGGGAATAGGGCACAAAACCCACACCAAGTTCGGCCGCCGTGGGGACAACGTGGCGTTCCACATCGCGGCTCCAGATGGACCACTCGCTCTGGACTGCAGCGATCGGGTGGATACTGACGGCCTCACGAAGTTCCTCGGCCGTCACCTCGGACAGGCCGAGATGCCGCACTTTGCCGGCCTGCACCAGCCCCGCCATGGCCTCCACGGTTTCCGCAATCGGAACGCGGAGGTCACGGCGGTGCATGTAGTACAGGTCGATGGTGTCGGTGCCGAGGCGCTGGAGGCTGTGGTCCACGGACTGCCGAACGTAAGCTGCGTCGCCGCGGATATCGGAGTAGCCGGCTGCCGGGTTCCCTACGAGTCCGAATTTGGTGGCCAGTTGCACCTCATGGCGGCGTTCCCTGAGGAGCCTGCTGATCAGTTCCTCGTTGCTGCCTGCACCGTAGATGTCCGCCGTGTCGATGAAGCTGACGCCGGCATCCACTGCATGGTGCAGAGTGGCCAGGGCCTCGGCGGGGTCCACGTCGCCGTAGACCGGAGTCAGGGCCATGCCGCCAAACCCGAGGAGGCTGACCACCAGTCCGTCGCCGAGTTGGACTGTCGCTGCATTCATCTTTGGACTCCTTTTCGCTGCCGGAATTGCCGTCCCAGCCAAGAACCGCACTCGAGGCAAGAGTATTCCGGGCGGCGGCGCCAGAGTCTCCCCACCCTTTGAACGCTGTGTGGCCGGTCCGACGGCGCGTCGCCGGGACACGCCGTCGTTCTGGCTCAAACGCGGGGAGATCCGGCAGCGGATTGCGGCTGCTGTGGCGCCGGCAGCAGCTTCAGTCCGGCCGCGCAGCCCACAATCCCTGCGATAAACAGCAGTTTCAGCGGGCTCGCAGGCTCGACGCCGGTGGCCATCGCCCAGCCGACCGTCAGCGCCGCGCCGATCCCCACCCAGACGGCATAGGCCGTACCGAGCGGGATGCTTTTCACCGCCAGCCCCAACCCCACCATGCTCAGGGTCGCGCTCAACGCGAACACGAGGGTGGGCAGCGGACGGGTGAAGCCGTCGGACTGCCCCAGGGCTGTGGCCCAAACGGCCTCCAGCACAGCAGAGGCCAGCAGGATGAGCCAGGACAGGGTGGATGTGGGCGCCTTGGCCGGCAGTTTCGGCGTACGTTTCGCGGCCATTGTCACACCACCAGCTTCAGGCCGGCGACGCAGGCGACGATTCCGCCGAGCAACAGGATCCGTCCCCGGGTCGCTGGCTCAACTTTGGTGATCATCGCGTAGGCGGAGGTCAGCACCACACCGACCCCCACCCAGACTGCGTAAGCAGTGCCGGTCGGGATGGACTGCATGGCGACCGCGAGGCCGCCGGTACTGGCCAAGACGGAGATGAGGAAGACCACGGCCGGCGCAATCCGGCGGCGGCCGGAGGCCTGCGTTGTCCGGTGCAGGGCCGCAGCCCAGACGGCTTCCAGGGATCCGGACAGTACGAGTATTAACCACGCCATAACAGCTCCTGTGGCCAGTCTTGTCGCGTGCCGGGTACTGATCCGTCGTCCGGAGGCCGCAAAGAAGTCGGCCTTGGTTCCAGCCTAGCAATGCCCCCGCGGTGCGGCGAACGTACGCTCTTCCGACGGGGTTCGGGATGGCTAGTCGGTGACGGCGTCGATGGAGACCACGGCCAGGAAGCCGCGGCCCAGGATCTCGGGGGACGCGGTGTCCGAACCCACGACGGCGTCATAGCGGTCCAGCGCCTGCGGCTCGGTGACTTGCTCGGCGTCGGCTGGGCCACCGGGCGCGACGGCCGCCTGGCCTTGGAGCAGGATGCCCAGCTGGCCCTCGAACACCGGGTGTGCCCGTTTTTTGGAGAGTTCGATGATGGAGGTGAAGCCCTTGAAGGCTCCCCGGCGGGTGATGACGTTCAGGTCGCGGATGTCGCCCGTTGGCAGTGCCCCGGCCGCGGCGGCGTCGCCGGAGAACCGGAAGGGGCGGTATTTCTCCAGCGGGTGTTCGGCGCCGTCGACGGTCAGGAGCAACAGCTCCCCCTCGATTACGGTCAGAACGCGGTCCATGCCGGTGAACGCCGAGAACTCGCCCGCCTTGGCTACCTCGGCGATGCTGACCCGCCAGTCCCAGCCGGCACCTGCGGCGTTGTCCTGCGGAACGCCGGACGAAGGACGGCGCGCCACTTCGCGGGTCACCCCGCCGCCGTTGGGCCAGGGGTGGGCTTTCAACTCGGCATAACGGATGATCTCCATCCCTTCACCTTAGCGAGGCTCCGCCGCCCGTGCGGTCTTGGTAACGTCAGAGGCAGAAAACTCAGGCACACTGCAGAAGGAGCCGAATGTTCGTCAAGGTATGCGGGCTCAGCACCCCGGAGTCGGTGAGGACCGCGGTGCAAGCCGGCGCGGACGCCGTCGGTTTTGTCCTGACCCGCAGCCCCAGGGAAGTGACACCGGCGCAGGCGCGGGAACTCCTGGCCCACGTCCCGGCCGGGCTCCCCGCCGTCGGTGTTTTCCGGCACGAAACCGTGGCGGACGCCGTCGCCGCAGCCCAGGCAGCCGGGCTGGACTGGGTCCAGCTCCACGGCGACCGCACCCCGGCAGACGTGCGCACCGTGCACGACGCCGGACTCAAGTTGATCCGGGCCGTCACCATGTCCGCCGCGGCGGAGGCGTTCGCGGACTGGGGCGAGGACCTGCTCCTGATCGACGCCGCCGTCCCCGGCTCCGGCGAGGCTTGGGACTACGCCTCGGTCCGCGCCAAGGGGCTGGCCGGGCGCAACTGGCTCCTGGCCGGCGGGCTGGATCCCGCCAACGTCGCCGGCGCGGCCTCGCAGGCAGATGCCTGGGGGGTGGACGTCTCCTCCGGCGTCGAATCTTCCCGCGGGGCGAAGGACCTGGCCAAAATCCGGGACTTCGTGACGGCGGCGAAGCCCTGACCGCTGCCGCAGGAATGCCGCCGGTCCGCACCGTGTTGCCCCTGACATGAAGCGCATCGGATTTTTGTCCTTCGGACACTGGGGCCCCGGCGAGGGCTCCCGCACCCGGACCGCCCGCGACGCCCTGCTGCAGGGCATCGAACTGGCCGTTGCCGCGGAGGAACTGGGCGTGGACGGCGCGTACTTCCGGGTGCACCACTTCGCCCGGCAGCAGGCGTCCCCGTTCCCGCTGCTGGCCGCTGTCGCCGCCCGGACCAGCCGGATCGAAATGGGCACCGGCGTGATTGACATGCGCTAGCACATATACGCCTAGCCTGCGCATTGCAGGATCACGGTCTAGTTAGTGATCATGGGGACCGAACAATGGGACATGCCTCGGTTGATCTTGGGCCTCAGGTATTCTATTGGCAGGCATTGGGGATGGCCACTGGGAATCTCTGCGGGTAATTTTCGGAGGGTGATGAGCGCGGATATTCACAGTCGATTCTTGGACTCTCGTGGTCAGGGGCTCGGTCCGGATTTGTGCTTTATGTGCGGAGCTCACATCCCGGAGGGGTCCGATCAACGAACCGTCGAGCACGTCTTTCCGAAGTGGCTTCTGAGGGAGCTCGATCTCTGGGATGGCTCCGTGACCCAGATCGACGGACGCCGACTGATGTACCGGAGACTGACTGTACCGTGTTGCTTGACCTGCAATGGCATAGATCTCAGCCCTGTTGAGGAACGGGTTAAGGCTGCGTTTAGCGAGGGATTCGACGCCTTCAAGCAGCTTGACCGTCGTGATCTCTTCATATGGTTGGGGAAGATCTATTACGGACTCGTCTACCGTGAGAGCTTTCAACCGAGATACGTGCGCGAGCAGAATGGGGAACGCCTCGTGCCAGAAGAGCACCTTCGGAGCATCGCGTTCCACCACTTCCTCCTCCAGACTGCGGCCGGTCTCGTTAGATGGGAGCCAGAGTTCCCGGGCCCCGCCAGCTTCCACTTCTTCGAATGCCTCGATCACGAGGATCCGCTACGTCGATTCGATTATATGGACGACCTTCTCCTTCCGATCCTCGGTCTCCGCATGGGGACGATAGCCGTGGTGTGCGTTCTCCAGGATTGGGGGCGCTCCGAAGGGGTGCAACAGCCACACCTCATCGCTGCGCGAGGGATGAAGCTCCACCCGACCCAGTTCAGGGAGGCGTACGGACGCCTCAACTACATGACCAAGGCATCTTGGAAGAACAAGATGCATCCCGTCATCCAAGGCAAAGATGTTGTCACCGTTCTAGCGGGTCCACCGGGGGAGTTCGCCGGGAGCTTCATCGTCCATGACTTCGCACGAGTGATGGCTTCTCTCTGGGACGTCCCGGTCGAGACTATCTACAAGGACGGCTACAGCTACTCGACCCTCTATGACATCCAGGCGGACAGGCCCAACGTTGCCTCCGACCACGATGTCATCTTCACAGCTCCACACGGCCGCACGGGCCTCTGGCCCGCAAGCCACGTCGATCTCAACGCGTCAAGTATGCACCGGGCGGTGGACACAGAGCGCGAAGGTCAGGAATAAGATGCGAGGCTGAGCCTCCCCGTCGAGCGAGTTGATCGCGGACCGCGCATGCGAATCCGCCGCGACTTTCCAGTGCGACAACCTCGACTGCTTGACGGCTTCCCCGAAGGCAAGCGGGCACAGCGCCTATGCAGTCCTCAGACACGCGCAGCCCATTTGGGCAGGGGTCCGTCGTTTGCGTCGGGAGAGTGTCAAGCCTGTTATCTCTCAAGACATTGGTGACAGGAGGGTGTTGAGCAAGTGATGCCTTGAGGCATCACAGGCTACAATTGGCAGGATTTCCTAACCAGAATCCGAAGACACAACTTGCACTGACATCTCGTCTAGGAGAATTGCACTTTATGAAGAAGCTCCCACTAGTTCTGGCTCTAATTCTAGTCGTTTCCGGATGTGCATCTTCAGCAGCCTCACCATATCCAGCATCTTCACCATCTTCAGCATCTTCACCTGGTCAAACTCCGGTCGAAGTCGAACAACGAGTGGCTGAACCAGAAGCCAAAGCTGAAGACACAATTTGCAACATCGATGAGAACTTCGGCAAATGCTTTTATGGGCAAACAGCGATATATAAAGACTCCCGACGTAGTGGGGATCAGGTTTTGCTCGAGATCACGGTGCACGAACCTCAAGAATTCACGCCTGGGAAAGACGCACGCTTCGCTACCACGACCCTTGGGGGTAAAAAGGAGAAAGGTACGGACAACCTTTACTTCGATATCTCCATCAAGAATTTGTCCGAAAAGGTCATTTTGGGACGTAGCGACGTCGAGTTAGTCGCCAACAGTGCTAAGGATGGCGACTCTGATGTCCGTACCGTCCAAGATGACAAGGTGAAAGCCTACTGGGATGCAAAACTTCAGCCTGGACAAAGCTCAACTATGAGAACTGGCTGGAATTTCAACGACGCTTCTAAACCTACCTTCAAAGTCCGCATTGATGGACTCGGTGGAAATAGCGTCACTTTTTCACACAAGTAGCAACCAAGACGCTTCATCGAAGGGATTCTACAAATCCATCCACACGGTGCAACAACCCGCATCTCCTCTGGATGATTCAGTCCTATTGGGTTCAGTGGTCGTAGGCCGTCAGGGAGCGTTTTCGGGGTTCGCTGGGTTTCTAGTCATGCCCATGGCGCTTCGGCGCACGATCAGGCGGTAGTCCAAACTTCAGAACACGTAGGCGGGCCGCTACACCTGTCCAGTGAAAACCAATGCAGCAACTCCGACATGCGCTACGAAAACTCCTGACGCCAGTGTGAGCTAGCCCCGTTTACACGCTGGACGTAGGAGAAGGGCCGAGCGCGCGGGCTCCGGTAGGTTGTGAGCCATGACAAAAGAAGAGATCGCGCTATGGGTCCAGGTGGCCGCCGTGGTGGCCGCCGTCGGCGCCTCGATTGTGGCCCTGGTGGTATCGGCGCTGGACCGCAGGAACGCCCGCCGGATCGCCGACGAGGACAGACGCGCCGCACTGAAACAAGCTCACTTGATGTTCGAGCTTGAAACGCTACTGAAGCTGACGAAAAACCTATCTCGCGGAGGGCATTCCGACACTGCCATAAGCCGGGACATGGGCGCCGAAGCGGGCGCCCTAATTGGAGCTCTCGGGCCGGATCGCGTGCCGCGAAGCTGGGAGTCTCTCGTCGACCGGACGCCAGAGGAGATCCAGGCGAAGCTGGAGGACGGGGAAACGGCGGAATGGCTCAAGAAGTCTATTGAGGCGCAGCTGGCACTTACGGAAGTTGCCGAGGAGATCCGTGAAGAAAACCGCCAGCGTTAGCGGAACCTTAGGGCCGGGACTACTCGCACGACATCGGCAAGGCCATGGTGACTGCGCCGGAACGTAGGATGCCTTTATGCGAATGACGCCAAATGGTGAGATGCAGCCCAAGACTACGATCATGACGGGGATGTCGACGACCCTCTCAGACGAGCACCTCATCGAGCTTGGCACCGTGGCGGTTCATGCCTCGCGACTTGAGTTTGCAGCCGCCGAGTTGGCCGCTGAATTGCTTGACCCTAAACCCGAAGTCGGCTTTGCCCTTACGACGTGTATGACGTTTGAGCGTCTATTGGCGCTCGTGCATTCACTTATTGAATTGCGTGTAAATGACCCGCAGTACAGCGCGAGGTTCGAGGGGGTACGTAAGCTGGCCGAGAGTGCCATGCGCGAACGGAACCGTCTGATGCATGGGCACTGGGTAGTCTCTTGGAACCACGCGACCATGAGAATGCAAGACGATCTGGCAACTCGCGCCCGCAGGGGACGGGTCGAAGTAAGGAACAACGTCGTGATATCGGATATCAAGGCAGTAGCCGACGATCTCAACGTTGCTCACATGCAGATAGAGCTCCTGCACGCGAATATTCTTCGACCGCTCGGGCGACTCGTTGAGTTTGAGCCGGGTAAGTTCCGCAGGGCCGAGGACGCCCGCTGATTAACGCAAAAAGGTCCCTCTCTCGGCCCAAGGCATGATGCCTGAGCTGTGGAGAAGGACCGTTTTGTTTGTGGACGCAGAGAGGTGCGTCTAGGAGGCGTCGTCGTGGGCGCGGGCGGCCAGCCGGGCAGTGTGCCTGGCTGCGCGTTTCGTGCAACGGCGGCACAGCCTGGCGGGCGCCGCCCGTCCGCTTCCGGAATTGGTTCTCGGCGCGGGGTTCTACGCATACGCGGCAAGTCTTCGTCGGTTGAGACAAGGGAAACTCTCCTTCAGGGTGTGTAAACGGGGGCGCCGGGACGAGATCCCGGCAAGGGGGGCGAGTGAGAAGGGGGCCAGTCCGCGAGCATCTACTCACGTCTGGCGCGTTCCTACTTCAGCGAGAAGGCATATTCAGCAGAACGCCGAGCCAGGGCTCCAGCGGCGGCCAGGTGCTTCTCCATAGCGGCCGGGCCCTGGGCACGCGCGGCGGCGGCCGACGCGGTGACGTCCGGATCAGTTGCCAGGGCATCGAACGCGGCGCGTACGATCCCGGCCGAGGCGACCGTCGCCGGATTCAGCGGGATAGACGCGAGCTCGTCGAGCGTGTGAACGACCGAACGCCGGGAAGGCGCGGACTTCTGAACGCGCGTCACTTCGAGCCCCACCGGGCGTTAGCGGCTTCGCGGCTACGCTGGCTATTGGTCTTCGCGGCGGACTTGCTCGGCACGCCGCGGCGGCCCAGGATCTGTGCGGCGGCCGTCCTGGCGAGGCGGGCCTCGGTCAGGCCAGGGTTGACCGTCAGTTGCCCGGCGCTACCCTTCACGAGCGGGCCGGACTCGCGCGCGGCGTCCTCCAGGAGATCGGCGGAAGAAATCAGGGCGCAAGCCTGGTCCAGGCTCGCAAAGTCAGCGCCTGAAAGGTCGGGGCGCTCGTCGAGGACGTTCTTGAATGTGTCGCGGGCGCCGTCCGTCCAGTGCTCGGGTAGGGCTGGGAGGCGGTCTGGGAGTCAGCCAAAATTGGCGTCCTTTCGGGGTAAAGGCGGAAATGGGGGGCTGGGGAAAACCAGCGGGCTACCGGCACGCACAGGGAGAAGCTAAGCCAAATCGGGCTGGGAAGGAGGGGGGAGGGAGGAGTGCCCCCCAGGGTGACAGCTGGGTACACGGCGCGCCTGAACTGGCCGGGAGAAGAATCTGGCCAAACTGCTTAGGTGGAGATAAAGGATTGGGTGCCGTTGGGCGCCCTAGTATTGTCGATCGTGTCACTTGGGTGGCAAGGAATTACGGCCTTTCGTGGCAGGCGTCGTTTGGTGGTGACGGCCAAAATCGTCACGAGGTGGACAGCTCCGCTCCTCGACACGCCCGCAAGGCAAGAATTCGTAGTTCTTGTTACCACCCGCAGTCTGGGAGGGAAGAACGGAGTCGAAGGTTTCGACTTCGAGTGGGAACCCAAACCGGAAAACTGGGGCATGAGCCCCCTGACATGCTCGTGTTGGAGCCGGGCACTTTGCCGGATCCCCTGGCGATCGCTGACGTCTTCAATGCGAACAAGGTGCTGGAGGACGGCGAAGTGAGCCACAAAATGTTTAGATTAAGCGCCGGAAACAGGCCGGACGCGGTCGACCGCCCCTACGACGTGACTGCGGTGGTTCGCCAGAGCAACGGCAAGATATGGAAGTCCGAGCCCGTCAGAATCTTTCCGCCGGAGTGGTTCGACCGGACAGATGCAGCAGCGGCTGCCGAATGAGGTCAAAGATTGCCGTGGCCGTCACAGCGCGGCGAGGGTCATCTAAGAGGGGCGGCGGTCATGCGGCGCTCGCTATCCTCGTCAGGGTCGCCGACGTATACACGCCGGAAGCCAGGCCACACCGCACAACGGGAGTGCCATTTACAAGCCACACCTCGGCGTCGATCTCGACGCGGTCGGTCGCCTTCAGGTTAGGAGATCCAGGGACGATCAGGAGGCCCTCGCCCTCGATCAAGCGGCGGGCCCCGTCGTCTTCGGTCGAGGAGACGGGCTGGACCTTGGCGCCGCGAAGGAGGACGCGCTCCGGCGTCGCCCAGGACTCGACGGGGTCGCCGTCAGAGTCCAGGCGGATGCCAGCGCGGAGGCGGTAGAGGGCGGGCGCGCCTGGGTTGGATGCGAGGAGCACTAGGCGCCCTCTCCGTACCAGGCGGCGGTCGTGTCGGTGGAGCATGCCGATGGCGTCCGCACGGAGCCGACGAAGCCGCCAGTCCGGCCGGTCGCGGCGCGGTGGATCTGGGCAACTTCGCGAGCGGTCAGGTAGACGCCTGAAGTATCCGTCAGCCCGACGGAGTGCTCTTCGTTGGCGCGCCCGACGCCATTGCCGGGGAACTCGCCGCCGATGCCGCCGTCCAGGCCGCGGACACCCTGTTGCTCACCGTCCCCAACCAGCTTGGCGTGGACTTCAACGCCAAGCTGCTGGGCACCGTCGTCCGGCACATCGCACCGGCGATCGGCTGGGCCCCGCAGCCGGCGTCGTAGCCGGCCGGGTTCCGAGAGGCTAGCCGCGCCGCGTTGGCGTGGCTAGCATGGCTCCTTGGGGGAGTACCCCGATGATCCGGCGGGCCCGGCCCGCCACCCGCGAAGGAGACCGTTGTGACACTGCCCGAAGGATTGAGCCAAGGCGTCTGGACACTGGACATGTCCCACAGCGAAGTCGGCTTCAGTGTCCGCCACGCCGGCATCAGCAAGGTCCGGGGCCGCTTCAATGAGGCGACGGCGGAGGCCCGTGTCGGTGAGTCCCTGCCGGACTCCAGCCTGCATGCCAGCATCAAGACCGCCAGCTTTGATTCCGGTGACGCAAACCGCGACGCGCACGTCCGCGGAGCCGATTTCTTCGACGTCGAAAAGTATCCGGAGATGACGTTCCGCGCCCAGGGCATCAGGGGCGACGGCGAGGATTACGTGCTGACCGGTGACCTCACCATCCGGGACGTTACCCGGCCGGTGGATTTGGAAGTCGAGTTCACCGGAGTTGCCGTGGACCCATTCGGCGCCACCCGTGCCGGGTTCAGCGCGGAAGCGGACATCAGCCGCAAGGAATTCGGCCTAACCTGGAACGCCGCGCTCGAAACCGGCGGCCTGCTGGTCAGTGACAAGGTCAAGATCAATGTCGAAGCCGCAATGGTCAAGCAGGCCTAGCCGGCCGGTTCCGCAGGATTCAGAAGAGCAGCAGCACAAAGCCGCCGACCGTGGACAGGATCCCCACCCCGGTGAGGATCCAGCCGAGGGTCCAGGCCGCATTGTCGTGCTTTGGCGGGGTCAGCCCCCAGCGCGAGGGGTGGCACACGTCGTAGAACAGCTCGACGTCGGTGCCCACCACCAGGCCGCCCGACTCGGCCGCCGGCAGCAGGGACCGGTGGCCGGCGTCGTAGTGGTCCGTCCAGCTGTAGCCGGTGAATCCGCCCGCGCTGATAACTGTCCCGGTGGTCCCGGTCCACTGGCACCGGCGCCGGCGACGAATCCAGCCCCACACCAGAAGCGGCAGGCCCAGGACGAAACCCACCCACGTCATGACTTCGAGAATGGGACCAAGAAGGTCTCCGATGGTTGTCATCTGCGTCTCCCGGGCGCGATCAGGGCAAGCTTCAGGAGTGCAGGCATGGTCCCAGTATTATGCCCTTCCGTGCGTTCGCAAAGCGCCGGGCGCCGTGCCGGGGCGGCCCGGGGGATTTCAGGAATTTCTCAGGGTGAACCCCTAGGCCGGAATGGGCTCCGGCGGGGGAGAATGGAGCCATGAAGACACTGCTGAACATCATCTGGCTGCTCTTCGGCGGCCTCTGGCTTTCGCTTGGCTACTTCGCGGCCGGTATCGTCTGCTGCCTGCTGATAGTGACCATCCCGTGGGGGCTGGCGTCGTTCCGGATCGCGAACTATGCGCTGTGGCCCTTCGGACGAACCGTGGTGGACCGCCCCGGTGGAACGGGCGTGTTTTCGCTGCTGGGGAATGTCATCTGGCTCTTCGTCGCCGGTATCTGGATTGCCATTGGCCACGTGGTCACCGCCATTGCAATGGCCGCCACCATCGTGGGCATCCCGCTTGCCATCGCCAACCTCAAGCTGATTCCGGTCTCGCTGATGCCGCTTGGCAAACAGGTCGTCCCAAGTGACAGGCCCTTTGCGACGGGCTACAGCAAGGCCTACCGCTAGTCCCTTTCAGAGCAGGAGTCCCGAGATGTCCGAGCACGTCAGCGCAGGTCCGGCCAGGTCCGGGCAGGGAACCGCCCCGGCTGCAGCAGAGGACCTGATGCTGGTGGTCACCCGCGAATTCCAGACGCCCATTGCCCGGGTGTGGTCCGCCTTGACGGACCCGGACCAAGCTGCGGAATGGTGGGGGCCGCGGGGATTCCACACTCCACGGGACAGCATCGATGCGGATCTGGAAATCGGCGGCCTCTACCGGGCCTGCATGATCCAGGACAGCACCGGCGAGCAACACTGGTGGAGCGGCGTCCACACAGACATCGAACCGCCCCATCTCTTCGTCTTCACCCATGCCTGGGACCGTGCGGACGGAACCCGAGGCTTCGAGACCGAGGTGACGTTCCAGCTGGAGGAGATCGACGGCGGCACCAGGATGACGTTCTTCCAGGGACCTTTCGACAGTATCGACAACAGAGACGCTCAAGGCGTCGGCTGGCGTCAGTCCTTCGACCGACTCGCCGGACACCTCCGCCGCGGCACCTGAACGCATCCGGACGCCGCGGCTGGGGCCTGGCCAGCGGGTTTTTGCTAGGGCTGTGTCTCGCCCTTGAGGTTTCGCCGTGCAGGCTCCAGCCACAGTTCCCTGCCGCGTCGGGTGTGGAACAGCGGGTCCAGCTGCAGGAGGTGGCGGACGACGCCGGCGCGTCCGGCGGCGAAGTCGTCGTCGCCGATGTGCGCAAAGTCCTCCCGGACGGCGGCCAGATACCGGGCATAGGCTGCCGGGGTTCCGCCCAGCACCGAGAGGTCGGCGTCGCTGAGCAGTGCTGCATCGTCATCGCCGGGCTCCGGCCGGTGGTCCGCAGTCATCCTTACCAGCCGGCCAACTTCCTCCACCTCAGCCGGACGAAGGCCGGCATGGGCCAGACGGTCCTCGGCGAGCCGGGCCGACTCCTCCTCGTCCTGGCCGGCGACCCCCCGGTAAATCGCGTCGTGGAACCAGGCGGCGAGCAACACGGTCCGGGGCGGCTCCGCAGGCCCGGTGAGGAGGTCCAACGCCTCAAGGACCGCCAGGAGGTGCGTGCGGCCGTGATACTTCCGGTGCTCCTCGCCCCAGCGATCCAGCAGGTCCAGGAACAGGGCGTCGTGGCCGGGGAGGGTCCCGTTCCACCGGGTCAGCAGGGGCAGCTTGAGTGAGCCGCTGCGCCGCCGGGCCGGGATCCGCAGCCCGCTGGCGATCAGCCTCCGGACCAGGATCCGCCCCTCCACCGGGATGGCTCCGGCCGCCACTAGGGAGCTGTAGCGGGCCTCGGCGACGTCGTAGTGGTCACCGTCGAACGCCCTCTCCGGAATGCCCGCGGCCGCAGCAAAGTCGTGCAGTTCCGCCAGCGAGGCGTCCGAGACCAGATGCGAGAAGTGCGTTCCGTGTGCAGGCCAGAGCGGCGGATCGAGGTAGATGGCCATGACGGAAGTCTAATCCGGCCGCCGGTCAGTCCTGTGGGACATCGGCGGCGGCAGCGTCCGACCCGTCGTTCTGCCGGCCCCGCCCACGCCTAGGCTTGGACCGCACGCCGTCGCCCCTTTCGTTCAGTCGGGTTTCGTGTTCGGCCGCTGCAATGGCCTCGGGGGTAATGTCGTCTCCGGAATTCCAGGCCTTGATCGCGGCCCAGGCCACAGCCACCAAGGGGACGGCAAGGATCGCGCCGATGATGCCGGCGAGGATGGTGCCGGCCGTTAGGGCCAGCAGAATCACCAGGGCATGGACGCTGAGGGCCTGGCCCATCACCACGGGCTGCAGGAAGTTCCCCTCCAGCTGGTTGACTGCGATCACAACGATGATAACGATCAGGGCCGCGACCGGGCCGTTGGCAACCAGCGCGACAAGGGCCGCGAGCGTGCCGGCAAGGGTAGCGCCGATCAGCGGGATAAAGGCGCCAATGAAGGTCAGTGCGGCCAGCGGCAGCGCGAGCGGAACGCCCATTATTACCAGAGCCAGGCCAATAAAAAAGGCGTCGACCAGGGCCACTATGGATGTTCCGCGCACGTAGCCGCCGAGCACGTTCAGGCTGCGCTCCCCGGCACGGCGTGCCTTCACCAGGTTCGGGCCCTTGAACGCCCGCAGCACAAAGGCCCAGATGCTCTGGCCGTCTTTGAGGAAAAAGAACAGGATGACAGCCATCAGGAGGGCCCCGGTGATGACGTTGCCGGCCGCACTGAGCCCGGAAATGGCGCCCGCGCCCACGGTGCTGCTGGTGGCGAAATCGACGACGGCGTCCCGCGCCTGCTGGATCTGCTGGTCATCAACCGGGATCGGACCCGTACGAATAAATGCGTGAACCCGGTCGAAGCCCTCCGTGGCCTTGCTGGCCAGTTGGTCGGCCTGGCTGACGACGGCGACCACGATGCCCGTGATGACAGCGCCGAACGCGATCAGGAGTGCCAGGAACGAGACTGTGGTGGCGGCGGTGCTGGGCCAGCCCCGGCGGCGCAGCCAGTGGACGAAGGGTGCGATCGCGGCGGCGAGGATCAGGGCCAGCAGCGCGGGAATCACCACGAGGCGCACCTGGATCAGGGCATAGACCACCACCACTGACAGGACCAGCAGCAGGAGGACCTGTGCGGTCCTGATGCTGGCGCGGCCCAGGCTGTCGCTCCAGGGGGTTGTCTGTTCCGGACTGCCCATGCTGTTTTTCTCTCCCACTCTCGGATGGTCATCTTACTTACCAACCGTCTCACAGCCGGAGGGTGCAGGCCGGGGGACCGGCCGGGCAATCAGGTAGCGGCGGGCCGGATGTTCTGGTTGCCGCGAAACGTGTTCTCCGGATCGAACTCCAGTTTCACCTGGGCCAGCCGGTTGTAGTTCTCCTCGCCGAAGGCTGCCCGGACCCGGTCCTGGCCTTCGTCGCCGACGAAGTTCAGCCAGACGCCGCCCGTGGCATAGGGGGAGATGTCCTGGCGGAACTTCTTCACCCAGGCCTTGGCCACCTGGCCGCCTTCCGGTGTTTCCTCCAGCCCGAACGGGTGCGAGACCCACCTGGCGTTGCGGTTCTGCAGCGGTGTCTGGGCAGCCGCCGGCCCCGCCACCGCCCCGCCCCAGCTGGCAACCAGAAGTTGGGAGTGGGGGCCGGGCAGGTTCTGCGCTGACTCCACGAGCACGTCCAGGGCGGTGTCCGGCAACTCGTTGTGGTAATCGGCGCTCCAGTAGTTGTACAGGTTTGGCGGGTCGTCGATCATGCACTGGAAATCGGCATAGTTCATTTCGCTGACCAGATCCACTGCCGGGCCCAACTCCCGGAACGGCGCAGCGTGTTCAGCACCGTCAGTGGGGTCTCCCGCATAAAGATAGGCGATCCCTACTCCTTGTTTCCCCACCATCCCGGCTGGAACGAACGGTTCCGGCGGTGCCGTCAGGAACACCAGGGCAGTGCCCACGGCGTCGGGGGCGGCAAGGCAAAGTTCGCGGTAGGCGCGGCTGATCTCGGTCGAGGCATCGCCGGGCCAGAGCATCAGGCCCGCCTGAACCCCAGGACCAAGGTGGTGCAGGCGGAACGTGAACTCGGTGGCGATGCCGAAATTGCCTCCGCCGCCGTGGAGGGCCCAGAACAGCTCGGGGTTCTCCTGGGCGCTGGCGGTCACCCGCTCTGCGGAGGCTGTCACGAGCTTGACGGAAAGCAGGTTGTCGCAGGCGAAGCCGTAGGAGCGCTCGAGCCACCCCGAACCGCCGCCCAGTGTGAATCCCGCGACGCCGGTGGTGGAAGCCCGCCCGCCGGTGCAGGCGAGGCCGTGTTCCTGCGTGGCCCGGTCGAACTCTCCCCACGTCACGCCGGCTCCCACCGTCACCGTCTTGTTGTCCGGGTCCACCGAGATTGACCTCATCGGCCGGACGTCGACTACCAAACCGTCGTCATTGGTTGACATACCGGCAACGGAATGCCCGCCAGCGCGGACGGCAACGGCCAGGCTGTTGTCCTTGGCGTACTGCAAAGCCTCGGCCACCTCGCCCGGGTCCGCACATTGGGCGATGACGGCCGGGCGCCGATCGATCATCGCGTTGAAAAGTTTGCGTGTTTCGTCGTAGTCCGGGTTCTCCGGCCTGACCCATTTCATGGCGCTGCTCCTTGGACGACCGAGGCTCCACCCCTCGCAAAGATTTTAGGCCCAACAACAGCGCCCAAGCTATGGGGCCCGGCTTCGAAGAACCTGCCGGGCGTCAGTCTGGGTTTTCGATTTTGCGCCCAAATACCAACTGAAGATCCGCAAGCGCGGGCTAGAGTAGCCCTATGCCTAATATTCGCGTTTCCGAGGCGGCCCGGCTGCTGGGTGTTAGTGATGACACCATCCGGCGCTGGACCGAAAACGGAAGCCTGACCCCGCACAAGGACGACGCCGGGCGCCACGCCGTGGACGGGCTGGAACTCGCGCGGCTCGCCCGGGAGCAGGCCCAGCTTCCCGATGACCCGGCCAGAGCGGGCAGCTCGGCCCGCAACCGCTTCGTTGGCCTCGTCACAGCAATCACCGCCGACACCGTTATGGCCCAGGTGGAACTGCAGTGCGGGCCGTTCCGCGTGGTGTCGCTGATGAGCAGCGAAGCTGTGCACGAACTGGGGCTGGAACTTGGCTCTGTCGCCACTGCCGTTGTTAAGGCCACCACGGTGATCCTGGAGACGCCGCGCGGTAAGGGCGCCGTATGAGGCGGGGTCCGACTCCGGGCCTGGCGGCACGGCGGACTGTTGTCCTGCGGTATGCCGTCGCGCTGATCACGGCCGGGGTGCTGGCGGCCGGCCTTTCGGGCTGCGCCGCTGCCGGGTCAGGGTCCGGCGGGGACGCGAACAGGACCCTGACCGTCTTCGCCGCGGCATCCCTGAAGCCAACGTTTACCTCACTTGCTGCCGACTTCGAGGCCAGCCATCCCGGCACCGCCGTCAGGCTCAGCTTCGCCGGTTCGTCCGACCTCGCCACCCAGATCAGCCAGGGTGCGCCAGCGGATGTTTTCGCCTCCGCGGACACCGCTAACATGGCCAAACTTGCCGACGCATCGCTTCTGGCCGGGGCTTCCCGGAACTTCGCCAGCAACATCCTCACCATCGCCGTGCCGCCGTCGAATCCGGCGGCCGTCGATTCCTTGGAGGATCTCGCCCGGCCCGGCGTGAAGCTGGTCATCTGCGCCGCCCAGGTTCCGTGCGGCGCCGCCGCGAAGACGGTTGAAAGGGTCGCCGGCGTGGCGCTGCGGCCGGTCAGCGAGGAATCGTCCGTCACCGATGTGCTGGGCAAGGTCAGCTCGGGCCAGGCTGACGCCGGGCTGGTGTACGTTACCGACGTCAGGGCGGCGGGGGGCAAGGTGCAGGGCATCGATTTTGCCGCCGCCCGGGAAGCGGTCAATACCTATCCGGTAGCTACCGTTGCTGCGAGTCGGAACCAGGAACTGGCGGCCGAATTCATTGCCTTTGTGACCGGCGTCGAAGGCCAGAAGGTCCTCGCCGACGCCGGCTTCGGGGCCCCGCAGCCGTGATGGCCCGCCCCACCAGCCCTGCCGGTGCCCGCCCTGCAGGCCGGGGAAGCGCAGTGCGGCAGCCGTCCGGCTTCAGCGGGATGCCCGCATGGATTTTTGCCGCCGCGGCGGCGGGTGCCCTGTTGGTCCTCTTGCCCCTCGCGGCCATGGCTGCCCGGGTTAACTGGGCTCAGTTCATCCCCTTGGTTACCTCCGAGGCATCGCTGACGGCGCTGGGGTTAAGCCTGCGGACCGCAGCCGCGAGCACTGCCCTGTGCATTGTCTTCGGTGTCCCGCTGGCGCTGGTCCTGGCGCGGGGCGATTTTCCCGGCCAGCGCCTCCTCCGCGCCTTTGTGCTGCTGCCCTTGGTGCTACCGCCGGTGGTAGGCGGGATTGCGCTGCTCTACACCTTCGGCCGCCAGGGTCTTTTGGGAAGGAGCCTGGAGCTCGCCGGGATCCAGATCGCCTTTTCCACTGCGGCCGTGATTCTGGCCCAGACGTTTGTGGCGCTGCCCTTCCTGGTAGTCAGCCTGGAAGGTGCACTGCGCAGCGCCGGAACCAGGTACGAGGCGGTCGCTGCCACCCTGGGCGCCAGCCCCGGTACCGTCCTGCGCCGCGTCACCATGCCGCTGGTGCTGCCCGGACTTGCCTCCGGAGCGGTGCTGTCCTTCGCCCGAAGTCTGGGCGAGTTCGGTGCCACCCTGACGTTCGCCGGCAGCCTGCAGGGCGTCACCCGCACCCTGCCGCTGGAAATCTACCTGCAGCGGGAAACCGACGCCGACGCCGCCGTTGCCCTGTCCATGGTCCTCGTTGCGGTGGCCGTGATCGTCGTCGGGCTCTCATACCGGCGTCCCCGCGCCGTCCAGACTCCGGCGGGGACTGCACGGTGACCTTCCGGCTTGAGGCAACGGTGGCTGCCCGGGATTTCAAGGTCTCGCTCAGCGTTGGGGCAGGGGAAACTGTGGCGATTCTCGGTCCCAACGGCGCCGGTAAATCCACGCTGCTGGCCGTGATCGCCGGCCTGCTCCGCCCCGATACTGGCAGCGCCTCCCTCGGCGGGCAGCAACTTTTTGACCTCGACGCCAAGGCCTCGGTCTGGACGGCACCGCACCGCCGGGGGACCGCCCTGCTGGCGCAGGACGCCCTGCTGTTTCCGCACTTGAGTGCCCTGGACAACGTCGCTTTCGGCCCCCGCAGTGCAGGCGCTTCGCCGGGGCAGGCCAGAAGAACGGCGCGGCACTGGCTGCAGGAAGTGGGGGCCGCCGAGCTCGCCGACCGTCGCCCCGGGCAGCTCTCTGGCGGGCAGGCCCAACGGGTCGCCGTGGCCAGGGCGCTGGCGGCCGGGCCGGAGCTGCTGTTAATGGACGAACCGATGGCGGCCCTGGATATTCACGCCGCACCACTGCTGCGGCGGCTCCTCAAGCGTGTGCTGGCCGGGCGCCGGGCCATCATCGTCACCCACGACGTCCTGGACGCCCTGATCCTCGCGGACCGCGTGATCGTCCTGGAGGATGGCAGGGTCAGCGAGGACGGGCCCACCCGCGCGGTGCTCCAGCGTCCGCGCAGCAGCTTCGCGGCCGGCCTCAGCGGGCTGAACCTGCTCGCCGGCACGATCACGGCGGCGGGCCTGCGGACGCCCGAGGGGCTGGAAATCGCAGGCCAACATGATGACGCCGAAGACGGCGGGACTGACGACGCCGGCCGTGTCGGCGGCCGCGGCGCCGGCAGCGCCGGGGTGGCTGCATTCGCCCCGTCGGCAGTTTCGGTCTTTCCGGAGCTACCGCACGGCAGCCCGCGAAACGCGTTTCCGGTGGTGGTCACTGAACTCGAACCGCACGGGGACCAGATCCGGGTCCGTGCCGGCGGGCTCGCCGCGGACATCACCCCGGCGGCCTCGGCGGACCTGGGCCTGGTCCCGGGGGCCGCGGCCTACTTTGTGATCAAGGCCGCCGCCGTCGCGATTTACCCGGTCTAACCGCGGCCGGGCCGGACGCGCTCGGGCCGGCCGCGGCGGCTTAGCCACCGCACGTTAGTCGGATGCGGGCCTCACCGGGTGGCCGCTGACGATGGAGACGCGGTTGAAGGCATTCATCGTGATCGCGAGCCAGCTGACGGCGGCGAATTCATCGTCGGACAGGTGTTTCCGGGCCGCTGCGCCGGCCTGCTCACGGGTCCCGGCGTCGGAAATGTTCGTAATGGTTTCGGCGAGGGCCAGGGCGGCGCGTTCTTTGTCGTTGAAGATCCCGGTATCGCGCCACGCCGGAAGGACGGCGATGCGTTGCGAGGATTCGCCATTGGCCAAGGCATCCCGGACGTGCAGGTCGAGGCAAAAAGCGCAGCCATTGATCTGTGAGACGCGGACGTTGAGCAACTCAATGAGCCCGCGCTCCAGTCCAGCCGCGTCGGCCGACTCCTTGGCCTTGAGCCCGAGTCCGTTGAGCGCGCGCCAGGCGGCCGGATCGGCCTTGTCCAGGAACAGCCGGCGGTGGGTGTCGTGCGGGCCTTGCGCGTTCTCATCCATGGTTCACAGGATACCGACGGCGGACGGCGAAGCACGAAGCGTGACAGATTTGTCATATTCGTGACAGAATCGTTGATGGAGTGAAGTGCGGCGCCGCGGCCGGTTCCTTGGGGGAGCCGGCCGCGTCCGCAGCAGCCCCGCCGTCGTCATCTGCACGATTGGCCGCCACCGCAACGGCCACCGCGACAGCGGACGCACAGCGCGACGGTGGCGCCCCCTGGCTCACGTTCACCGGTCTCGTCCGCCGCCCCGCCCGGGAGCCGCTGCCCGGCCGCCTTGCCCGCGGGGAGCTCAGAATTCGCCGATGGGATAGTGTGCTATGAGACAGTGACCGGGCTCACTTGTTTGGGGGAGAGTGTTGGTGACTTGATAGCGTCGAAAGCCGCGCACAACTCGAAAAGACACCCAGCCGGACGCACGCCGTCCGGGTCTCGCACGCCAGCAAGGCCCCGCCGGTACCAGTAACAGCTGCGGAATCTGCGTCCGCACCGCAGCGTGAAAACTGAAATGGGCCCCCCAATGAGCCAGCCAGCACCGCCGAGTACGGACTTGTCCGGGACTCCTGAAAATCCTCCGCCCGGCGCCGCCAGCGCCACCCCTCCGGAACGCCGGACCCGGGTCAACAAAACAGTATTTTTTGGTTCCGCCATTGGCGTTCTTGCCATTGCACTCTGGGCCATCCTTGCCAAGGACAACGCCGAAGCCGTGATCGGCTCGTTGGTCGGGTGGGTATCGACCAATATGGGGTGGTACTACTTCCTGATCGTCACCGCCGCTGTGGTGTTTGTTGTGATCATCGCAATGTCCAAGGTGGGCAAAACCAAGTTGGGGCCTGATCATTCCAAGCCCCAGTTCGGAATGTTTACCTGGGCCGCGATGCTCTTTGCCGCCGGGATCGGTATCGACCTGATGTTTTTCTCGGTCTCCGAGCCGGTCAGCCAGTACCTTGCACCGCCAACGGGTGAAGGCAGTACCGCTGATGCCGCCCGACAGGCCCTGGTCTGGACCTTGTTCCACTACGGCATCACCGGCTGGGCCCTCTACGCACTAATGGGTTTGGCGCTGGGCTACTTTGCCTACCGGCACAACCTCCCGCTGAGCATCCGGTCAGCCCTGTACCCGATCTTCGGAAAGAAGATCGAGGGTCCCATCGGCCATGCAGTGGACATCGCAGCGCTGTTGGGTACGATCTTCGGCATCGCGACCTCGCTGGGGATCGGCGTGGTCCAGCTCAACTACGGCCTCACCTTTATGTTCGGTGTCCCGGAAAACCTCGGCGTCCAGATCGGCCTGATAGCCCTGTCCGTGGTGATGGCGACGGTATCCGTGGTTTCCGGTGTGGAGAAGGGCATCCGACGGATGTCAGAGCTGAACGTGATCCTCGCCGTCGGCCTGATGCTCTTTGTGCTGGTCACCGGCAAAACGAGTTTCCTGATGGACGGCATCGTGCAGAACATCGGCGACGTGATCAGCCGTTTCCCGGGCATGACCCTGGATACCTTCGCCTACGACCGCCCCACGGACTGGCTGAACGCCTGGACCTTGTTCTTCTGGGCCTGGTGGATCGCCTGGGCGCCGTTTGTGGGACTCTTCCTCGCCCGGATCTCGCGCGGGCGCACGATCCGCCAGTTCGTGGTGGGCACCATGACCGTGCCGTTCCTGTTTATTCTGCTGTGGATCTCCATCTTCGGAAACTCCAGCCTGGACCTCATCATGGGCGGTAATGCCGCGTTCGGCGAGATCGCGATGAACAACCCGGAACGGGGCTTCTACAGCCTGCTCGCCGAATTCCCGGCAGTGCCTATCAGCGCGGCGGTGGCCACCTTCACCGGGCTGCTCTTCTATGTGACTTCCGCGGACTCCGGCGCACTGGTGATGTCCAACTTCACCTCACACCTCAAGGACGCCGACTCCGACGGTCCCAAGTGGATGCGCGTCTTCTGGGCAGTTGTCACCGGCCTGCTGACCCTGGCCATGCTGATGGTCGGAGGTGTGACCACGTTGCAGAACGCCACCATCATTATGGGACTGCCACTGTCGCTGCTGCTGGTGTTCATTATGCTGGGGCTGTTCAAGGCCCTGCGTGTGGAAGCATCCCTGACGGACAGTTTCCGGGCCAGCCTGCCCGGCATGATTGCCGGCCGGGCCGGCGTCGAACACCGCGACGGTCTGAACTGGCGCCAGCGGCTGACCCGGGCCATGAGCTACCCGGGACGACGGCAGGCCAACCGCTTCGTGGAGACAGTGGCCCTCCCGGCCCTGCGCGAAGTCAGTGCCGAGCTTGTCTCCCAGGGTGCCGGAGCCGAGGTCTCCGTGACGGAGGTCGACACGATCAGGATCAACAGTGTGGACCTGGCGGTTGCTATGGGCGACGAGCGGGCCTTCAAGTACCAGGTCTACCCGGTGCAGTACGAGACGCCGTCCTACGCCACCCGCAGCACCGGCTCCGGCGACCACTACTACCGGATGGAAGTCTTTGCCCTGGAAGGCAGCCACGGGTACGACCTGATGGGTTACACCAAGGAGCAAGTCATCACCGATGTGCTGGACCACTACGAGCAACATCTGCAGTTCCTCCATTCAAACCGTGCCGAGCCCGGCAATACGGTCCTGATCGAGGAACACGCAGCAAAAGATAATTGGGAAGCCGATTTCGAACCCCAGGAGGAAAACAAATGAGCGCGGAAACGCTATTCATCGACGGTACGTGGACGGCAGCAGCCGACGGGGACACCCGGGAGATCCGATGCCCGGCGGACGGCGAAGTCGTCGGCGTTGTGTCCGAAGCTGCTGCTGCGGACGCGGTCCGGGCGATCGCGTCCGCGCGGAAGTCGTTCGACGGCGGCGAATGGGCCGGTACCTCGGCGCTGGAGCGCGGGTCGTTCCTGCTCCGGGTCGCCGCCCGGCTGCGTGAGCGGAAGGCAGAATTTGCCCGCGCCGAAACACTGGACACCGGCAAACGCCTGGTGGAAAGTGAAATCGACATCGACGACATCGCCAACTGCTTCGAATACTTCGGCAAGCTCTCCGGGCAGGACTCCGGCCGGGTAGTCGACGCCGGCACCAGCTCGGTGATCAGCCGGATCGAGTACGAGCCGGTGGGTGTGTGCGCCTTGATCGCTCCGTGGAACTACCCGCTCCTGCAGGCAGCGTGGAAGATTGCGCCAGCGCTCGCCGCCGGTTGCAGCTTCATCCTCAAGCCGAGCGAACTAACGCCGCACACCGCCATCCTGATGGTGGACGTCCTGGACGAGCTGGGACTCCCAAACGGTGTCGCGAACCTGGTCCTTGGAGCGGGCGGCGTCGTCGGACCGGTCCTGACCGGAAGCCCGGATGTGGACATGGTCTCCTTTACCGGCGGTTTGGAAACAGGCAAGACCATTGCTGCTTCGGCGGCCGCGACGGTAAAAAAGGTAGCGCTCGAACTCGGCGGCAAGAACCCGAACATTATTTTTGCCGACGCCGATTTCGACGCAGCGCTGGACAACGCCCTGAACGCCGCTTTTGTGCATTCTGGCCAGGTCTGCTCCGCCGGTGCCCGCCTGATCGTTGAAGAATCGATCGCGGAGCGCTTTGTGGATGAACTCGTTCGCCGCGCCGGCCAGATCCGCCTCGGCGGACCCTTCGACCCCGAGGCTGAAACCGGGGCGCTGATCTCCGCTGCCCACCGGGACAAAGTCACCGCCTACGTGGACAAGGGCATCGCCGAAGGCGCACGGCTGCGGTGCGGCGGAAAGTGGGGCGAGGGCGACCTTGCCAAGGGTTTCTACTACCTGCCCACAATCCTGGACCAGGTCACCAGCGGGATGTCGGTGCTGCGCGATGAGGCTTTTGGCCCGGTCGTCACCGTGGAGACGTTCAGCAGCGAAGCCGAGGCCATCAGGCTTGGCAACGACACCGACTACGGACTCGCCGGCGCGGTCTGGTCCCAGGATGCCGGAAAGAGCCAGCGGGTGGCACGCAAGCTGAGGCATGGCACCATCTGGATCAACGACTTCCACCCCTACCTGCCGCAGGCGGAGTGGGGCGGCTTCGGCCAGTCCGGCGTGGGCCGCGAGCTTGGCCCCACCGGCCTGGCGGAGTACCAGGAAGCCAAACACGTCTATCACAACACCGATCCGCAGGTCACCGGCTGGTTCGCTGACCACAACGGGGGGAAGTAGCACATGACGGATCTGAACAACACCGAATTCGACTACCTTGTGATCGGCGGCGGCTCCGCCGGGGCCGCCGTGGCATCGCGCCTCAGCGAGGACCCCGCGGTGCAGGTTGCCCTCGTGGAGGCCGGGCCGGATGACCGCGGCAACGACGTCATCCTCCGGCTGGACCGTTGGATGGAACTGCTGGAATCCGGCTACGACTGGGACTACCCCATCGAGGAGCAGGAAAACGGCAACTCCTTTATGCGCCACGCCCGCGCCAAGGTGATGGGCGGCTGTTCCAGCCACAACTCCTGCATCGCGTTCTGGGCGCCCCGGGAGGACATTGACGAATGGGAGCAGAAGTTCGGCGCCGCCGGCTGGAACGCCGAGATGGCGTACCGGCTCTACAAAAAGCTCGAAACCAACGAGGATGCCGGAGCTGAAGGTCAGCACCACGGCGACAGCGGCCCGGTGCACCTGATGAACGTCCCGCCCTCGGACCCCAGCGGCAGGGCATTGCTGGCGGCCTGCGAAAAGTCCGGCCTTCCTCAGGTGCGGTTCAACTCCGGCGAAACAGTCATCAACGGGGCGAACTTCTTCCAGATCAACCGGCAAGCCGACGGCACCCGCGCATCATCGTCGGTGTCCTATATCCACCCGATCATGGAACGTAACAACTTCACGCTGCTGACCGACCTCCGGGCCCGCAAACTGAACTTCGACGCCGATAACCGGTGCACCGGCGTCGACGTGGTGGATAACAGTTTCGGCAAGACCCAAACGCTGACGGCGCGCGCGGAAGTGATCCTCTCCGCCGGGGCGATTGACTCCCCGAAGCTCCTGATGCTCTCCGGGATCGGGCCGGCCGCGCAGTTGGCAGAATTCGGCATCGACGTCCGCGTGGATTCCCCCGGCGTCGGCGAGCATCTGCAGGACCACCCGGAAGGTGTCATCCAGTGGGAAGCCAAGCAGCCTATGCCGGAGACGTCCACCCAGTGGTGGGAGATCGGGATCTTCGCCGCCACGGAAGACGGGCTGGACCGCCCGGACCTGATGTTCCACTACGGCTCCGTACCGTTCGACATGCACACCCTGCGCCAGGGATTCCCGACGACGGAAAACGGCTTTTGCCTGACCCCTAACGTCACCCATGCACGGTCCCGCGGCACCGTTAAGCTGCGCAGCAGCGACTACCGGGACAAGCCGAGGGTGGATCCGCGCTACTTCACCGACCCGCACGACATGCGGGTGATGGTAGCCGGAATCCGCAAGGCCCGCGAGATTGTGGCGCGCCCGGAAATGGCGGAGTGGGCCGGCCGCGAGCTCTACCCTGGCGAAGCGATCCAGAGCGACGCGGAGATCACCGACTACATCCGCAAGACACACAACACCGTCTACCACCCGGCGGGCACGGTCCGGATGGGTGCCGTGGACGATGTCCTCTCGCCGCTGGATCCGGAGCTTCGGGTCAAAGGCGTCACCGGCCTGCGGGTGGCCGATGCCTCGGTGATGCCGGAACTGACCACGGTGAACCCCAACATCACCACCATGATGATCGGGGAGCGTTGCGCCGAGCTGGTCACGGAAGCGCGGCTCGCCTAGGTCCCGCTGCGGGGGCGCCCTGTTCGCGCTGCCGGACCACGACGCCGGTCCGGCGGCGGCGCGAACAGGGCCGCGGCAAGCGCCGCGCCCGCGCGCATCATCGAGGTGGGGTCCCCGTTGGGGGACATGTCCACTCCTCTGGCCAGCCTGTGGTCATGTTGCATTATGTCCATGGGTGCGGCGGTAGGTGGGACATGTCCACTCCCGCGTGCCCATTCCGTGGGACATGTCCACACTTGGGTTGCGGACTGAACTTTACTCCGCGACCTGGGTCAGGCCCGTACCCGTGCGCCAGTGGACATGCCCGATCTCCGCGTCCGATCCCGGGGGGGGCATGTCCAGCCCTGGGCCCGGAGAGGGGGCATATTGGGAACATGTCCATTGGTGCGGCGCTGGAGAGGGCATGTCCCAGGGGGTGGGGTGCGCCGCTCCGGGGGGACTCTGGCCCTAGACAGCGGTTTCGCCGTCGGCAAACATGGAGCCAAAAGGACTGCGCACAAAGTTGAGCGGAGTAGACTCAACTTTAATATCAGCATTTTTCCCGGAAGGAGCTCTCTTTGGACGCGAAATTCACCACCAAGAGCCAGGAGGCTCTTGCGGCAGCCGCCATGAACGCCTCGACGGCGGGCAATCCCCAGCTCGAACCCGCCCACCTGCTGAAGGCGCTGATGGACCAGCGCGAGGGCGTCGCTGTTGCACTCCTGCGCGCAACGGGCACCGACCCGGATTCGGTCAGTGTCCAGGCCAGCTCCGCCATCAAAGCGCTTCCGTCCACCTCCGGCGGTTCGGTGCAGCAGCCGCAGTTGTCCCGCACCGCGCTGCAGGCAATCAAGAACGCCCAGAACGAGGCCGAGCGGCTGGGCGACTCCTTTGTCTCCACCGAACACCTTCTGCTGGGGCTCGCCTCCGGAAGTGACGCCGTCGGCAAGCTGATGCGCGACGCCGGCGCCTCGCACGAAGCCCTGCTCGCCGCCCTGCCGGGTGTCCGCGGCGACCGGAAGGTGGACAGTGCCGACCCCGAAAACACCTTCCAGGCGCTGGAGAAGTACGGCACCGACCTTACGGCGATTGCCCGCTCCGGCAAGCTGGACCCTGTCATTGGCCGCGACGCAGAGATCCGGCGCATCATCCAGGTGCTGAGCCGCCGGACCAAAAACAACCCGGTCATCATCGGCGAGCCCGGCGTCGGCAAGACCGCCGTCGTCGAAGGTCTCGCCCAGCGGATCGTCGCCGGCGACGTCCCCGAAAGCCTGCGCGGCAAGACCCTGATCGCCTTAGACCTCGCCTCCATGGTGGCCGGCGCCAAGTACCGCGGCGAATTTGAAGAACGGCTCAAAGCAGTCCTGGAGGAGATCAAGGGATCCGACGGCCAGATCGTCACGTTCATTGACGAGATCCACACCGTGGTGGGCGCCGGCGCCTCCGGGGATAGCTCCATGGACGCCGGGAACATGCTCAAGCCCATGCTCGCGCGGGGTGAGCTCCGGCTGATCGGCGCGACCACGCTGGACGAGTACCGCGAAAACATCGAAAAGGACCCCGCGCTGGAACGCCGCTTCCAGCAGGTCTTCGTCGGGGAGCCTAGTGTGGAAGACACCATCGGCATCCTGCGCGGACTCAAGGAACGCTACGAGGCCCACCACAAGGTCGCCATCGCCGACTCCGCCCTCGTCGCCGCTGCCACGCTCTCCAACCGCTACATCTCCGGGCGGCAGCTGCCGGACAAGGCGATCGACCTCGTGGACGAGGCCGCGTCCCGGCTGCGGATGGAAATCGATTCCGCCCCGGAGGAGATCGACCAGCTGCGACGGTCCGTGGACCGCCTGACCATGGAGGAGTTGGCCCTGGCCAAGGAGACTGATCCCGCGTCCGTGGAGCGGCTTGCCGCCATCCGGGCGGACATGGCTGACAAAAAGGAAACGCTCGCCGGGCTCAACGCCCGCTGGGAGGCGGAGAAGGCGGGCCTGAATCGGGTCGGCGATCTTAAGGCCCGGATTGACGAACTGCGCTCCGCGGCCGAAAAGTACCAGCGCGAAGGCGACCTCGAAGCCGCTTCCCGGATCCTTTATGGTGAACTTCCCGCCCTGGAGCGCGAACTCAACGAAGCCGCCGAAGCCGAGTCGGCCCGGGTGGCCGGCGGTGGTGCCAAGCATGACCTTATGGTTGCCGAAGAGGTGACCGCCGATGACATCGCCGAGGTCATCTCCGCCTGGACGGGCATCCCGGCCGGACGTATGTTGCAGGGCGAGAGCCAGAAGCTGCTGGACATGGAGCACGTCCTGGGCGAGCGGCTGATTGGCCAGGCCAAGGCCGTCACCGCGGTCTCCGACGCCGTCCGCCGCGCCCGCGCGGGGATCAGCGACCCCAACAGGCCCACCGGTTCCTTCCTGTTCCTGGGCCCCACCGGCGTCGGCAAGACCGAGCTGGCAAAAGCCCTGGCCGACTTCCTCTTCGACGACGAACGCGCCATGGTGCGGATCGACATGTCCGAATACTCGGAGAAGCATTCCGTCGCGCGCCTCGTCGGAGCGCCTCCCGGCTACGTCGGCTACGAGGAAGGCGGCCAGCTGACCGAGGCCGTCCGCCGCCGGCCCTACTCCGTGCTCCTGCTCGATGAGGTGGAGAAGGCCCACCCGGAAGTGTTCGACATCCTGCTGCAGGTGCTCGACGACGGCCGCCTCACCGACGGCCAGGGGCGCACCGTGGACTTCCGCAACGTGATCCTGGTCCTGACCTCCAACCTGGGCAGCCAGTTCCTGGTGGACCCCACCCTGGACGCGAACGCCAAGCGCGAGGCCGTGATGGCCACCGTGCACGCCTCCTTCAAGCCCGAGTTCCTGAACCGGCTCGACGAGGTGGTGCTGTTCGATCCGCTCAGCGTCGAGGAGCTGTCCCGGATCGTGGAACTGCAGGTCAAGGAACTCGGCGAACGGCTCAAGGGCCGCCGTCTCAACCTGGAAGTGACCGAAGGCGCCAGGGCCTGGCTCGCCGTGACCGGCTTCGACCCGGCCTATGGTGCCCGCCCCCTTCGCCGCCTGGTTCAGCGCGAAATCGGCGACCGGCTCGCCAAAGCCATCCTGGCCGGCGAGATCACGGACGGTGACACCGTCCTGGTGGATACCGCTCCGGACCTGACCCAGCTCACCACGGGCGGTGCCGAAGCGTCGGACCGGCCCGACGGCGGAGCCGCCACCGGCCACGGTCTCTCCGTCCGCCGGAAAGAATAGCGCCCCGCCGCGTCTAGCGCGGCCTTAAGCACCAACTGCCAGCCGGACCTTTCTCCGGCTGGCAGTTTGTGTGAGGGCCAAAACTCCGGCGGACCGGGGTGCCGCTAGGGAATCAGCGATTCCATGATGGTGTTCCCGGACTCTACGGCCACGTAGCAGTCCACCCGACGGTCGCCTTTGTCCCAGCTCGTGGAGCTCGGGTACGCGAGCCTGTAGCCGAGCAGATAGTCGGACTCCTTCGGCGTCAGCGATGCGGTTTTGCAGGTGTCCAGGGCCTTTTGCTTGAGCGCGTCCCGTCCCGGGTAGGAGTCCGCGTCAGCGTAGTGCGCGACGGCGACCAGCTGGGCGGAGTGGCCGGAGCTGCACTCGACGACCGTCGACGTCTGAGCTTCCGGGTCGAAATCCTTGAAGCAGTCTCCAAGCTGGAAATCCAACGGGCCGACACCCTCCAGCGGGAGCGGCCCACGGCTTGCCGGCGCCGACGGGGCGCTGGCGGCGGGAGAGGCATCCGCAGCGGGCTGCTGGGTGTCGCCGCCCAACGACGTCAGCCACCAGATCAGCGCGCCCGCAAGGACGACTGCGGCCGCGGCTGCGCCGATCCTGGCCGGACGCTGCCGGCGAACCCACCCGCCAAGCCGCCTGGCGTTCCTCGCGGCGGCCTTCCCTGCCCCTGCGAAGGTTGCGCCGGCTGTTCCCGCGGCTTCCCCGGCCCCTCGAGGCGCGCCCGCGCCGGCTTCCCCGGCGCCCGCGCCGGCTTCCCCGGCACCCGCGCCGGCTTCCCCGGCGTCGGGCCGGTTGACCGGCGGAACGGACGGGCGGACGGGGGGCGGGAGCTGCGCCGCTGGCGGCACGACCGGTGTGCCGGAGGTAGGCGGCGACGAGGGCCTCGGGGGGACCGGCCGCTCGCCGGATCCACCGGCCGGGCGAACCCCGGGTGTGCCGGCGTCCCCGGGCCTTTCGTTCTCTTCGGTCACTGAGAATTCACCACTTTCGTGCGTTTTTGCCGGGGCCGGACGTCCGGCGGAGGGGACCGTTTCCGGGAGCCCACAACGGAACTCTATCTAAGATGTTGGCCCGGCTGCATGCCGCCGGGTGACCGATAGGGGTGGCGGCGCACGCCACACTGTCCACGGCTGTTGCCGCGGGGAGCAGTTACCGCTGAAAGCATGTAATCTAGGTGTACGACAAATTGACCAAACATTCCGGGGCCTCACTAACGCCAATGGTGACCACCTCCGGTCCGAGTACAAAAAGGGGGTCACGCCATGGGGCGCGGCCGTCAAAAGGCAAAAGCTACCAAGCAGGCTCGGGACATCAAGTACTACTCCCCGAACACTGACTACACGGCTCTTCAGCGTGAGCTCAAGAGCTCTGAGGTTCGTGCACCGAGTCGATTCTCGGCTGAGCCAGTGGAGCCGGACTATTCGGCCTACGTGGATAAGTACGCGGACGATGTGGAAGAGGACGACGACGAGGTAGATTCCCGTCGGATAGGTTAGTCGAAACTTCCTTCCGGCATGTTCCTCCGATTGCGGATTGCCGACCACACGATTTCAGGCCCGCCGGCCGCCCCCAGTACGGGAGCGACCGGCGGGTTTTCTGCACTCTGTTCCGGAAGGAAAATTATGACCACCCATACGGAGTACACCGACGGCGAGATCTGCCGGACGGACCTGCAGAGCAGCGACGTTGAGTCCGCCAAGGCGTTCTACGCCGCGGTCTTCGGCTGGCACTACAACGATCTGCCCGCCCCGGACGGGCGCAGCTGCGCCCAGGCCTTCCTGGGCGATGACCTGGTGGCAGTGATCGCGCCGCAGAATCCGCAGCAGCGGAGCGCCGGGGTGCCGGGGCAGTGGAACGTGCACTTTGCGTCTTCCGACGCCGGTGACCTCGCTGCCGGTCTGGTCCACGCCGGCGGAAGCCTTGAGTTTGGGCCGGAGCCGGTGGGCGGCACCGGAGTGTTGGTCCTTTTCGCCCCGCCCGGAGGCGGCACCACCGGTGCCTGGCAAGCCGGAAGCCACATCGGCGCTGCCCTCAGCGGGGAGCCCGGTTCCCTGGCCTGGGCCGAACTGCTGACGCCCGAGCCGCAGACCGCCGTCGGGTTCTTCCAACAGCTGTTTGGGCACGACGTGACGGAGTATCCGCAGGACGACGGCGGCAGATACACCACACTGATGGTCAACGGCGCGGAAGTGGCCGGGGTTGCCGGGGTCCCGGCGGACGCCGTGGGTACGCTCAAGCCGGGGTGGCAGGTGTACTTCGGCGTGTCCAGCGTCGCGGAAGCCGTTGCGGCGGCCGTCGCGGCCGGCGGCACGGTCCTGATCGAACCGGACGAGGTCGAGGAAGCCGGCACCATCGCCACCCTCGCGGATCCGCAGGGCGGCGTTTTCAGCGTCCTGGAGGTTTAAAAAGCACGGGTGCTCCCGTACCGCCGGTTACCCGGCGGTGCGGGAGCACCCGGAGCGGCTTATGCGTAAGCGTTGACCAGCCGGACGGCGCCGCCGTCGACGCCCTTGGCGCCCTGTACGTAGTCCGGGCCGGTTTTGATGACCGAGTCCGAGTTTTCCTCGACGGTGCCCATCACCCAGGACGGCAGGCCTCGTTCGTTGAGGCGGTTCACTGCGGCGTCGGCCGCCTCCGGTGAGACGATCGCCACCATTCCCACACCAAGGTTCAGCGTACGCTCCAGGTCGGCCAGCGGGACGTTGCCCAGTTCGGCGACCAGCCGGAAGATGGCCGGGAGCTGCCAGGTGGAGCGGTCCACTGTGGCCAGCAGCCCCTGCGGCAGCACGCGGGCCAGATTGGCTGCAAGGCCGCCGCCGGTGACATGGCTGAAGCCGTGCACGGCTGCGCCGGCGGCCGAGCCGTTCACCGGGAAGGTGCGGGCCAGGTCCAGGCAGTCGGCGGCGTAGACGCGGGTCGGTTCAAGAAGTTCCTCGCCCAGGGTACGGCTGAATTCGGAGACATGGCGGTCCAGCGCCCAGCCGGCGTGGTTGATGACGCGCCGCACCAGGGAGTAGCCGTTCGAGTGCAGCCCGGAGGAGGCCATGCCGATCACGACGTCGCCGGCGCGGACGCGGTCCGGGCCCAGGAGGTCGGCGGCTTCAACAACACCTGTGGCGGCACCGGCGACGTCGTACTCGTGCTCCCCCAGCAGCCCGGGGTGCTCTGCGGTTTCGCCGCCCACCAGGGCGGTGCCGGCTACGGAGCAGGCGGCGGCGATGCCGCGCACGATGTCCGCGATGCGTTCCGGGACAACCTTGCCGCAGGCGATGTAGTCGGTCATGTAAAGCGGCTCGGCACCCACCACCACGATGTCATCGACCACCATGCCGACGAGGTCGAAGCCGATGGTGTCGTGGATGTCCATGGCCTGCGCGATCGCAACCTTGGTGCCGACGCCGTCGGTGGAGGTCGCCAGCAGCGGGCGCTTGTAGCTGAGCAGCTTCGAGACGTCGTACAGGCCGGCGAAGCCGCCGACGCCGCCAACCACCGAGGAGTTATGGGTCGCCTTGATGGCGCCCTTCATAAGTTCGACGGCGCGGTCGCCCGCTTCGACGTCGACGCCGGCGGAGGCGTAGGTGATGCCGACAGCATTTTGGGCGGCGTTCATCTCAGCGGCCGGGGAGGCGGAAGTCATACGGGCTCTTTCTTGTCGGCAGCAATGGAACGATCAATGCGATCGGCATCGGTGAGCAGTTCTTCGAATTCGGCGTCGGGGCCCGGATCGCAGCCGGTGGCCCCCGGTTTCCCGGCCGGATCCTCGTCCGGGGAAAATCCGGACCCGGCGTCGGTGGCAACCGCGGTGGGGCCGGTGGTGGCAGGCGCCGGGCCGGCAGGGGCGCCGGCGGCCGGAAGTCCCCCCAGGTCGGTGCGTTCGAGCAGGTTCTTGCCCAGCTTGTCTGCCCCCGGAAGTTCAATCGGGTACTTGCCAGTGAAGCAAGCGGTGCACAGGCGTTCGCGGGGCTGGCGGGTGGCGTCAATCATGCCGTCTTCGGAGATGTAGGCGAGCGAGTCGGCGCCGATGGCCTGGCAGATCTCCTCGATGGTGGCGCCGTTGGCGATCAACTCAGCCCGGGATGCGAAGTCGATGCCGTAGAAGCACGGCCACTGCACCGGAGGGGAGGAGATCTTGACGTGGACGGACGCGGCACCGGCTTCGCGGAGCATCCGGACGATGGCGCGTTGGGTGTTGCCGCGGACGATCGAGTCATCCACCACCACCACACGCTTGCCGCGGATCACGGATTCCAGGGCGTTGAGTTTGAGCCGGATGCCGAGCTGGCGGAGGGTCTGTGAGGGTTGGATGAAGGTCCGGCCCACGTAGGCGTTCTTGACGAAGCCGTGTGCGAAGGGGATGCCGGATTCCTCGGCGTAGCCCACGGCAGCGGGGGTGCCGGACTCCGGCACCGGAATGACGATGTCCGCTTCCTGGGTGTTTTCGCGGGCCAGCTGACGGCCCATTTCCACGCGGGACTCATACACGGAACGGCCTGCAATTGAGGCGTCCGGCCGGGCGAGGTAGACGTACTCGAAAACGCAGCCGGCCGGCGTCGCCTCGGCGAAGCGCTCGGAGCGGACACCGGCTTCGTCAATAGCGATGAACTCGCCGGGCTCGATTTCGCGGATGAAACTGGCGCCGACGGTGGCGAGGGCCGACTGCTCGGAAGCGACCACCCAGCCGCGCTCCAGCCGGCCGAGGACCAGCGGGCGGATTCCATAGGTGTCGCGGGCCGCGTAGAGCGTGCCTTCATCCATAAAGACAAAGCAGAAACCGCCCTTGATCCTGGGCAGAAGCTCCATGGCGGTCTGTTCGAGCGACTTACCCTCTTCGCCCTCCAACAAGGCAGTGACGAGGGCCGTGTCGGAGGTGTTCCCCTGTTTCATTTCACCGGTGAGCTGGCCGGCGTTGCGGTCCGCGATCATGGCTTTGAGCTCGGCGGTGTTGGTCAGGTTGCCGTTGTGGGCCAGAGCCACGGTGCCGGTCGCGGTCGCGCCCAAGGTGGGCTGCGCGTTGGCCCAGTGGCTCGCGCCGGTCGTGGAATAGCGGCAGTGGCCGACGGCCAGGTGCCCGGTCAGGGTGTTGAGGGTGGTCTCGTCGAAGACCTGGGACACAAGCCCCATGTCCTTATAGACGCTGATCCGGTTGCCGTCACTGGTGGCTATGCCAGCCGACTCCTGACCGCGGTGCTGTAGCGCATACAGCCCGTAATAGGTGAGTTTTGCAACCTCTTCACCGGGCGCCCAGACCCCGAAGACGCCACATGCGTCTTGGGGGCCCTTTTCGCCAGAGAGAAGGTCATGAGAAAGTTTTCCATCGCCGCGTGCCACCGGTCGATTATCTCACGTTGTGCGCGAGGACGTTTGCGGGGTCCGGATTATGACCTGCGGCCCGTTCAGGGCCCCTGCGGATCCCCGGCGTCCGGAACGGATTCGACGACGGCGCGCTCGGCCCGGCGGACGCTGAGGCGGTCCAGGATGAGGGCCGCGACGCCGCCGGCAATAATGCCGCCCGCGCCGCAGAGAATCATAAAGAAACCAAACACCGCACTGGCGTCGTAGCTTTCATCCCCCGGGAGTCCGTAGGCGAGGAAGGCGGCCACGCCGAAGCCCAGAAGTCCGCCCAGGACCAGGAATGGCACATACTTGGGCGCCCGGCGGACAGTAACGCTGCGGCGCTCGGGGACGTGCTGTTCGCCTGCGGTGCCGGATTCTTCGGGGGTAGACATGCCGTTAAGCCTACTGCCCCGGCAGCCACTGCTACCGCCGATCCGGCTGCGCTGCCGAAACGCGGACGGGCCCGCCTAGGCTGGAATAGCCGGTCCCGAGGCGTCGGCGATGATGGCTCGGACGGAGTTATTACGCTTGTTATGTGTGAGCTCCACCAAGCCCAACGCTTCCAGCAAGGGCGGCAAGTACATGCCAAACCGGCCGCGGTATCCCTTCCGCAGCCCGTACCAGCCGCCCACCGGATTGTCCGGGCGCCGCCCCCAGGCCTCGACAGTTCCATCGGCTGCCGCTTTGTTCTCATCGGCGGCACCCAATGGCACCCAATCGACTTTCTCCATCAGCCACAGCGGTAGGTCTTCGAGGGCCCGGAGGTGATACTTCAGTGTGGTGGAGCCGACCTGGCAGACGAGCGCAGGGGGATCAGATTCCTCGTCGCGGTACATCGTGTACTCGGAGGTCCCCGGGGCTGTCTTGAGGACCCACGGATCCAGCTTGGTTCCAGTTGCCACTTGGTGTCCGCCTTCGGTTGGGCCGCTGTCCGGCGCTGTTTGGACTGAGCCTACCCAGTGCGCCCGGCCAACGCGAGAGCTTAGAGGCCCAGCTCGTCCCTCAGCGCAGCGACGTGGCCCTGCGCTTTGACCTGGTACTGCGCCAGCTTGACCTTGCCCTCGGGGTCCAGGACCACCGTGGAGCGGACGATCCCGTCGGTGACTTCGCCGCCGACCAGCTTCTCGCCCCAAGCGCCGTAGGCCAGCGCCACGGCGTGGTCTTCGTCGGCCAGCAGCGGGAAGGTCAGCGCGAAGTCGCCGGTGAAGTGCGCCAGCGCCTCGGGCGCGTCGGGGGAGATGCCGAGCACCTCATAGCCGGAACCCTGCAGGGACGCCAGGTTGTCACGGAAGTCGCAGGCCTCGGTGGTGCAGCCCGGCGTGGCGGCCTGCGGGTAGAAGTACACAATGACGTTCTTGCCGCGGTAGTCGGCCAGTGAGACGTGCTGTCCCGCTGCGTCCGGAAGGGTGAAGTCCGGGGCAGGGGTTCCGGGCTGGAGTTTGACAGTCAGCTGGGGGCTCATAAAGGGTCCTTCGGGTCTGCGGAGGTCTGCGGGTCCGTCTGTTGGCACTGCAGTCTTTCCCCCCACAACCACCGCGCTAGGTAGGGTATTCCGACTTTGCCAGTTGGCCAAGCGGACGGGCAGCGCGGAACCACCGGTTTCAAGCCATCGGGCTTTTTCGCCGCGGAGGCCTCCAGCTACCTCTTGGTGGGGTCCTTTCGGGCAGCAAGGCCCACCAGCGCCCCGACGGCAACGCCGATCAACAGCCCGGTAAAGGGCTTGTCGGCGGTGGCAACTCCGATGGCAAAGCCAAGGGCCGCGCCGAGGAGCATGCCGATCCACAGGGATTCGTATTTCACAGCTTCAGGCTAGCAAGCGTCAGCAAGCGGGTCAGCCGGTGTTGGCGGCGCCGGATGCATCCCGGGTTTCCTGTGATCGCGGACTTTCCTCTGTTGCTGCTGACCCGGCGCCAAAGCTGCCGAGCAGCGCGAGCGAATCGGCGGAGGGCGATCCTGGTTTTGCTGAATAGAGCCGAAGCACCTGATCCGGGTCGTCGCGCAGGGAGAGGTCTTCGAAATTCAGTTCCAGGTCCCCGACGACGGGGTGGTGGAGCCGGACACTTCCCGCGGAGCCCCTGGCCACCCGGTGCCCGGCCCACCACTGGCGGAATTGCTCGCTGTGGACCGCGAGTTCGCCGACGAGCTGGTTGGCCTGGGCATCGTTGGGATGCCGGCCGACGTCCACACGCAGGGACCCGGCGGCCTCGGATGCGACCGCGGGCCAGTCCCGGAAAAGCTCGCGCGCGAGCGGATCAAGGATGATCCACCGGGTCAGGTTCCGCTCCGCCGCCGGCAGGGCAGGGAAATCGGCGAGCAACAGGAAAGCCAGGGGGTTTCCGGCCAACACGTCGGTGCGGCGGCCCAGCACCAGGGCTGGAACATTGCCGACGGCGTCCAGGAGTTGGCGCAGCGCGGGCCGCACACCCTGGGCCGAAGCCGGCGGACGCTGGGTATCCGCGCAGTTCTCGAGGAGGTCGATCATGTGCGCCTGCTCGCTCGGGTCCAGGCGCAGCGCCCGGGCCACGGAATCCAGCACGGCGCGGGACGGGTGGATGTTGCGGCCCTGCTCCAGCCGGGTGTAGTAGTCGGTGCTAACGTCAGCCAGCCGCGCGATCTCCTCGCGCCGCAGGCCGGGGACCCGCCTGCCGGCAGAGCCCGAGGCGAGCCCCGCGTTCTCCGGCGTCAGCCGTGACCGCATGGCTTTCAGGAATTTTCCAAACTCGGCGCTCTGACCCATGCGCTCCATTCTGCCGTGCCCGGCGCTTGGCTTTCTACGCCGAAGGTAGGACTCCCAGTCCTAGGAATCGCAGGGAGTGGAAAATCCGCTGACTTCACTTCGCTGCCTGCGTAGCATCGTGTGCAGGCCCATCCCCTAACGGAAGAAGTGATGATGACCCACGCACACGAAACCACCATTCCCACCGTGACGTTCAACAACGGCCTGCGCATCCCGCAGCTGGGCTTCGGCGTGTTCCAGGTTCCGCCCGCGGAAACCCAGCGCATTGTCGAGGATGCCCTGGCGGCCGGCTACCGACACATTGACACCGCCGCAGCGTACCGGAACGAGGCCGGCGTGGGTGCGGCGATCGCCGCGTCCGGTATTCCGCGCGAGGAAATCTTCATCACCACCAAGCTCCGTAACGGTGAGCAGGCCCAGGCCCGGGAAGCGTTTGAGAACAGCTGCAAGGCGCTCGCGGTGGACTATGTGGACCTCTACCTGATCCACTGGCCGGTGCCGTCCCAGGGGATGTTCACCGAGGCGTGGAAGGCGCTGGAGGAAATCCACGCCAGCGGCCGGAGCCGTGCCATCGGGGTCTCCAACTTCCTGGCCGACCACCTGGACACCCTCCTGTCGGCGTCGGACGTTGTCCCGGCCGTGAACCAGATCGAAATCCACCCCACCTTCCAGCAGCAGGAGCTGGCCGCCAAGAGCCGGGCGCTGGGCATTGCCGTGGAGGCGTACAGCCCGCTGGGTCAGGGCGCTGACCTGAATGCCGCCGCGGTGAAGTCCCTGGCCCACACGTACGGTGCCACCCCGGCCCAGATCGTGCTGTCCTGGCACCTCAGCCAGGGCACTATCGTCATCCCGAAATCGGCCGACTCAACCCGCATGCGGGAAAACCTCGGTGCCGTGGCCCTCCAACTCGACCCTGCCGAGCTGGCGGAAATCACGGCGCTGGAGTCCGGCGCCCGGGCCGGCGCAGATCCTGCCGTGGCAGCATTCAGCCAGATGTAGCCAGCCTGCGCTCGGGAAGGGAACACCGTCCGGACCTCGGATGGCCTGAAC